>CAZKAQ010000075.1:0-17421 GCA_964550655.1 uncultured Granulosicoccaceae bacterium
TGACGAGCCAGGAACATTCACTATAACGGATCTTCGCAGATCCGGCCTTGGCAACGATGTAATATCGTCTTTTAGAATTGCTGATGGGTATGAGGTGATAGCTTGTGAACATTCACGTGATGGTGGAAGCGGAAGATGTGAAATTTTTACCAGCTCTATTTCGGATCTTCGCACTATCAGGTTTAACGACACTATATCGCGTTTGGACGTGACGAGAATTTCTGATGATACTCCGGTTAACAGAGTGCCAACGGCAGATGATGTGGAGTTAGCCACACTGGCCAATGTATCGATTGAGTTCACATTACAGCTACTGATAGATGCATCTAATGATCCAGACGGAGATGCACTGGAAATTGAAGTAGCGCTTGGCAATGGTCTGACGCAAGATGGCGATACTTTTACCTATGACCCCCCGCCGCAGTTTGGAGATTTAGCGGCAGGTGAATTAGGAACAGTAAGCTTTGACTACACGGTAACAGATATTGCGGGGCAGTCTGCTGAAGCGCAAATTAACATAACCGTAGAAGGTGTGGTGCCAACAGGGCCTGCCGAATTTAGTATAGGCGACATAGGTCCTGGCGGTGGAGTTGTATTTTCGGTATCAGAAGATGGTCTTTCAGGATTGGAATTTGCACAGGAAGTTCTTGGTCCTTTGGCCTGGGGTTGCGTTGGCATTGATCTGGACGGTATAAACAACCTGGATGGTTTCACCAACGGTCAGCCGAATCAACCGGTGCAATCCGGTCTGAACAACAGTGATGCATTTGCTGAATGTAATAGTCCGGCTGCGGATGCGGCGTTAGGCTTTTCCACATCCCCGAGTGTTGATGCAGAAGCAGACGGAATCGAATTCGATGATTGGTATCTACCGTCAATCGTAGAGCTTTTGGAAATAGTGAATCAAAGTCTAGCTATCCCAACTGTCCTTAATCAATTTGGTGATTCGGTTACCCCTGGTCTTTGGTCATCAACTGAGAATACAGACGACAATGCATGGTCACTTCAAAGCAATGGTGAGCCTGGGCCGACAAACAAGAACGTAGCCTCTTTTCACGTGCTACCTGTAAGATCCTTCTAGTAAAGGGCGTGTTATGCCCGGCCACCCGGTTCTCGGGTGGCCGTATTACAAAGCTGGTTACTCTGAGCGTTTATTGCTTATTGCCAGATGCGCCTCCGGCTTATGCCACTTTGCACTTTTTATCAACTTCGATAGTGATCCATTAATATCTGTGCCACCTCTGGCCGTGAAAATTCTTCCGGCGGGGCTGTGCCTTCACTTAACATTTTTCTCACTGCGGTACCAGACAACAGTACAAAGTCTTCTTTTGTATGATCTGGTGCTTCTCGCATCATGACTACTTTGTTGAGCTTTTTCGAGTAAGCGGTGTGGTCAGCTTTGAAGAGCTCAATTTCAAGCGAGCCCGCCGGAATTGAGTCGAAAACTTCCTGTGCTTCAAAAGCGCCATAGTATTCACCAACGCCTGCATGGTCGCGGCCGATGATAAAGTGAGTTGCTCCCATATTCTGACGGAATACAGCATGCAGCAAGGCTTCACGCGGGCCGGCGTAGAGCATGTCAAAGCCGTAGCCGTTGACCAATGCTGTATTCGGCGGGAAGTAAAGTTCGATCATCTTTCTGATGGCAGCATCGCGTACGTCAGCCGGTATGTCGCCGGGTTTTAACTTGCCCAGTAACATGTGTATAACCAGACCGTCCGCGTTGAGTCGGTCCATTGCCATGTGGCAGAGTTCTTCGTGTGCACGGTGCATCGGGTTGCGCGTCTGGAAGGCCACAATGCGACTCCAGCCAAGGGCTTCGATTTCATTTCTTATTTGCACTGCGGTGCGGAAGGTGTTCGGGAAGTCTTTTTCAAAGTAACTGTAGTTGAGTACTTTGATCGGCCCCGAAATCGATGTTTTACCTTGTGCGATGAACTCGGTCACTCCCGGGTGTTCAGGGTCTGCGGTGCCGAAGGTTTGTTGTGTCAGTGTTGTTATTTCAGTGTCGGTAAAAGTTTCAACTGCTTCTACTGTTTGAATGGCAAGTACCGGTGCACCGTCGATATTCGGGTCTTTTAGTGCGATTTGATCACCGGCTTTAATGCTGCCTGCATTAGATACCAGATTCAGTACCGGGGTTGGCCAGAACAGACCATCGGTAGTCTGCATTTTTGCACCTACAGAAAGTGCATTGGCTTTGTTCATGAATCCGGACAACGGTGTAAAGTAACCGCCGCCGAGCATCACGGCATTGCCAGCTGCAGCTGAGTTGATAGTGATGGCAGGCATCGAGTCGGCATCTTTTGCAAGCTGTGCCCGTAGCTTTGCGTCATCAACGAAAAGCGGCTTCAGTGCATCACTGCCATGTGGTTTGATAAGGCTGGGCAATGGATTGTCTCCGGCTCAAGATATGCCGGAACAGTACAACATTTTATCCACTGATGTCCGGAGCAGAGTTCGGTTGTAGTTGGATCCAGCCTTCAGTGCAGTTTGTTGTTTCTAGCCGTAAACCGCGACAGGATCACCTAACAGGTTTTCATCCGGTAGGACCCCGTGACCGGGTGTGTCATCGACGGTAATGAAGCCGTCAATGCAGCGCGGGCCACTTGAGGGAGCAATATCGAGGGTAAGCATATCCTGACATGACCAGCAGGCTTTTATAAAGGCATCCGGAATCGACTGTGCAAGGTGTGCCGCTTCTGTATCTGCCAGTACCGAACCGCCGGTCGCCATAATGAACATTTGTATGCCGTGTTCGATTGCCACGTCCCGCATGCGACGGGCTTTGGTTAGCCCGCCAACGCGATTTAACTTAATGCCGAAAACATCGGCGATGCCGTCTCTTGCGATGCGGGTGGCATCCTGCAGAGTGACTAATGATTCATCGACGCTGATCGGTGAGGTAGTTACTTTTCTGATTGCTGCGATATCGTCCAGTGTTTCACCGGGTTGTTCGAAGGTTACTCCGAGGTCTGCCACCGCGTTCATGACAATACCGGCTTCGCGTCGGGTCCATGCACGATTAACGTCATATAAAATTATCTCGTTTTCGCGGCGATTGCTTTCTATATGGCGGATACGTTGTATATCTTTTTCTGTATCACTGCCACCGACTTTTGCAGAGTGGGCAACATAACCTCTGTCACGATAGGTATTGATAATACTCATCATATAGTCAGGTTCTCCAGAAGATACAGACGAGGCGGCAGGGGTGCCGCTCTCACGTTTGCCACCGAGCAGGTCGGCAATGGATAAACCGAATGCTTTTCCGGTGATGTCCCAACAGGCGAGGTCAACCGGTTGCTTGGCGTACAAATGACCCGGCAAACAGACATCCATGGCGCGTTCTACCAGTTCGGTTTTGCGTGGGTCCTGGCCGAGGATAGCCGGTGCCATGGTTTCAATGCCTGCACGTATACCGGGTCCATGAGCCGGTACATAAGTGTGACCCCAGGGTGTGCCTTCACCCCAGCCGGTGATACCGGCGTCGGTCTCTATTTTTATAAAGGTGGCATCAAGTACTTCAAACTTAAGCCTGCCACCTGAGAGCCAGTAGGGATCTTTTAGTGGCAGATCTTTTTGATAAACAGAGAGTCTGGTAATTTTCATAGGTGAGTTACATTGTGACTACAATATTGCCGCTGTGTTTTTTATCAATGAACGCCTGCTGCGCTGTTGCCAGATCCCGAAGCGGGTAGGTGGCGGCAAGGACGGGTTTGATTTCGTCACGCTCTATGTAGCTGATCAGGTCACCGAATATATTCACAGGAATGACGGTTGATCCGGTAAAGGTCAGATCGCGTAAGTACAATGTACGCAGGTCGAGTTCAACCATGGGTCCGGCGATCGCACCGGAGCAGGTGTATCTGCCGCCGCGCTCAAGACAATCAATTAGATGTGTGAATGCCGTGCCACCGACAACGTCCGCGACAACAGACACAGTGTCTTTGTTTATGGCGAGTTTTAATGCTTCTTTAAGGTTGGCAGGGTCGCGACTTATCAGTGCGTCGGCGCCCAGTTTTTTAAGCTCTGCGTGTTTATGTTCTGCGGCAATGCCGACTACCATCGCACCGCGACGTTTAGCCAGTTGTATTAATGCCGAGCCAACCCCGCCCGATGCGCCAGCGATTAAAACGCTGTCGCCCTGTTTTACATTGGCACGGCTGAGCATGCCCTCTGCGGTGGTATAGGAGCACGAGAACGTTGCAAGCTCCGCGTCTGATAAGCTGCTATTTACAATACCAACATTTCTGCCGTCAATGGTTGCATATTCAGCGTAGCCACCGTTGCACTCTGATCCAAAGTAGCCGGTTTTGTTTTTGTTGTCGGGATCGTTCCAGTCACGCAACCAGTTGTCTGTGATGACTCGTTTGCCAATCAGTGATTGATCGGCATCGGTACCGGCGGCAACAACGGTGCCACATACATCTGCGCCTTGTATACGCGGAAACATGAGTGGTTCTCCGCCCCAGGTCGGATCATCTTCATCCACTGTGCTAAAGGCATCACCGGTGGTGGCATCGCTTACTGCTTTTGAATACCAGCCGGTGCGGGTATTGACGTCGGTGTTGTTGAGCCCGCAGGCGGCAACCTTAATCAATACTTCATTGCCGGCGGGCTCTGGTGTCGGCCAGTCTTCACGGTACTCGAGCTTGTCCAGTCCTCCGTGCCCGGTCAGGACCACTGCCTTCATTGTTTTGGGTGTGTTCATAAGCAGTGCTTCCTGGATTGCTGCGGGTCCGGTCAGACTGAAGCGTACTGCTATCAGTCCGGACTATTCATGAAATGGCGAGCATATCCCGCCGAGATTTGATTTCACAGTGCCTTATTTGAATTGGTACGGCCATATACGGCACATAGTTATCCAGATGCAACGAATAGGAACGATAAAACACAGCGTCAGAGGCCGTTCGCACCAGGGGTGGTTCTGCCGCGTAGAGGTCTGGCGTCCCGGCTGCGGTTCAGGAACTGTTTGACATTGTATTTGTCATGACAAATACAATTCTGCTTTTGCAGTCCGTCCAGAGGAATACTTCAATGTCCAAACACGTAGTCCCAAATGCTGTCAGGTCGATAGCTGTCGTTTCGAAAGTCCTTATGGGCACTGTTCTGTTTTCCGCTTTTACTGGTCAGAATTTATACGCTCAGGTAGGGTCAGACTGTCTTGCCTGTCATTCGGCTCTGCCGGCTACACTTGAAAACCTGATTCCGGAAGAACCGGTAAGTACTCCTGTTGTATCCAATGCATGTGTCTACTCAGCGGCTGAATTGTTTGATGGTTGGGGCTGGAACCCGATTACGCGACAAAGCTGTCCGCCACTGACTGGCCCGTCGCCGGTGATCGCCTCAAACTGCGACTACTCCAATGCGGATAGTTTTGACGGTTGGGGATGGGATCCGGTTGCACGTGAGAGTTGCGCACCATTAACGGATGATGATCCGCACACTATATTTCCGGTTTGCAGCGCGACTTTATATGATGCAGACGCCGTCGGTTTCGTGGATAGTCCTGGCTGGATGGGACGTCGCACACAATCTGAAGTAAGCAGTGGCAATTGGGGCTACACTTGTTTCAGTTATTGTGTTCTCCTTTATTAATGATTGATCTTGCCAATATTTCCAGGTCCTATCAGATGGGGCAGCACAGAGTGCATGCGCTGAATGATGTCAGCCTCAATATTGCGCAGGGTGAATTTGTGGCTATTCAGGGATCATCAGGGTCCGGTAAGTCAACGCTGCTGAATATTCTGGGTATTCTTGATACACCGGATGCGGGTAACTACACACTTGACGGTCGCGCTATAGAAAATCTGACCGCCACCGATGCGGCGCGCTACCGGAACCGGTTTATCGGATTTGTATTTCAGTCGTTCAATTTAATCCACCACAAGAGTGCGCTCGAGAACGTAGCACTGCCACTCTATTATCAAAAAGTCGCACGTAAAAAACGAAACCGTATTGCTCTGGAATATCTTCAGCAGGTAGGGCTTGAAGAGCGCGCTGATCATAAGCCCTCTGAATTGTCCGGTGGTCAGTCGCAGCGTGTTGCGATTGCTCGTGCTCTGATAGCACAACCTGCGTTGCTGCTTGCTGATGAACCGACGGGTGCGTTGGATACACGAACTTCCGAACAGATTATGCAAATTTTCAGGCAGGTTAATTCGCAGGGTATGACAGTGGTACTGGTAACGCATGAGCCTGATATCGCGGCACAGGCGCAGCGATCAATTATATTGCGTGATGGCGATATTGTCAGTGATCGTTTAAACGGATCTTTTAACGCATGATTGATCCGCTGATTGAGGTGGCAGACTCACTGCGTACCCATAAAATGCGTACGGCACTGGCCGTGCTGACAGTTGCCTGGGGTATATTCATGCTGGTGCTGTTACTTGGCGCCGGGCGTGGTATTCAAAACGGTGTGGAGCTGCAGTTTAAGGATGATGCGGTAAACAGCATCAGAATTTATGGAGGCAAAACCACCATTGCCCACAATGGCTTGCCGCGTGGTCGTTCAATACGCTACAGCAACGAAGACTACCGTCAGATACGTGGCCAAGTAGACCACGTCGATAAAATTACGGCACGTTACTTCGCCCGTAACACACTGGTCAGCTACGGCGGACAGCAGGCGGCTTTTGATATTCGCGGTGTCCATCCTGACCATTTGTTTCTCGAAAAAACCATTATAAGCTCTGGTCGCTATCTCAATGAAATGGATCTCGCTGAGCGCCGAAAGGTTTGTGTTATCGGTGCGCAGGTGGTTGCGCGTTTGTTTGGTGAAACATCGACCGATCCGGTCGGTGAATTTATAACACTGGGTGATACAGTGTGTCAGGTAGTAGGTGCGTTTACAGATGTTGGATCCCGCCGCGAAGAAGAAGTCGTGTATTTACCGGTATCTACAGCGCAACTGCTATTTGGAAAACCGGATCGTGTTGATCAGTTATTGTATACCGTAGGTGAGGTGAGCTACGAGGAAAGTAAAGAGAGTGAACAGCAGGTGAGAGAGTTGTTAGCAAAAACGCACAACTTCTCACCGCAGGACAATCGTGCTGCACGTATATATAACAACCTTGATGAATACAAAAAGATCACTGACTTATTCTATTGGGTGCGAGTGTTTGTCGCGGTGGTAGGTGTTGGTACTGTACTGACCGGCATATTGGCGGTCAGCAATATCATGGTAATTTCGGTATCTGAGCGCAGGCGTGAAATCGGGATTCGAAAAGCGATTGGTGCAACTCCGGGTTCTATTACGCGCCTGATTGTTTTGGAGTCAGTGATATTAACCTCTGTTGCAGGCTACATTGGCTTGTTTGCAAGTATCGGTTTACTGGAGCTTTTAAAAGCGACGGTGCCGGAAAACGAATATATGTATCAGCCGGATGTAAATACGTTTGTTGTGTTTTCTGTGACACTACTGGTTATTGTATCGGGAACACTTGCCGGCTACCTGCCGGCAAGAAGAGCTGCAGTTATAGATCCGGTGGAGGCGTTACAACCGTCATGATGGATCGTGAATTGTGGAGCGAGATATGGCAGGTGTTAAAGAGCAACCGGCTTCGAACCTTGCTGACGGCATCGGGCATTTTCTGGGGTGTGTTTATTCTTGTTGTAATGCTTGGTTTCGGTAATGGTATTGAATCAGGTGTTAATAAAAGTATGTCAGGTTATGCCACTAATTCGCTTTATCTATGGGGTCGGGCAACTTCCAAACCCTATCAGGGATTGCCGCCAGGCAGGAAAATTACGCTTAACAACGAAGACACACAAGCACTGAGAGCCCGGGTACCCGGTATCAGCACACTGGCGCCACGTGTGCGACTGGCTCGTTTCAGGGGCCGCAGTGATGTAGTCAGTGATAACAAGGTGACTGATGCAGAAATTTCCGGTGATATTCCGGCGTATCGTAATGTGTTGCCCATGACACTAAAGTTTGGCAGATTTATTAATCAATTTGATCTCGAAGAAAAACGTAAGGTCGCAGTCATTGGTGAACGTATTCATCGAGACCTCTATGGTGAAGAAGTAAATCCGATTGGCCGCCAGATTCAGATCCGACAAATCAGCTTCACCGTGGTCGGTGTATTCAAACCAAAGCGCTATGGCAGTAATCGTGAACGTATGGGGAGTCTGGTTATGACTCCTCTGTCAACCTTCCAACAGGTTTTTAACTATGGAGACGAGATCGGATTTTACGCAATGATTCCAGAGCCAGGCCTTCGCAGTGAAGCGGTGGGGGCTGCGATGCGCCAGGTATTGACGCAGCGCCACCGGGTAGAGCCTGCTGACTACAGGGCATTCGGTGACTGGAATTCTGAAACCGAGTTTTTACGTATCGAAAGACTGTTTGTTGGTATCAGGGCATTTATATGGACGGTGGGACTGGCAACACTACTCGCGGGTGTGCTGGGTGTGAGCAATATCATGATGATTGCCATCAGGGAAAGGCGCAGAGAGTTTGGTATACGCAAATCTTTGGGTGCTACGCCGCGAGCCGTTTTGAGTATGATACTCGCAGAGACTATGGCACTGGTTGGTGTGTCTGGTCTGCTGGGCTTGTTTGCCGGGCTACTCGCACTTTTTATAGCTGATTTACTTACCCGGCCGATTACCCGAAGTGTTGATGCCGATGTATTGTTTGATACGCCAACCATAGATCTGAAGATAGCACTGGCGGCAATTGTAGCACTGGGCATTGCCTCACTACTGGCAGCGCTTATACCTGCCCGCCATGCAATGAAAATTGATCCTGTTGAAGCACTACGTGCGGAATAATTATGCTTAATATGATTGTCAGAATATTTTTGCTGTTTTTGGTGCTGGCTTTATTTGCAGGTGGTTTGTATTTTTTAATTAAGCGTAACGAGCAACCGACAGAAGTCTTTGAAACCAGAAAAGTCACGCAGAGTACCATCATAAAAAAAGCAGTCGCCAGCGGTTCGATAGAACCGAGAAAAGAAGTCACGATAAAATCACGTGTCTCCGGCGTTGTTGAAACCTTATTTTTGGATGCGGGCGAAACAATAGATAAAGATGCACTGATTGCAAAAATTAAAATTGTACCTGACGCAGTCACTTTGAATGCGGCGCAAGCCCGCGTTGAGACGGCGCGCATTAGTGCTGATAATGCGCGCCGCGAACGTGACAGGCGCAAAACCCTGCTGGATGAAAATTTGATCTCCAGAGATGAATACGCGACCTATCAATACGAATTCGAAATTCAGCGTGAAGAAGAAGAGAGTGCCAGAAGTAACTTACAGTTAATTCGTGAAGGTGGCAGTGGTGAAGCCGGTACGGTATCAAGCGAGATCCGATCAACTGTGAGAGGCACTGTACTTGAAGTTCCGGTAAAAGAAGGCGAGACGGTAACCGAGACTAATAATTTCAATGAGGGGACAACTATTGCATCGGTTGCAGATATGACGGATATGATTTTTACCGGCACTGTCGATGAGTCAGAAGTTGGCCGGATCCGCGAAGGCATGGCGCTGCAGATAAGTATTGGCGCCATAGAAGATGAAATATTCGATGGTACGCTTGAGTTTATCTCACCCAAAGGGGTACGAGATGAAGGTACTGTACAGTTTCAAATACGTGCGGCAATCAAACAGAATCCGCAACGTCAGGTCAGGGCAGGCTACAGCGCCAACGCTGATATTGTACTTGACCTGCGCGATGATGTGCTGACTCTCGATGAAGGTGCATTGATTTTCGAAGACAATAAAACCTGGGTTTTAGTTAAGGCGGGTGAGCAATTTGAGCGTCGGGAAATAAAAACTGGTTTATCTGACGGATTGAAAATCGAGATCACTGAAGGACTGGCAGACGGTGATATCGTGAGAGTGCAATAAACACAAGCCGTATGCCTGACTTTAAAGTTTGTATTGCAATACTGGTGGCTTATCCAAAGGCAGTATATTTATACTGACACTGCCGGCACAGCGAGATGCTAATGGTTGATAAGCGCTATTCGATGACAACCAAAGGGTGGCAGAGAATCCTAAGAATTAGCCAGCAGGAATTTACCCTTCAGAATTAATGGAGCTTGAGCAATTTTATGCCAACCACATCCGGGGATTGGTTTTTATTGTCGGCGGGTTTTGAAAAATATAGAAAAAACAAGCGGATAAAAACAATTGTAACTGTTGTATAAATTGATCATTATTATTAATCTGTTCAATCATGCAAATCTATTGGAGGGTAATCAATGTTTAAGAATCTGGCCAAACCACTTATTCTGGCGACTGCGACTCTGGCTGCTGCGACTTTCGGCGCTGCGGCTTCCGCAAACGACTACATATTAAACACCGCGTCCACAGGTGGTACCTATCATCCGGTCGGGACTGCCATCGCGACCTTATCCAAGATCAAGTTACTTCCGAAGGAAAAATTCAGTCTCACTGCTGTGAATTCAGCCGGATCCGGTGCGAACGTACAGGCATTGGCGGCTGATAATGCCCAGTTTGCGATCCTGCAGGGATTGTTCGGGTCCTACGCTGCTACCGGCACTGGTCCGGTATCGGAAAAGCAGGAGAATCTTCGTTCTATAACCATGCTTTGGCAAAACGTAGAACAATTCGTACTTGCCAACGATATGGTTAAAAGCGGTACCGTGTCCGACTTTGAAGCCATCAAAGGCGAAACGGTTGTGATGGGTAAAGAAAACTCGGGAACGCTGGGCTCTAATGGTGTACTGATGGAAGGTCTGGGTCTCGGGCTTGACCAGTTCAACCTGGTGCATGCCGGTTATGGTCCGTCAGCGGATGCAATGGCAAACGGTCAGGCTGTGGGCGGCGGTTTTCCTGCGGGACCGCCAACCGGTGCAATCACTAAGCTGATGTCTTCCAACGCTGATAAATTCACCATTTTGAATGTCACCGACGAAGAACTCGCAAAGATGGATGGCGGCCGTAATCTCTGGGTTCCATACACTATTGCGGCCGGTACGTATCCCGGTCAGGATAACGACGTCCAGACCATTGCACAGCCAAACTTTCTTGCGGTTAATGCCGATGTTGATGAAAATCACGTCTACCTGTTGACCAAAGCGCTGTATGAAAACCTGCCTTTCCTGCAAGCGATTCATAAAGCAACCAATGCAATGGATGTTAACAGCGCATTGGCCGGACTGCCGGTACCCTTGCATCCGGGTGCATTGAAATACTACAAAGAAGTAGGTTTGGAAATACCTGAAAACCTGATGTAAATCGTTTTATCGGGCACTTGCTCATGTGGCAAGTGCCTTTTTACCTGGTGAGGTGCCAGTACCGGGTAATACACCAGTGGTGGATACGCCTGCGGATGCCTCCTGACGAATGACGGTACGTCTACCATACTTCCAAACACACAGGGCTGGAACCTCCATGGCTGATGTGCGCTCTCAAGATGCCGGTCAAAGTGAAAGCCTTCCATTCAAAGAGCGCCTGTCAGATCTTGACTATGCGCTGGGACACGGCTGGTATTACAAGCTGCTTTTCGGTGTTATCTGCTGCTTTGGTATCTGGCATGTACTGACCAACATTTATCTACAGGAACCTGGTCGGTGGCAGAACTGCATTCACTTTGCAGGCTTCGGATTTCTTGCGGCAATTACGACACTCCAAACAGATAAAAACGGCAAGGTTAAAAACCTCTGGCCGAACCTGATTTTCGGGTTACTGATTGCTGCCAGTGCACTCTGGATAGCCTATGCCGAAAATGGTGTCTACGAGCGTACCCTGGCTAAAACCGGACAAAGCTGGCAGTTCACACCATTAGACTGGATAGCGGGTTTTATTGTGATCGTTGGTGCAATAGAACTGACACGTCGACTGACCGGATGGATTATTCCGATTCTGGTAATTCTTTCGTTATCTTATATTTTGTTTGTTGGTGAATTGTTGCCAGGCGCATTCCGTGCCGCTAGTTTGCCGCTTGATGATGTGTTGTTTCGTTCGCTTTATAACGACGAAGGCATGTTTGGTGTTATCACAACGATTTCTTCAGCCAACATCACACTCTTTATGATTTTCGGTGCGTTCCTGGTGGTTTCGGGTGCTTCGGATTTTGTTATAGAAATGTCCAAGGGTATTGCCGGCAAACTGCGCGGTGGTGCAGCATTTGTAGCAGTCATGTCGTCAGCGCTGACAGGCACTATATCCGGCTCTGCTGTAGCTAATACAGCATCGACCGGTGTCATCACTATTCCATTGATGAAATCAAACGGGTTTCGTGCAAAGTTTGCTGCAGGTGTTGAAGCTTCTGCGTCTACCGGCGGGCAACTGATGCCGCCGATTATGGGCGCTGGCGCTTTTGTGATGGCGAGCTACACGGGTATTGATTACGGTAAAATTGTAGCGGTATCTGTTGTTCCCGCCATTCTGTATTTTTTGTCGGTGGCTTTTATTATTCGCATAGAAGCTATGAAGTACGACATTGGTACAGAGAAGCCGGACGCGGTTGATAGAAAAAAACTCATTGGTGGTGCGCTGAATTTTCTACTGCCACTGGCCATCATGACTTACCTGCTGGTATCTGGCCGTACGCCAAGTTACGCTGCCTGTATAGCCATAGGCAGTCTGATTGTGATCAGCTGGATCACCCCTAACAAGATGGGTGTAGTAAATATTGCGCGTGCACTTGCACTCGGTATAAATACGTCAGTCATGACTGCAGTGTTGTTGGTCGCGGTAGGTTTAATAAACAACGCAGTAACCACATCGGGTCTTGCCAATACCTTTGCACTGATGATTGCGCAATGGTCGCAGGGATCAATGTTGATAGCGCTGCTGTTAATCACCATTGCGTCTTTGATATTGGGTATGGGACTGCCGGTTACTGCAGCCTACATTGTGTTGTCTATTCTATCTGCCCCGGCGCTGGCCGGTATGCTGGCAGATGGCGTCATAGTGCAACAGCTGGTCAGTGGTATCGCTGATCCTGTAGCAGCCGCTACCTTTGCACTGGTTGATTCACCGTTGGTCGCCAAAGTGGCTAGCGGGATGACGCTTGCTGAAGCGCAGACTTTGATGTCAACCATTCCGTTTGAGCTGGCTGTGGTACTCAGGCCATCGCTGGTTGATGTTGAGGCAATGACAACGTTTCTGCTAACCGCGCATCTTATCGTCTTCTGGCTGAGTCAGGACAGCAATGTCACGCCACCGGTTTGTCTGGCTGCTTTTACCGCTGCAGGCATTGCAAAATCACCCCCCATGGCAACCGGTGTTGAAGCATGGAAAATAGCCAAAGGACTTTATATTGTTCCATTGATCTTTGCCTATACGCCGTTGATTGGCGGAGGGTTTGAAACCGTTGCCCGAATCGGGTTGTTCAGCTTGTTCGGTATTTACGCGTTCAACGCGTTGTTGCAAAGATACAGTGAAGGTCCGTTGCGCTGGTGGATGTATCCCTTACTGATCGGTGGTGGTGCGGCAGCGTTTTACCCGTTGCATTGGATGAGCAATATTGCCGGCGCGCTGATTGTAGTTTTTGTTATACATTTCAGTGCAAGAGTTGCAAAATAGTCTGTAGTTGAGGCGAATGCAGTTATAAAGAACAGTTGGTCATTAACACGGAAAGCACTCACGCGATGCTTATATTAATGAACAAGAGGCAAGCAGTTTGAATACCGATAAAACGGTAGTTGTCGGCGCCGGGCAAGCAGCTGCCAAATGTGCTTTGGAGCTCAGGCGGCTTGGTTACGACGGCCAAATAAAACTGTTGGGAGATGAATCGATACCGCCGTATCAAAGGCCCGAGTTGTCCAAGTCTTATCTTACCCGATCAGTTTCACTTGATGAGGTGATCATACTCACAGCCGAGATGGCGAATCGGTTCGATATACAACTCGATCTCGATGCGTCAGTTGACCGGGTTGATGTGAAGGAACGGGTCGTTCATGCAGGCGGCAAAAAAATCGAGTTCGACAAGCTGGTATTTGCCAGCGGGGGCAGGGCGCGCAAGCTTGAAGGTGCGTTAAGTCTGCGCACTTTACATGATGCTGATCATCTCTATCAAACGCTTCGGTCAGAGAAAACATTGGCTGTTATCGGTGGTGGCTGGTTGGGGCTTGAGGTTGCTGCAACTGCCAGATTTCATGGTCTGGAAGTTTGCCTTTACGAACAACAGCAAAGACTCTGTGCCCGATCGGTGCCGCCTGAAATTTCAGAGCTGTTGTTGGAGTATCACCGCAGTATCGGTGTAGATGTCAGGTTTGGTGATGCACAGAAAGAGGGGATTCTCGATTCTGATGTGGTGTGTGCCTGTATCGGAATAATGCCAAACGATCAGTTGGCACGTGACGCAGGTGTAGAAGTGGATAAGGGCATTCTGGTTAACGAAAGGCAAATGACCTCGGTGCCTGATGTGTTCGCTATCGGAGACTGTGCAAGGCAAACTGATCAGGCGGCATTTGAAAACTGGGCTTATGCAAACGTATCTGCTGAGCGCGCGGCACATGCTATCTGCGACATTGCCATGCCAGTCAACCCGGATCTCTGGCTGTGGTCAAAGCAAGGGGATTTGTTAATTCAAATGCGCGGTGATTTTTCTTTGGCAGATGAATGTATTGTGCGAAAGAAAAAGCAGGGCACCTGTTACTACTATCTTGCTGACAACAAACTCGCCTGCTGCATTGCCATTAATGATCCTGCGGCGTTTGGTAAGTCGCGCGTTTTGTATCGGTCACAGAAAAAACTTAACAAAGCGCAGCTGGCTGGCAACTGAGATTGTCCTTGGTGTGTTAACGTCTTTAAATGAGGGCAGTGTTGCCTGGGAGTGCTGACTCTATAACAAGTGAATCGTGTATTGTCTTGCGAGCATCGGTACTACATACACCGCGATTCTCGAGCCAGTCCTGAGAGCCGATGTTGCCGTGAAAAAAAAATCAAATCACAGGGCACTTGTACTGGTTGTAGTTGTCTAAAGATTTTGTAACGGATGTGTTACATCGTTGCATGGCAGATCTTCATCTCACCCCTGCTGAGTCAGTACTACCCTTTATTGAATAAACTGATTTTGTCGGCTGACAGGGATGGCAAACAGACTGTTATGCGAAATTTTTCTACCACCGCATGATATTTCAGGAGTCTTCTCAATGATCAAAACCACACGTCGTCAGTTCCTGGCCTCCAGTGCCGGGGTCGCTGCTCTTGGCTTGACCGGTCAGTTTGCTTTTCTTCCGTCGGCGCAGGCTGCTGATGTACGTAAAAAGGGTTTCTACAGCTACAAAGTCGGAGATATCGAAGTCATCTCCATTTATGACGGCGTTTGGCAGAATGGCGGATTTGGTGGTATCGCTGTAGATGTGTCGGAAGACCAGGTTAAATCTGCGCTAAGCAAAGCGGGCCTTACAACCGACTACATTCCGATAGAGTTCGCGTTAACGGTAGTCAAGACCGGTGGCAAGACCATTATGCTGGATGCCGGAACCGGTGGTCAGCTTGCACCAACTGCAGGACTTGCCGCCGGTGGCGGTTTTGAAGCAGCGGGAATCACACCGGATAGCATCGACACCATCATGATCAGCCACATGCATCCTGATCACATTTTTGGATTAATGGAAAAAGACACCAATGCTCCGGTATTTCCGGATGCCGAGATTGTAGTCAGTGAAACGGAGTACGACTTCTGGACTGATCCGGCGATTATCGAGAAGTTACCGGAACGACGCCAGGGTCTGGCAAAACGTATTCAGGCAACATTCCCGGAGTGGAAAAACGTCACGCGATTCAATGGTGAAAAAGAACTCGCGCCTGGTATAAGAGCGGTCGAGAGTTTTGGACATTCACCCGGTCACGTCAGCTTTCATATCAGTTCCGGTGATGATGAGCTGTTGTTGATTGGCGATGCGATCATCGTGCCTGCTTTGTTCCTTGCGAATCTCGACTGGCAGCTCTCATTTGATTCTGATAAAGCTCAGGCAACGGCAACACGTAAGTCAATTGTTGAGAAGGCGATAGCCGATAACATGACCATTGGTGGTTATCATTTTGGTTTTCCCAATGCCGGTAAAATTGAGAAAGACGGCGCCGATCACGTGTTTGTACCAGCCACGGTATAAGTATCGTATGTAGCAGTTAAACCTGACCCTACTGTGGTGTGGTTACAGGTTGAGTATGCTTCCCGGGGTTAACCGGGAAGCATGCTTTGAATTCTTCGTACGCAGTGTTTCAGACATATCTATCCTTCACTGCTTTACCTCTAAAGCAAAGACAGTCATCCGTGTGTAATCCCCGGTGTCTGCGTTATTCCAATAGTCACATTTTTTGTATTTCAGGCCTGGGTTAACTTGAATGTGACTCTACGCCATTATGCCGCTCAGCTTCCCTGAGTTGACTGATGGCTTTATCTGATCTGGAAGTCTGTATAGCGTCCGAGCAACTTACCGGTAAGAACGCTATGACAGTAACGATAACGGTACATGTTATTTTGACACAAGGCTCCGGTACGGCTTGGTAAAAAGTGTTGGAAATTGACCGATGGCAGTCTGTTTGCAGATTCAGTCTTGTAAGTGCACAGCTCGAAAGGATGTTTTTTTGCGACACTTGGGAAGGCTTTCGTCGCTGTCAATAATACATAGATCAGATGCATTTCAGTAGGTAATCAAGCTCAACGCTATGTCGCCTGAGCAGCATGCTTGTAAGGTCTGAATTAGATGAGATCTATAACTGATTATTCAGTGTGTTTTTCTGAGTATAAGTTGAGCAGTTGACATGTTTTGCTCCTTTCAATTATCACCCAATTCTCACACCGACATGATCGTTACGCTTCTGTTATAACTTCATGATTCATCATTTATAAACCAGTCTTCTGAAAAAAAACGTCCCGCTACATTTATATTCAGTAACGTTGTAAACCTCATGAAAAAAGCGCGCCCTGCCGAAGTGTAGTTCATGGCAGGAGAACTGCAACAGATAGACTTCTTTAAGGCTTAAAGTTAATGCACTTTCTCATTTGCCTATGGCTTAGCCAGGGTGAAAAAAACATCATTTTCCGCTGAAATCTTTAGTTACCAGAATGCCATCAACATGGAATTTGGCGCATACAATGCCAAAGTATCAGTTCTGATGTCACAGACATTTTCAATTCAAACCAGAGTTAGTTCATTACAAATGAAATTTAAAACGCAGCTCGCAAGACGGGCGATTTTTGTTGTACCACTTCTTGTGGCCATTACGTCAGTACCTCAAAGCGTCAATGCGCAGTCCAGCCGACCAGTTTGCTCCAGCGCCAGCAGCGACTCCGATGGTGATGGTTTTGGCTTTGAGAATAATCGCACCTGCATCGTGGACACGTCGAGTGGTTCGGCTTCCAGCAGTAATAATTCCGGTTCTTCCAGATTCCCGGCATGTGCCAGCAGTCAATCTGATCCTGATGGCGATGGATTCGGTTTTGAGAATGGCCGTACCTGTTCGGTAACCAGTTCCAGCAGCA
>CAZKAQ010000076.1:0-17349 GCA_964550655.1 uncultured Granulosicoccaceae bacterium
AATGTTGCAGGTCGTCTGTAGATTCCGTTTGTACCGTTACAGGTAAACTATTAAGAAACAGGCCAACAGCTGTATCTACCCCATTGAGTTTGCATTGTCTTCCAGATGACGTAGTACAAAATACCACCTGCGATGTTCCACAATAATGCTGCAGCACAATGGCCCACAACCCATGCATCACAGTGCTTAGCGTAACTCCGTTCTCTCGACAATATTGCTTCAACTGATTGGTCTCCGCTACCGAAAGACTATATTCAACACGCTGAAACCAGTCCTGATGAACCTGCTCTGGTTTATCGGCCAGGCAACTGCTCTGATGACTGGTCCTGGTACCCATCTGTGGCCTCGGTAAATTAAGCGGTGTTACCCTCGCTTGTCCGAGATAGCGCGACCAGTAACTGTCTGCCGCAGCCATGTCGCACTGACCCAGCCAGGCAACATATCCGGAAAAATTGAAAGGCTGATTCAGGTTGGCAGGTGCAATTCCATTGTTGTCATAGCATTGCATCACCTCGTTAATAACGATAGGAGTTGACCAGCCATCAGCCAACAAATGATGGATGCTCCAAAGCAGTTTCCAGTTGTCTGAAGCCAGTTTAACCAGGTTAAAGCGTTGCAGTGAATACGCTGACGGACTGATAGACACTTGCCTCTGGTCTCGTTGCAACTGCAAATAGCGCTCGGTATGTTCAGCATCTGAAAATTCAGACCAGTCGCATAACTCCCAGGGAATATCGACAGCTCGCCTGATCACTGCCAGCGGCTCATCCAATCCCTCCCACTGAAAGCTGGCACGCAGACTGCCGTGTCGGTTAACAACACTTTGCCACGCGGTCCGCAGTCGATCGGGCTCAACAGATCCTGAAATATCTATCGATATGTAACTAACATAAACATCTGACTCGCTGAACTCAAGACAGTGAAACAACATACCCTGCTGAATACTGGTCAGAGGATAAGCATCTTCAATATCCTGTAAGGACACTACGCTATTAACCCGGCTCTTTGCGCTACCCAGTAGGTGGCGATACACGCAGATATCAGTGACACAGGTATCACCACATAAGTATGATAACGCGGATGGTTTCTTATGAGGTAAAGCAGAGGCAGTAGGACAACAGCAATCAAAACCTGACCGATCTCAACGCCCACATTAAACAGCAGCAGAATCCGCTCCATTAACACGGTGCGAAATTGCAAGTCTCCCATCACCGATGCAAAACCGAGCCCATGAAATAAACCAAATGCAAAAATAAGTATCAGATTGTGCGTAGTGCTGATCGGCAACATATTGGCAATCGCCAGAACCATAATAGACAGCGCGATGATAATTTCTATCATCGTGGTATTAAAGGACACCAGCCCGACTGCGGCAAGCGACAGCGTGATTGAATGAGCCACGGTAAATGTGGTGATTACCTTGAGCGCCTTCCACAAAACCGCAGCAAAGTCGGGTTGGCCCTTCCAGCGCTTACCCTCTCTATGCAAAACAACTGTCAGAAGTATCAATAAAATAAAAACGATGTGATCGAGTCCGATTGCGATATGCAACAGACCCTGCTTAAGAAAATCCCGCCACTCCAGAACCGTTGCCGGATCCGCCAGATCGATCTCCCGCTCGGTAACATCTGGACCAAAAACCATCGCTACGTTCTCATCTCCGTATTCTGAACCGGCCGCTTTGTTGTATTCAACCACAATGACGCTTCGGTGTAGTCTGTCTGAGGACATTAAATCAGGCGTTAGAAATATCCGGTTTCGAACTGTAATTTTGTTTTGTCTGGGCAGTGAACCGATGCGATAAGGATACTGAATAAACCGGCTGTCTTCTTCGAACAGCTGTGCATCAGAGAATTCCAGCATCATTTCACCTGAAGCATCGCTGATCGAAAAGTGCGCTTTCAGATAGTCACGGACTTCAGCCTGAGCCGCCCTTACACCTTCCAGTCTGGTTGGACCTATGGCGTCCACATCAATACCAAGCTTGGATTTTAAATCGTCGAATCTTAACTCAAAGCGACCACTAATATGATCCAACTCGACATTTATCCAAACATAGTTTTCACCTTTTGCATGCGAATGGGCCACACTGATCGGGACGATCGACAATGCAATAAACAAGAAGTAGTATGCTAAGGTTTTTTTCATTCTATGAAGTGCTGTGGTGTATGTATTTTTTTGCGTCATCGTTTTACAGCTGTCTTGTCGCACAGCAGCATCGCACAGTGTTTCAAAAAAAACACCCAACGGCTACCACCAAGATTCTGTTTACTTCGAAAGCGTCACACTAACCAGTATAGGGACAAGTAAATTGTCGTGCAGTTCCACAGCGCTGGAACTAACGCAGGTATGCTGGGTCCGAACACCACTATATTTACCAACATTCTCGGTAATTCACGCGGCGAGAGAAAAAGCACGGCCATCAGATGAACTCACATGACCAATAACGCTCGAACATCAGATGACCAGTGTCCACTTACCCCCTTCCAACTATCACTGGTCGCTGGGCAATCACTACATCCTGATTGTCCGCTATACAACATGGCGATGGCACTTACTATTCACGGTACTGTCGACGCAAAATCACTGTCCGAAGCGTGGCACACTGTTGCCACCAGACACGATAGTCTACATTCGGGTATCAATCTCACAGACCTTACACAAATACACACGGACGTGCCGATTCTACAAATATTGGATTTTAGAGTCGCAAAGAACTCGTCCTGTAATAAATCCGGTACAGCTCTAACAGCTGCAGAGGAATGGATGTCATCACAGACTCGGAAAGTTTTCGAGTTGCAAAACACAACCGCCACTACTGCACTACTACAAGTGGCAGACGATCAATCGATCTGGTTTATTTCATTGCACCACATTGTCAGTGACGCACTCTCGGTTGCCAATATCTGGACAGAGCTGGCGCAAGCCTACCTGACACCGGATACGCTGTCACAACCACCATCGCCATTTGCACACTACGCACATCTGGAAGATACCTCGCGTCATGCGCTGACGTGTAAAAAATTCTGGCAAAGCCAGTCGATCCCAAAACCCGTGTCGCCTTATCACAGAGGTAAAGCTGAACCCACTACGCAGTCGCTAAGGTATCACAATGCGGTAACATCAAAACAAATGACTGGTATCGAGCGTTTAGTGCTCAACACTACTGCACTTAGCACACATGTCGTTCGATCCCGGCTTCTGCTTTGTGCTGTGATGACTTTTTTGTATCGGGTTTCCGGGCAATCAGAAATCGCTGTTTCCTTGCCAGTACCTACAAGACAAAGCAAATTCCGCGTTAGTGTCGGGCCCTTTATCGAAATGTTGCCATTGAGTGTCAGCATAGAAAATCACGAAACCTTTGGCAGCTTGCTGGAAAAAATCAAAGCGGCGAGCGACCGCGTTTACAAACACGCAATACCTGCCGCTTCACGCTGGACGAGTGGCACTGACATCTCGGTTGTTTTTAACTACATCACCAGCGAATTCCAACCACTGGGTGAAATACCGGTCACAGCAGAGTGGCTGCATAGCGACCACGCAGACAGCAATCACCTGCTTCGCTTTCATGCTACCAATTGGACAGAACAAAGATCTACCGATAGCAATAGTGAAACCGCTGTCCATATCGATTTCAATACAGGTCATTTTTCCGAGAGCGAGCGCGAAATCGCAGTGAACAACTGGCACGCTACAGTGGACGCACTCATTGACTCAATGAACGGTCCAGTCGATCTGGAACTGTCGAAATTTGATATTACAGGGAACACTGCTGAGAAAAATTTGCTTCACGATCCAACCCTGGAACCAGATGGCAGAGTCATAGACAACAGGCAACATATACCATCTGATTTTGCCTCCATAACCAGACAGTTTCAACAGATAGCTGGCGAACATCCGGAAAGGCCGGCCATCGTCGATGCAAAAAACAGGGAGTTAACTTATGGTGAAGCTCTAAGGCGAGCCGAAAGACTGTGTCTCTCTTTACAACATCTGGGAGTGGGCGAGCAACATCGTGTCGCACTGTTTCTTCCTCGTGCATCTTGCGTACCGATTGCAATGTTCGCAACTTTGCTGGCCGGTGCAGCGTTTGTCCCCATTGATGTTGAAACACCCACGGATCGTATACATCAGATTCTACAAGACGCACAGGTAACCTGTGCAGTTACGCTTGAGAAGCTGGCAGGACGTCTATCTGACTCAGTTACGACATGCCTGATATCCGTCACCGGAGAAGCTTTATCAGATAGTCAGACAGACACTGATCGAACAACTGTCACACCACAGTTGGCAGCCGACCCGTCGGGACCGGCGTATCTGATCTACACGTCAGGTTCTACCGGTGAACCGAAAGGAGTCGTCATATCGCATGGCGCTATGTACAACTACTGCAGTTGGGCCGTTCGATATTACACACGTGGAAGACCGTTGGCATTTCCTCTCTTTACTCCTCTTGGATTTGATCTGACCATAACCTCACTGTTTGTACCATTGCTCAGTGGCGGTCAGCTGCACGTATATCCGCCACATTCAAACGAAATGGATAACGCACTGTCTGCAGTAATCGAAGATAACAAAGTAGACATTGTAAAACTCACACCGGCACATCTGGCCACACTGCAAAGTCGGGATATGAGCGGCAGCAAAATACAACAACTCATCGTTGGTGGAGAAGATCTGAAGTGTGCACTGGCTCAGCGAATACACCGGAACTTCAACGGAAATATAGAAATTCACAATGAATATGGGCCCACCGAAGCCACCGTCGGATGTATCGTCCATCGCTTTGACCCGCAGACCGATACTGATGGTTCGGTACCGATCGGATTGCCAGTAGCTGGCATGCGCGCAGCTATTCTAAATAGTGAGCAACAGTTCCAGCCACCCGGTGTACCTGGAGAACTCTACATTGAAGGTCCTTCTCTTGCTGAAGGTTACTGGAACCGGGAATCACAAACACACAGAGTTTTTTTAGACGACTGCAAGGTGAGACCAAACCAGCGCATTTATCGCACCGGCGACCTTGCGCGCTTAAACAGAAACGGAGAGTTAATATACGTCGGCCGAACAGACTCGCAGGTAAAGATCCGTGGCGCACGCATTGAACTGGCAGAAATTGAGGCCGCGACTCTCGACAACAAGCAGATTGCGGAGTGTGTAGCCGTTGTCATTGAGGCTGACAATGCACGTAAGTACGATGAGGAAACACACTGCGTACGGTGCGGCCTGTCATCACGCTATCCGCAGGCCAGGTTTGATGTGCATGGTGTCTGTTCTCTGTGTGACGCCTATAGTCAATATAAGCAACACAGCAGCCAGTACTTCAAAACCATGGACGATCTGCGACTACTGATTGAAAAATGCAAGCCACTTGCTACCGGAAAGTACGATTGCATAATGCTGTTGAGCGGTGGCAAAGACAGCAGCTACGCGCTGGCCAGACTGGTTGATCTAAACTTGCGAGTTCTGGCATATACACTCGACAACGGATACCTGTCTGATGAAGCGAAAGACAATATTTCCAGAGTTTGTAAAACTCTCGAGGTAGATCATCAGTTCGGCCAAACGCCGGCAATGCCCGCAATATTCGCCGATAGCCTTAAGCGCTATTCGAACGTTTGCAACGGTTGCTTTAAAACTATTTATACCCTGGGCATGAAACAGGCATTCGAACTCCGCATTCCAATGATATTTACAGGTCTGTCAAGAGGTCAGTTCTTTGAAACCCGGCTTAACGAAGAATTGTTTACCCGAGCCGGTGTAGAACCTGGTGAAATTGATGAGTGGGTTCTCAGTGCTCGCAAGGCCTACCATCGATCTGACGACGCGGTATCGCAACACATCGATACAGAGATATTCAAGACAGACTCAATTTTTGATGCGGTTAAAATTGTAGATTTCTATCGATATTGTGATGTCGAATTAGACACCATGATGGACTACCTTCAAACGCGATTACCCTGGCAGCGTCCACGTGATACCGGCCGCTCTACTAACTGTTTGATAAACGATGTCGGTATCCATGTGCACAAAATCGAACGGGGCTTTCACAACTACTCACTACCTTATAGCTGGGATGTGCGACTGGGGCACAAACGAAGAGATGCAGCACTGGATGAACTCGACGACCAGATCGACGAAAACCATGTCAATCGTATACTTAAGGAAATCAACTACACAATAGAACCGTCTGTACCACCATCCGGACCACGCATTGCACTGTATTTTACTCCCGAGGAGTCGAACCGAAGCAGGGATGTATCCGGTAATACAAGTCATGATAGCTCACACGGAAAACTGACCGCAAAGCAAGTCAAAGACGATCTGGCCACTAAACTCCCACGTTGGATGATGCCTGCATGGGTTATACCGGTTGAGCGTATGACACTGAATAATAACGGTAAAATTGACAGATCAGCACTACCGTCGCCATTACGAATGCATGAGCCGGGAAACGATAATCTTGCGAGGCCGCAAACAGCTGCACAAAAACAAATGGCTTCTATATGGGCCCGCGAGTTAAATGTCGAGTATGTCGGCATCAGAGACAACTTCTTTTCGATTGGCGGCGACTCGCTCACCGCCATTCGCATAATCTCCGAGTTTAATAGCCGTGGTTATAATCTGAATATCGCAGATCTATTTGAAAATCAGACTATAGAGCAAATATGTGAGCTCTCTATCGGCCAACCGTCTGTATCTACAGCCGACCTAAACACAGACCTTGAAGCATTCTCCAATGTTAGTGAGCAGCAAATGAAAAAGCTGAAAAAATTGCTTAATGAATGATCATAGGCAACTTAGACGAACACGGTTGGCTACTCCGGCACAAACTATCAACCACGGATAAACCTTTGGAATTTATTCAATCCTATATCTGGTTGTGAATTACACGCATTAGCTTATTTCGAAACCACAAACAACAGTGCCATTCTTTTTGCAAAGCACAAACACTTTCCTGTCAGTCGCCTTAGAAAAGAAAGCAGCCACCATTGTGCATGCCAATGGTTCATGGTGAACCATTGTTGCCACCGGACAACTAAAGCAATTCATATAGCTGGTTTTACCTTTAGTTGTAATTTCAGCTATTCCGCCCAATGAATTGACAGCATCGACAACTTTCTGGATCGACTCAGCGTCGGCGGCGCCTGGCTGCAGACCGTTCGCTCTCGACTTCGATCAACCGGCATTTTCGAATAGCGCCAGCCGGTCTTGTTCGGGAACGTTTTCACAGATTGTTCTAACCATGCTATCAAGGACAGGCTTACAGGCTGTAGAATGAACATCTTCGCCACCAGCGGCTGTTCTGTATTGATAGGCGGGTCTACCAGCACTGCTCGACATCTGCAATACCAGCTTCTCCAGCACACCTGCCGCCTCAAGTTTACGCACTTGCAAATGCGTAGAATTGCGAGAGATTCCGAGCTCTGCGGCCAACTCCGGTATTGTCAGCGCTTGCCTGTTGAGCAGATCAGTAATTTTATTTACCGCACTCATAGGTCGATACCCCCTACTCTAAAGGCACACATTCACCACGCCACGAAAATATATTTTTTGTCACATTTTATAGTGACATATATCTCATATACAAGCATGGTGGTATCGTAAACTCCAAAAATTCAACTGTGGATTTACCCTTGGAATTTATTCAATCAGATACCCAACGAAACCTGGTTGCGGCATTTGCGGAATTTGCACAATCCGCACTGGCTTTTGACGTGGAAAACGCTGATGAAAAATGTCTGTTTCCACAACAACAATGGCAGCAGTGTGCTGACTACGGCTTATTTCGATGGATAGTCCCTGAATCGCTGGGTGGAAGTGGGTACAGCATAACAACTATAACCTACCTGCTTGAGGAACTCGGTTACTCGTGCCCCGACAACGGATTTGCTTTCGCCGTAGCAGCACAAATATGGGCGGTGCAAAAGACGCTGCTACAATTTGCAACAGACCGTCAGATCGACCGCTATCTGCTAACTCAATCTAACGGATCATTGCGGGGCTGCTTTGCAATAACCGAAGCAGGAAGCGGCTCCGATGCATTCGCATTGGCTACATCAGCCGGAAAAGAAGGCGAAGAATTTATCCTCAACGGGGAAAAAAGAATGGTCACTATGGCACCGGAGGCAGATTTCGCCATTGTGTTTGCGCAAACCGATGCCGACAAAAGCCAATGGGGTGTGACCGCCTTTATAGTCGACCTTGATTTGCCGGGTGTGACACAACACGAAAACGATAAAAAGATGGGCTTGCGAACTGTGCCTTTTGGTCGACTGACCTTTCACAACTGTCGTGTACCTGCGGAGGCCATGCTGGGCACGGACGGCTCGGGAGCCAGTATTTTCAACTTCACACAAAGCGCCGAACGCAGCCTCGTGTTGGCACCACAAGTGGGTGCTATGCGTCGTCTACTTGAAACATGTTCAGCATTCGCCAAATCGCACACCCGCCAGGGTGCTGCTATTGGTCTAAACCAGTCAGTCTCAAACAAGATCGCCGACATGTCGATCCGACTCGATGCCTGCCAGCTTCTGGTTTACAAAGTGGCATCAATGCTGGAGCAAAAAAAACAGGTAGCACGCGAATCATCAGTTACGAAAGCATTTGTCAGCGAGGCATTTGTGAAAACCTGTCATGATGCCATAAGCATACACGGTGGTAGCGGCTACATGACTGCAACCGGCATTGAGAGAAATTTGCGAGATGCGATTGCCGCAACCATTTATGGCGGTACATGTGATGTGCAACGCAATATTATTGCAAGGCATCATGGCTTGTGAGCAACAATCCCCAAAGCTGTCAGGTGCTTACCCAAACACAATGTTGAGAAGTGCATAATGCATGGCATGCTGATCCACTCCCCTCTTGAACACCATGCCGTAACTACCCCCGAGGCTTCGGCATTAAGTTTTAAAGGAGAAGAACTGTGCTATCGCAAGCTCAATGAGCAAAGCAATCAACTGGCGCATGCACTACTAGAAAGCGGCTGCAAACCTGAAGACAGGATAGGAATTTTTTTGCACAAGGGCCTGGAACTTGGAGTTGCAATATACGCCATTCTCAAAGCAGGTTGTGCATTCGTTCCCCTGGACCCGTACATGCCGGTCGATCGTCTGTACTTTATTCTCGAAGACTGTGGCATTAAAAGTATAGTCAGCTCCGACGCCTTGCAATCAGTCATCAATGATCTACCTGCAGAATGCAATCTGCAAAAGGTCTTCGGCGTCGAGTCTGAGCTCATTTTTGATCAGCTCAGCTGGAAAGCGATCACCGCTCTGCCGACTCTCAACCCGGAACTGCCGACAGTTGATCAGCATCTCGGCTACATCATGTACACCTCAGGCTCCACCGGAGAGCCGAAGGGTATGATCCATACACACGCCAGCAGCAACTGCTACGCTGATTGGGGCCGACATCACGTCAGGCTAACTGCGAACGATCGCGTGGCCAGTCATGCACCCCTACACTTTGATCTTAGTATTTTCGATTTTTTTTCGACTCTGCGAGCAGGGGCTACGGTTGTTTTGGTACCGGAACCAGTAACACGCTTCCCTGCAAGCTGGACAAGTTATATCGAATCTGAGCGCATTAGCGTGGTATTCACCGTACCCTACACATTGATAACTATGGTCGAACAGGGTGCGATGGATAAACGCGATCTTTCCAGTTTGCGCTGGATTCTGTTTGGCGGTGAGCCCTACGCGCCGCGACAGTTAAAGGAACTAATAAAAGCACTGCCTTCAGTGCGGCTGACCAACGTATACGGTCCGGCAGAAGCACCTTCCTGTACCTGCTATGACATACCGGATCCTTTTCTGAATGAAGATGAATCTCTGCCGATTGGCAATATGTCGCTAAATTCTGAAGCACTTATTATCGATGAAGACGATAACGAATGTACGGTTGGAGAACCGGGGGAACTTTGCGTAAGAAGTTCGACTCTTACATCAGGCTACTGGAATCGACCGGATCTGAACGCGACAGCGTTCTTAACTAAGGAATGCGTGGGCTGTTTCCCAACTGTCTACTATCGGACCGGTGACCAGGTTGTTCAAAAAAGCGACGGCTTGCTTAGATTCCTTGGCAGAAACGATAGAATGATCAAGACCCGAGGCCACCGCGTTGAACTGGACGAAGTCGAATCCGCACTAACGAAAATAAGTGGCGTTAGTGAAGGCGCTGCTTATGTCGTACCTGATGCAACGGGCAGCGTTGAAATTGTGGCACAAGTAACCGCAAAGAAAAAATTTGAGCTGACTCAAGGTTATCTACTTGATCAACTTCGTTCACAATTACCGGCATACGCCATACCCAGATCGATAGAAATCGTGCAAACTTTACCCCATAGCAGCAGTGGCAAAATCAATCGCAAATTGTTAGCTGAACAACATTTAACAAGAAACGGGATAGCCCTCAATCATGAACACAAATAATTCACATTCTGTTGCGATAGAAAATGTACGTAACTTCATAAAAACTGAACTTATTGTGAGTTCCAGTGACATTACTGACGATCAGGAATTGCTCATGTCAGGCCTGATTGACTCACTGAATGTGATGCGACTGGTAGGTTTTCTTGAGACTGAATTTGCAACTCCGATCCCACCCGAAGATGTTATTGTCCAAAATTTTGCGTCAATTTCGCAGATCTCTGATTATATACAGTCAAGAAACTAGACATCAATGGCATACCAGAACAGTGTAGCGAAAGGCACGGACGGCAATAAAAAAAAGTCGGCAAGTTCAGTGGAATCGCTCTTACCATTGTCTTCGCTTCAGCTTCCCTACTGGGTGCATAATGCCAGAAAACCGCTGGCTGGCCAGATACAGGTTCAGTTCCGGCTGCACGGCATTGGCTCCACCCAGCAACTGCAACAAGCGTGGTCTGACACACAACAACAATTTCAATGCCTTCGCTCAACTGTCAACGTTGCACCCAATCAGCAACCTGTGTTGGTCGTTCGCAAATTTGTTAACAACAACTTCACCACAGCTAACTGGTCTGACATTACCGCAACAGAACAGGAACAAGAAGTTGCAAAGTGGCTCGCGGCAGACCGTCAGACCCCTCTAAGTCTGGAAAAAGCACCGTGCTCCAGACTATTCTGCGCCAGACTGACCGACACTACCGTCTTTTGTGTCTGGTCGTGTCATCATCTACTCTTGGACGGATGGTCCTCGGCAGTAGTAGTCAACCGCTTACTAGTAAACTACCACAACCTACACCGACCTGATCAAAATAACCATGCTCTGCGCCCTGCACAATGTGACACCCCAGTTCAAAGGCAGTTGCCGGACTATGTCGAGTATCGACAGTTCCTCGACACGCAACCAAAACAACAGAGCGAAGCTTTCTGGCGCAAGGCACTACATGGCTTTACCAACCCGACAATCATCTGCAACCATCCAGCAGAGACAGCAGTAAGCCGGGCAATCCGGCAGCTGGATAAACCTGAAGTCGAACAACTTAAACAATTTTGCAAAGCACAGGCGATAACCTTTGCCACAGCAGTTCAGATTGCGTGGGCACTTACCTGCGCGCATCAACTTAATAGAACTGATATTGTATTCGGTCTGGTTACACACGGCAGAAGTTTAGACTTCGCCGGTATCGATAATGTTGCAGGCTTACTTTCAAACGTTATACCGGCCAGATCCAATATTGAACCACAACAGATATTATCTAAGTGGGCAAAAAACTTTCAGGCCCAACAATTTGAGGCCCGAAACCACGAGCACATATCCCTCAACGAAGTGCTGTCTTTTTCTGAACCAGCTACTCGCACTCGTGCATTCGATTCTGTACTGGCTATTGAAACACTACCAATAATTCAACCGGAACAATTCGACTCTCCTTCTATCTCTCACTATGCTTCCGACACAATATCTGCATTTCCGGCAAGCGTTACGGTGGTACCAGCAGATGTGACGCAGGTAAAAATCGAAATTCGCAACGATCGTTTTGCAGAAACACTGGCTGAAAGTCTCGCGGACAAGCTGCTTGAAATTCTGACCAGGCTTCCCGCGTCGGCAGAGCTTAACCTGGCTACATTCATCAACGCAGAGCGGCAGCTAACACTCGCGCCTGAGCCGCGGCCGGCAATTCGTTTCAGAGATACATACCTACGCAAAATTATCAGCGCACGCACCGAACTTGAACTGAAGGTGATATCGATTTGGGAAGATGTGTTGCAGACCTATCCTCTTAGTATGGATAGCAACTTTTTTGCAAGCAGCGGCGATTCACTCGGCGTACTTCGTTTATTAACAAGAATAAAGAGTGAATTCGGCACAGATATAAATCTTGCACACTTTATCGAAAACCCTACTGTCACCGCAATGTGTAAATACCTCAACACAGAAGAGCTGGACCGTCCGATTAAGTCGCTGGTGCTGCTACGTAAAGGAACACAGAAAAATAAACTATTTTGTCTACATGCCGGAGGCGGACATGCACTGTTCTATCGCCCTCTGGCGCTTCGGCTAAACAACAGTTACTCTGTATACGGCCTGCAACCAAGCAGCCTCGGTGGTGATACCATACCCAGCGAAAACGTATCCGATATGGTGGATGACTATCTACAAGAGATAACATCAGTGCAACCTCAAGGACCCTATCATTTGCTTTGCTACTGCTTTGGTGCTGCACTGACACTCGAGATTATAAAAAAATTACAGGCACAAGGCGCAGAGATCGGCCATGTAATCATCGCAGATGCCGCAGCCCCGATACCGTCTAATCACCCTATGTCCAGAGTTGGCTGGAAAGGATATGTAATCTATGAACTTATCGCTCAGGGACACTATAAAAGCACCATCATTGCAGTGCAGCGACAGTTGCACCGCTGGATTGAAGCCTTAGCACGTCTCAAACATACTCGAACAATCAACAAGCAAACCAGCGACAAAGATTCCGCGACAAAATCTGCCTTGAAGGACGATACAGCAATAAGCAGCGAAACAACCGCAAATTCTACACGCGGACATTTATCGAAGGTGCAAACCGCCTGCGAACGTGCTTTTCGCAAATACCGAGCGACCCGTTGCGATTGTCACATCCACATTCTGCGCAGTGACAGTTCAACACTACGAATGTCGTTCGATGTGTTTACGCGCCACTGGCGAACAATTGCACCAAACCAGACAGAACACAGAATAGACGAAACACACGCCAACATAATGGCAGAACCTTGCGTCGCCAGTACCGCAGTGTTGGTCAATTCAATAATTGAACAGTAGTGCTATCCCCTGCTGAGAAACTGCAACGTTATCAACCCAATTTGATTGATTGGACTGGAAGAATAATTGTAGACAGAAAGCGCGGAGCAAAAACTGTACTGCACCACCCATACTTCAAAGACTCAACATTTCCACTGAACACTGGCTTGATCTTACCACCAACTTTGAACAACGATTCAAACGTATAGCCGATTCTACTGAATCCTATAAAAGGCTATGCGCCTTCTTCGTGCTGAGCAGACAAGTTAACCGCAGCAACAGCGAACTGCTGTACAGCCAGACCCCGTTTGTGGATTTTTTGATTAAGCTTCCTCCCTCGGGAAGAATTAACGCTGCGCGCCAGATAATATTGCCTCACATACCGGCATCAATTTCGGTAAAAAATCACGTTAAACCAGCGAATAAACGTTCGATACTGCCGATCCGGCAGAAACACTTAGCGTCAACCAGAACCGATAGCAAATTTGCGTTACCTACACGTTGCCTGTCTTTGTCTACACCCAGACTCTCCTCTGCCAGCAAGTGCTCACTACACATAACCTGTCATTCACTGGTTAATAGTGCCTGTAGCCTACTGTTTCGCTATGACAGCACAGGCTATTCTGCCGCCCGCCCCACCAATGGGCTGGCTTGTGTGATCATCAGGGTTTTCGTGGATTATCAATGAAGAACCATCTGCATCAAGAAGATTGGCGTGGCCTTCGGTGAGGCTGACCAACTGGCTGTAGAGTTCAACCTCAACTGTGCCATCTTTGGCAACAATCAGGTTTGGGAGATTACCTTCATGAGGCCCCTCTTCGTTTAAGAACCCGTGAGGTTTTTTGTGTGGATCAACATGGCCTTTTGCAGATTTGAATCCGCCGGCATGATCGCATTGCGCGGCAGCGTGAAAATGCATGCCGTGAAAACCAGCCGGAAGATTTTCTGCTTTTATGTTGATAACCACGCCTTCGGTTCCCTGCGTGATCTTGAGCGTACCTATTTCTTCTCCTGACTTGCCGACTATTTTTGTTTCATAACTATCTGCCGCGACGGCATTTATCGGAAGAAGTAATATGGAGACGAGAATGCTGTACAAAATTTTCATGGTTTCCTCTTGATCAGGTTATGCATGGTTCCTACTAAAGCATGCATTGTTGGTGAAATTGGTTTTGCTTGCCCGTAAGCAAAAATCAGCAGGTGAACGATACCGGGCGGTCAGGACCCACCACCTGTTACTTTATGCCCAAGGTCTGCAATGGCTGGAAAGGTCATTGGTGAAAGTTCGACACAGTGCTTTCAGCTTAGTTCCACCCCGGGATGTAGTCTCCAGCCCTGCATCTATAAACCGATATCTGTCAGCAACATGCCTCCCTACCGATCGTGTCGTACCGCTAACCCATAATCCGGGGCACGGCGCCAGACCGGCGTGACGCTTTGCCTGCTTACCATGTCAAAGAGGCTGGAATTGAACAAAGAGCAAGAGGTCAGGCTCAGTCAGCCCCATCGGTTAGCAAATCGATCATTGCCTGAAAACCGCGAGACCTTGCGTGCTCAAAAGGTGTGATACCTTGTCCATCCGCGATCGTCTTGTCTGCCCCGGCTTTTAATAGTAGCTCTAAGGTTTTGGTGTGACTTTTACCACCATCACCCAATATAACGACCTCGATTAACGCTGTCCAATTGAGATTATTGATGTGATCAAGTGGAGCATTATTCTTGATTAGACTATCTACGATTTCATGATGACCCAGATGTGCTGCTGCTATCAAGGCCGTGCCATCGTACGGGCTGGTGGTGTTGCCTGCACTGGCCCCCAGTTCAAGTGCCAGGTTAAGCATCTCTACATCATTAGCGACGGCGGCGATTGTGATAATGTCGTATGCCCTGTTTTCTTTTGCGTTCATCTCAGCACCCGCTTCTGCCAACAACTTTACAATTGGATCGTGTGAGGCAAACCCGGCAACAAGTAACGGTGTTCTGCCGGATCCGTCGCGGGCTTCAAGGTCGGCACCACTTTGTATTAATCTATTTACCGCTTCAATATCTCCTTTATGCGCTGCGAGATGTAAACCAACATAGTTCGATACTTCATTCGCTGAAGGTGCTGTCTGGGCGTAGGTATTGGATAAAAAGGCCATAGAAACTAGCAAATACAGTACGTACAGAGGTTTGACTAATGATAAATATGTATAAGTCATGGTGATACGCCTGATGTCAGTGCTTGAATTAGTCGGAACTGCCTTTATGCCTTACAATAGTTAACTCAGGGTGTTCGTAGGCTTCTGGATAGGTCATTGGATGAGTCGGTCCTAATGGCACAACATTATTCCATGACCGTCCAAAGTACCCCTGCTTGCAGTGCACCATAGAATTACTCTGTCTCACACCAGGCATTGCGTAAACACGGCATAACCATCGCCACAGATGTGGATAGTCCAGTATTTTGGCAGCATTGAGCTTCATGCGAATGTAGCAGACTGGATCGTGCCGATAAAGCGTTGGGAACAATCTCAGATCGGCCTCGGTAAATTTATTACCGGTCAGGTACGGTCGGTCATCTGAAGCCAGCATCGCCTGCAGTCTGGACAAGGTATCAAAATAGCTGCTAAACGCCGCCGAGTAGACGGACTGGTCAGATGAAAAACCCGCTTTGTAGGCGCCATTATTAATGTTGGTGTAAATTTCAGCATTCAGCAGATCAATATCCTCACGTTAATTGGATTGTGCAGGATATAAATCAGGACGACTGGCATCAGAAAGATTACTGCCAAGTTGTACTGCTTGTGCGTTTAACATGCGAACAATTTCCGCACTTTCATTGTTGACAATACGATGACTTTTCTTGTCATACAAAACAGGAACCGAAGCTTCGTCTGATCCCAGCATCGCATAAATTTCTCTTACCAGTCGAAACCCTTTACCGGTAGCAGTCTCTTGTGTGCACTCGGGCAGAGTTGCACCCGTCAGTGTTGAAATTCGATCCGGATTAAACTCCCAAAGGTTGGCAGCCACCGGATCGTCATCACCCGTTCTACCTGGAAAAGCAATATCAAGCGTAATACTGTTTTGCAGCCCCAGAATGTTGCGTGCGAGAATAACCCGATGGCACCACGGGCAGTTAAGTGCTACGAATAAATGGTAGCGACCTGCCTCTGAAGGAAATTCAGCATCACCCAATGTATTGCGAAACCCGCTTGTACCACGAACAAATTCACCTTTGGCACGGCGAGATTTTGCTTCCTTCTGCGATTCCTCTTTTGAAGTGTCAATTGATTTATCTGTCATGGGGTGCTGTCAGTTAACTGCGCAAGCGATGGTGTAATTTGATGGGCACAGCGAGCTCTTCTTCGTCACCTAAGTGTTGTTGCAACAACTTTTACAGCCAGACACGGATTGTGGATTTTTTGATTAAGCTTCCCACTTGGGAAGAATTAACGTTGTGCGCAAGATAATATTTTCTCATATACCAGCATCAATTTCGGAAAAAAATCACGTTAAACCAGTGCATAAACGCTCGATACTGCCGATCTAGCAGAATATTTTTTTTGTGGCAACCAGAACCGATAACTAACTTGCGTTCCTTTTATGTTGTCTGTCTATGTACAGCTCTATTGATTATTACGTTGCTACTTTAAAGTCATCAAAGCTTCCGCCATCAGCGTCTGCTATCAATCTCTGTTGCAAATGTTCAAGGACATTATAAAAGTGGCACCGAATTGTCCTTGATTCACCATACTCAGGGTCGACATGAATATCTGACTGGTAGTAATTTACCCCACTAAGAAGTGCTGCATCGAAGCCAATCCTCACACACCCATCGTCGTCTTCGGTCTTCAGCAGTCTGTAACACCAAATGCCACCACCTGAAATGCCTCGAAACGTTTTTGGAATATTTTCCTTCACGTTCGGCTGAACTAGCTGTACAGGAAATTCTAGATATTGAAATCCGTTATCTTCAATTTTAGTTAACTCTGCAAGCTTACCCAAAGCGATTGACATGAATCTCACAGTCAGGCCTTTGCCATCTGAACGCGGCTTAAACAATGCCTCCGGAAATCCCACAGAAAAAACCGTTGATTCCTCTGGTGGAACTGCGTAGTTCCTCAACTGCTCGTCAACGTCAAC
>CAZKAQ010000077.1:0-17331 GCA_964550655.1 uncultured Granulosicoccaceae bacterium
CTTATTGATATTTACAAAAGAAAAAATCCATCGTAAAGCTATCTTAGGGTGGAATGAAAGATCAAGTGAGATGCCGTCAATTTCGTGAATAGTCCGGGCTGATTACCCCAGATAAGCACCTTTAAACACAATGCTGCTGACGTCTTCGAAATTTTCAGCGAAGTGCACTTTAATACCTCGTCTTACTGACGCCGATAATTCTTCGTAATCACGCTTGTTATCAAACGGCAGTATGGCGGTCTTAATGCCAAGTCGCTTGGCGGCAATCAGTTTTTCCTTGATACCCCCAACCGGTAGTACCTGACCTGTCAGAGTCAGTTCACCGGTCATGGCGATATTGGCATTGATCTGTTTTTTTAATGCCAGTGAAAGCAGTGCGGTTGCCATAGTAATACCTGCGCTTGGCCCGTCCTTTGGTGTCGCACCTTCCGGTACGTGCAAATGCACTAATGTATCTTTACCCAATTCAGTCTTGATCTTGTAGTTCGATAAATTGGATGTAATGTAGCTGTAGGCAATCTCTGCAGACTCTTTCATAACGGCACCCAGGTTGCCGGTCAGTTTAAAGCCTGTTTTGTTGTTACTTACCACAGTGGCTTCTATCGGCAGAGTCGCACCACCCATTGCAGTCCATGCCAGGCCGGTAACCACACCGACACCTTTAAGCTGGCGTTCCTCTCTGAAAACCGGTGGTCCAACAAAGTCAGTCAGTGTCTTGTTGCTTATGGTGATTTTTCGGCTGCCACTGAGTAGCTTGACAACTGACTTACGCAAAATCTTTGATAGTAATTTTTCAAGATTTCTGACACCCGCCTCACGTGCATAGCCTTCTATGAGTATTTTTATCGCACTGTCAGTCAGGTTGATTTTCGATGCTGCCACCTTGTTGCGTTCCAGTAGTCTGGGCCACAGGTGTTTTGTGGCAATCTTGAATTTCTCTTCCGGAAGATAACCGGCGAGTCTGATGTCATCCATGCGATCCAATAGGGGTCGCGGGATAGTGTCCATCTGATTTGCAGTGCAGACAAACAGGACTTTGGAGAGATCGACGCGCAGATCCAGGTAGTGATCAAGAAATTCGCTGTTTTGTTCCGGATCCAGTACTTCCAGAAGTGCTGAAGCCGGGTCACCCTGAAACGATGCGCCAATCTTGTCTACTTCATCGAGCATAATAACCGGGTTGTCGACCTGCACATCTTTGAGTGCCTGAACCAGTTTGCCCGGCATCGCACCGATGTAGGTTCTTCGGTGACCTTTGATCTCGGCTTCATCACGCATACCACCGAGGCTGAATCGGTAAAATTTGCGTCCGAGTGAGTCTGCTATTGAACGGCCGATGGAAGTCTTACCAACACCCGGTGGCCCGACCAGCAGCAATATAGAGCCGGACATCTCGCCACGATACGACCCGAGTGCAAGGAACTCAAGGATGCGGTCTTTAACGTCATCGAGGCCTGCATGATCACGATTAAGAATTCTGCGTGCAGACTTTAGATTGAGTTTGTCTTCAGACTGCACCCCCCATGGAACGTTGGTTACCCAATCAAGGTAGTTACGCGTAACGCCATATTCAGGTGAGCCGGTTTCCAGTACCGATAATTTAAGCAACTCCTCTTCAAATCTTTTTTGCACAGGCTCGGGAGGATGGCGTTGTTCCATGCGTTCTTTGAATCGATCTACATCTGCGGTGCGATCATCCTTGGTTATACCGAGTTCCCGCTGTATGACTTTAAGCTGCTCTCGTAAAAAGAAATCGCGCTGATTTTTGTGAATCTTGTTTTCAACTTCCTGTCTGATCTCACCTTGCAGCCGTGCCATTTCTATTTCTTTTCGCAACAGCAAAAGCACTTTTTCCATTCTTGGAAGAATGGCAATAGTATCGAGTACTTCCTGTAAGTCTTCACCTGGTGCTGTGGTAATGGCCGCAGCAAAATCTGCCAGTGGCGAGGGCTCGTTCAGATTGAAGTGATTAAGAAAATTTTTAAGCTCTTCGTTGTACAACGGGTTCAGTGGAACCAGCTCTTTAATTGCCTGTATAAGAGCCATGGCATAGGATTTTACATCGTCGCGATTTTCTTCAGGTTCTATCGGGTAGTCCACCACGCCTGCAAAAGGCGGTGCTTTACGAAGCCATTTATTAATCGTGAATCGTTGCAGCCCCTGAGCAATAAACTGAATGTTTGAATCTTGTTCAACGACGTTGTGTAGTCTTACGACGCATCCTGTTTTAGAAAATTCTGTCGGATCAGGAATATCCTGCGCATCGTCCCGAACGTGTACCAGACCGACAACATGCTGATCATCTTCATGCAGTTTTTCAAAGGTACTGCGCCAATGGTCTCTGTCTACTACCAGCGGTTGAATTTGCGCAGGGAAGAACGGCCGTTCGTACACAGGCAGGATCAATATTTTTGCCGGTAAGGCCTGTCCCGGTAAGATTAAGCCGGTGCTTTTTGGCTTTTTTTTCGGCAGTACCTGTGGGTCATCTTTGCTCATGTAGAGAAAATAATCCTGTGTGTTGCACGGTGGTGGTGTGGGATCTGATGAGTTCAGATCTTCCGAATAATAAACTGTACCTTAAAGGTATGCGTAATCTGGCAGATTTCAACCAGATTTGTTGTGACGGTATGAAATGGTTATCGTGAAAATCAATTCATAGCTTCAGTTTATTGGTAACAGCAGGCAGTTCCGTTGTTTCAGCCTTCGCCGGTTCAATTGTTTTCGGCTCAATATGGCCGGCTCAGGTATCTGCAAGGGCGATGGTGACTGCGGCTGCAAAGACAATGTCATCGACGCTGGCACCGCGAGACAAATCGCACACAGGCTTTGCAAAACCCTGAAGAATAGGGCCGGTGGCTTGAGCACCGCCGCAATACTGCACCAGCTTGTAAGCGATATTACCGGCGTTCAGGTCAGGAAAAATAAGCACATTGGCTCGACCGGCAACTTCACCCGTATTGGCAAGCTTGGTTTTTGCCACTCTTTCTGAAAGTGCTGCATCAACCTGTATTTCGCCTTCAATTTTGATTTCCGGTGCGCGATCCCTAACGATTTCAACAGCTGCTGCCACTTTGCTGACACTGGTGTGGCGAGCGCTTGCGTGTGTGGAAAAAGAAAGCATAGCGACTCTGGGTTCGGTATTAAGTACTTTTTCAGCGCTGCGTGCGGTAGTGATGGCTATTTCAGCAAGTTGTTCTTCAGTTGGCGCGATGTTAATTGCACAATCTGCAAACAGAACGTTATCGGCAACACCTTTTGCCTGATTGTTCAGCGTCATGATAAAAAAGCTCGACAGCGTTTCTATGTCAGGTTGTGATCCAACAGCAAACGATGCCTCAAGCACTTTGGCAGTAGGCAGCACCGCACCTGCGACCATGGCATGGATTTCACCGCTGTGTAGCATGGCGACCGAGCGGTAAACAGGTAATTGAATAAATTCGGCAACATTGTCAGCAGTGATTTTCTTCTTTTTGCCTACCAGTATCTGACTCAGGTGTTCCGGTTCTGGTAGTGAGGTATCGACAATTTCAATACCGGTCAGGTTGTTTTTTTCAGATTTTGCAACGCTGCTGATAATGGAGCTGTCACCGAATAAAACCGGATCAGCTATAGCTTGCTCTTTGATGATAAGTGCTGCTTTCTGGATACGAGGATCCTCACCTTCGGGTAGTGCAAGCCGGGTGTGTCTGGATTTGCAGCGCGCTATGCAGTTTTTGATGACGTCATTCATGGCAAGTCGGGATCATTCCGATCGGTGATTGAGTTTGAGCGAGGCACAGGTGGGTTTTTGGAGGGTCATACGGCATCTGTTTGGATACTCTAATTACTGCTACCCAAACCAGATCCGGCATTGCCTGCTAACAATGTTACCGGAATTGCCGCTCATCTGTAGCCATTCAGTTTGATGCATGCGTCTTCGTTTTCGCTTTACGCCCGGCGCTGTGAATCGCCCTGGATTGCCGCTTCGGTGCGCTGCAAGCGGGCAAAGTCAGGGTTTGCACAGTGCTTGCACCTGAATAACAGGAACCGCCTCACAGTGTAATGTTTGCACTAATAGAAGGTTCTATGTGTCAGATAATCGTCACATCGTCCTGTTTTAAGTACTATAAGGCCAGTTTTGCAGCATAAATCAGCAAATCGTCAACGTTACATGACCAATACGATCATCTGCCTGATCGCTTTGGCCGTGGCTGCATTGTTCTGCTTCTCCTTGTTGCAGCTAACGCTGTCGGCTTCTCCTGTGTCTTTTAAAGTCAGTATTGGCAGCGCAGTATCTTTGCTGAATATCGGAGTGCGTGGAATCGTGTTGATCGTTATTGTGGCAATGCTGGCGCTCGGTGCCACGTTGCTTTCATTGATTAGTGCGGTGACAGTGTTTGGCTTTGCGTTACTGAGCATCGGGGTTCTCTATTACGCAGTTCCCGGCAATGGTTTCGATCCGTCGTTGCCGAAGGCAATTGCCTTGCTGCTCGTTGTCTTTTTTGCTTACCTTGTTTGCGCGTTTAGAGACCGTGCATCACATCAACGCAAAGTCAGTGAGTTTTTCAGACATTATGTTCCATCGAATCTGACCGACTATTATATAGATAATCCGTCCGGTATGGATGCGATCAGTGATTCGCGTGAACTGACTATTATCTTTTGCGATATCAAGCGTTTTACCACCATAGCCGAGACACTCCCGCCGGATCAACTGCGGGATTGGCTGAATGCCTATTTTGGTGTTGTCAGTCGTGTGATTCATCAGCACGGTGGCACGGTAGATAAGTATATGGGTGATAGCGTGATGGCATTCTGGGGGGCACCTGAGCTGAGTGAATCTCATGCTTCAGATTCAATGCATGCCGCGCGCAAAATTCAGGAAGAAGTAGCGGTGTTGTCGCTGCAAATGCAAAACCTTGGTTTGCCACCGATAACAATCGGTATAGGTATGGCAAGTGGTTTTGCCAATGTAGGTCATATGGGTTCACGCTACCACATGACCTATACCGCTGTGGGTGATCCCGTGAATACAGCCAACCGGCTACAGCGTTGCACCGGTTACTACGATATTCCGGTGGTTGTTTCAGAGTCTACTGTTGAAAAAGTGCCGGAGTATTTGTTCCGTGAACTTGATACCGTACATGTAAAAGGACGACAGCGATTTGTAAGAGTGTTCGAGCCGATCTGTCCTGTGGAAGAAGCCTCACCGGAACTGCATAAGCGGCTGCAGTTGCATAGCAAAGCCATGCAGTTTTATCGGCAGGGGATGTGGAGCGATGCGGAACGATTATTTGCTAAACTGGGAAGTGATGATCTTGCCGATCATGAGTTTTATAAAAAATATGTTGAACGTCTGCAGAATATAAGAACAACCAAACCAGAAGACGAGACTGCGCATATACTTGATCTGACTCAACGGATTGGCTAGAAACTCAAGTAATGTTTTCCTTCTGCGGGTCAGCCTTATACTGAATTTTTGGCGACTTTAACCCAGTTGTCGTTTACATAGCGTTCCTGTGGTTTATAGCAGGATTTATAACTCATTTTTTCGCATGCCTCTATCCAGTAGCCGAGGTACACATACTCAAGGCCAAGGTCTCTGGCAAAGTCTACTTGTTTTACTATGCATGCTGTTCCGAGACTCCGTTTGGGGAAGTCCGGATCAAAATAGGTGTAAACGGAGCTTAGGCCCGTACTTACCATATCTGTAACAGCAACCGCCAGCAGTTGACCATCGAGTCTTAGTGCGCAGAATTCGGTATCGCACCAGTCACTAATAAGAAACCTCTCAAAATCAGTTTGAGCCGGGTTATCCATACCGGCATCTTTGTGACGGCTACTGAGATAGCGACAGTACAACTCAAAGTATTCGTCGGTGAATTCTGCAGGCTCGCGGCTGAATGTCAGATCACGGTTTGCATTGGCGGCGCGTTTTTGAGAACGGTTAGGTTTAAATTCATCAACAATGATTCTGGCAGAGATACACTTTTCACACTGTTCGCAGTGTGGGCGATAGAGATAGTCTCCACTGCGTCTAAAGCCTTTTTGGATCAAGCCGTTGTAAAGCGGCATTGTCGGTGGTCTGAACGGATCTGCGTATACGTTACGCGCAGTATGGTTGTCCAGATAGCTGCACGGCTCCGGCGGTGATTGAAACAGGACGATTTTTGAGCTGTGCTGCATAATGAATAACGGGTTAAGACTGACCAGACTATATAATATTAGCGCCGTTGCCTGAAGCCCCGTTGACTGTTTACGTGAACTGCCGCGTGTTGCTTTCTGCAAAGCTGTACTTGCAGCACCAGATTTGAATTTTATGCAGATTCACGAGCGGAGTACGCCGCTACAGTCTCACCGTATTTTGTGAGTTTTCTCACATTCTCATCGGCCGAATCGAGGTTTTGCATTTCTTCAAGTAGTGCACGGTACTGCGTCAGTGATCTGAATCCGTCCTGGCCTTGGTGGACACGCTGATGACACAGGTTTTTCCATCGACCCATATCTTCTGCACTGAGATTTTCCGGACAATTACGCGCCACGAGTCTGAAGCTTAGCTCGTTGAGTCTTTCATCATCAAAGGTGTGGTCTGCGTAGTTTGTCAGCCCACCGTTTTTTAGCTCTTTATGCATGGCATTCATTAATGCTCTGTCGCGTTTACTGGCAAAGTTACCGGAGTATAAGGTCAGATCAGGGTCGTCTTTATGTGGCTGATCATAGCGTGTGAACACTTCGGCTAGTTTTTCCAGAACGTTGTCGGCGTTGAGTAATTTTTTACGATGTGCAAGACACTCATTGCGGTCAAGCTGCCATTTTTTTGCAGCTTCAGTGCTTAATGTATTAAGCGGTACCAGAACCGGGCAACGATTAGCGTGTACGGTTTTTATGGCAACACGATGCACACCTTCAGGCAGGTCTTTATTGGCAGTAAAGATCCGTTCCCTGAGTTTGTCTGCTGACAACTTAATGAGATCTTCTGGGTCATGTCGAAGGTCGTAGACCAGTACGCCGTTCGGGTTGGTCGGATGCGGCCCGAGTGGCACCACCATGGACAGATGTCCAATGGTTGCCGGATACATACCCGATATATGAAGCACCGGCTCTTGCTTTTGAAGGTTGAGTACCGTTCCCGTTATCCAGTGTTTGTTGCGGGCGTTATAGGCATAGTCAAACAAACGAGGTTGCTTTTGTTTTAACAACTTTGCCACATTTATTGTTGCTCTGACATCAGCCAGCGCGTCGTGGGCGTCTCCATGTTCAATGCCGTTCGCGGCAGTAATGAGCTCAAGTTTGTTGCTTGCTTTATTGTCTGCATCAACCGGCCACTTTATGCCTTCCGGTCGCAACGCCCGGGCGAGCCTGACAACATCAATAAGATCCCAACGTGAGTTGCCATCGCGCCATTCCCGGCTGTAGGGATCAAACAGATTTCTAAACAAAAGCTGACGGGTAAATTCATCATCAAAGCGAATATTATTGAAACCGACCGTGCAGGTATCGGCGGTACTCATCAGCTTGTGGATGGCATTGGCAAACTGCCATTCACTTAATCCGAGCTCATTTGCAGTTTGCGGTAGTACTCCGTGTACCATGCAGGCGCCCGGATCCGGCAGGTAGTCGGGTGACTGGCGGCAGTAGATCATTGTGCCGTCTTCAATCTCTTCAAGATTTTCATCGGTACGGATTGCCGCAAACTGTACTGGTCGTTCGCGCGCCGGATCCCGACCAAAAGTCTCGTAGTCATGCCAAAGAAAAGATTTCGACATTAGTGTTTTACATCATCTTGTTTAGAAAACAGTTGGCAGTGTTAAATGCTACCACTGGAGATCGTCAGGAACCTGAAACTCTGCGTAGTCGTCGTTGTTGGTGTCTTCTTTGGCTTCGGTTGTGTTAAAGACACTCCACTGGGGGTTGATAGTGGTTATTTCAGTGGCGGTTGAGATTGGCACCAGATAGGTGTCGCCATTGAGTCGGGTAATGGCAACTTTGCGAGCAGTCAGTTCTTTATGGCCGGCTTCATTGACATACAGCTCGCGGATGCGGTTTTCTACCGTGTAGCGATAAGCGATCTCGCCCTTCCAGTTTTCCAGTTTGTTGTTGTCGATCAGCTCTTTGATCTGTGCTTTGAGTTTTTTGCGCTCTTCTATGGCTGCCTGCGCGCGGGCTTCCGCATCACTGCTCTGTGTCTTTCCTTTCTGTGCCTTGTTTGGCGACTGTTTGGCAGCAGCGCCTTTGCCTTTGGCGTTTCCACCAGTACGAGGACGGTCTTTTTTACCGTGCTTTTTCTTTGCGGTCTTTTTTTTGACCGTTTTTTTGGGGGCTTCAAAGCCTGCCGCGATCAATTGATCACGGAGTGAATCTGCCATTGTTATCGTGATCCTGCGGTTAACTCAGTGTTGATCAGATCCTTGCCTGTTGAGTATCCGGTGACACGTCTCGCCCGCTGGTAAAGAACATTGCCAGAGACAGCAGCAGAAACACGACAAACAAAATAAGTGTCAGCGCTGGCAGCGAAAGACCAAGCAACTGAAACTGAATGTCCGCGCAATCGCCGGTACTGTTGAATATAGTATCTAAAAATGACTTCATCGGCATGTTTTCAAGCATGTGCCAGAAACCCGGGCCGCATTCATGTGCCGCTTCCTTGGGTTGATGCTGCAGCCAGACGTGGCGGGCACAAATGCCAATGCCGGTTATCGAGAGCAGAATCGCCAGTGTGGCGTAGATTTTTCTGCCAATTCTGACCGGATTGTGAATCAGGGCTAATGCGAAAGTAATACAGAGCCCGATCACCACCGCACGGTCAAGAATGCATAGCGAGCAGGGCGCCAGGTATTCGATCATCTGCAAATAGCCGACTGCAAAAACCATTGAAGTGATGCCGAGAACAAGCCCCAACAGGCTGGCGTTTCTTCCGGAGAATATGTTGTTCATAGTTAAAGAGGTTCTTTAATGTGCCAGTGGTTTGGAAGCACGTCTGAGACAGCGTGCCGGTTATTAATAAGTGTAGGAGATTATTCGTCTGGCCGCACCTGTGTGCTGCAGGCATAATCGTCGATAATACATTGCAGATAGCCACAGCATGATGACAACTATTTCCCCGGGTGACGTGCCAGACGATATCCCCCCGCATGAGGCACCTGAATCCGGTATGGAGTCAGACCGCATACAGTCACTTGATTCTGATGGCCTGCAATCAATGCTCGCGTTTGCGCACCAGCTTGCTGATGCCGCAGCGCAGGTTACGCTGCGCCATTTCCGCCAGCCGGTAGAAGTTGATAACAAGCTCCAGGGTAACGATTTTGATCCGGTAACGATTGCAGACAAAGCGGCAGAGGAAGCGATGCGGGAGTTAATCCGCACACAGTACCCCGCTCACGGTATCTATGGTGAAGAGCACGGACTGGAAGCCGGCAGTAGCGATCTGACCTGGGTACTGGATCCGATCGATGGCACCCGGGCTTTTATTTCGGGCCTGCCAATCTGGGGTATTTTAATAGCGCTGTATGACGGCGAAAGACCAATTGTCGGGATTATGGATCAGCCTTTTACCGGTGAGCGCTACTTTGCCTGTGGCAGAGGCGGTGTTTCGATGCTGCGTTACAAAGGTACTGATACCAAACTTGCAACCAGCTCATGTGAGCAGTTGTCTGATGCGATCATGATGTCCACCGCACCGGACATGTTTGACTCCAGTGAAACTAATGTCCATCAAAAGCTTGCTGGTGCAGTAAAACTTATGCGCTACGGTGGCGATTGTTACGCCTATTGTCTGCTTGCAGCCGGACACATTGATCTGGTTGTCGAATCCGGCCTGAGTGCCTACGACATTCAGGCGCTTATACCTGTTATCGAAAACGCCGGTGGTATGGTCACCGACTGGTCAGGAGAAACTGCTGTGAACGGTGGTCAGATAGTGGCTGCAGCAACGCCTGCTATACATCATCAGGCGCTTGAAGTGCTTGCACCGGCGGCGAAGAAATCAAACAAAATCTTGTAAACCACATCAGGCTTTTCGCTGTGAGGCCAATGACCCGCACCGTCAATGGCCTTCAATGAGGGACTGCTGAAAAGTTTGGCAATCGGCTCTCTGTCTGCGTCTGTTAAATAATCTGACTCTACACCTTTTAAGAACAGCACATGCTTTGTATAGGTATTTTCAGATGTAATGTGATCTGCAATGTCATCGTAACGTGATGCTATCTCATCAATGTTTACCCGCAGCTTATACTGGTTATTGTCTGATCGTTTGAGATTTTTTAATAAAAATGCACGAATACCGGCATCTTCTACATAAGGCTGGAGGATGTCATCTGCCTGTTTTCGAGATTCTATTGCTGATCCTGATAGAAACTGCAATCCATCGATAATCTGACTGTGATGACGTCCATAACGTCTTGGCCCGATATCCACCACTGCCAGTTTGTCTACCAGCCCGGCGTTGTCCAGTGCTAGCTGCATCGCGGTTTTACCACCCATGGAATGACCGATTACAAAAGTATTGCTGATGCCAAGCGCCTTGCAGGTATGCGCAACATCGGACGCCATTTCAGGGTAACTCATGCCGCTTGTGTGGGGTGAGTTGCCGTGATTTCTAAGATCCATGCAATGCACCTGAAAATGAGCTGCAAGCCGGTTCGCTATGGCCTTCCAGTTGTTCAGATCACCAAACAGACCGTGCAGAATAATCAGGTCCGGATGGTTGGATGATCCGGTGCTTGTGCTGTGCAGCTGCACCGGCTGGTGTGCGTTTGTCATACTCTGGAGTTCGCTATGGGGTATTGCGCCTGATCGGCGTTTAATGTTTGATAAAGCGTGTCCCGAACGCAGTATAATAGCCGGAATTGTTCGGCCCCCGTCAGATTGTGTTCGCCTTGTGCCGCAATCCTTTGGAGATTACCTTTTTGTACGAACTTGCGCGTCGCCGCCTCGAATCTGTTTACGATAAATGCGCTGAAAAGCCGTTGCAAGGTCGTATGATCGGAATTGAAAAAGAATGCCTGCGTGTGGCAGCGGATGGCACTTTATCAGCGCTGGCGCATCCGCCAGCGCTCGGCAGTCCGCTGACTCACGCCTCAATTACGACAGATTTCTCCGAAGCGCTGCTGGAGATCGTAACACCGCCATATCAGGACACTGGTGCCGCCCTGAATCATCTGTCAGATGTTCAGAACTTTGTTTATTCAAAGCTTCCCGATGGCGAGTTACTGTGGGGCACCAGTATGCCCTGCGGACTGAAGCTCGATTGTGATGTACCGATTGGACGATACGGAACATCAAACATCGGCCATATGAAGCACGTGTATCGCCGTGGTCTCGGTTTGCGCTACGGGCGTAAAATGCAGGCGATTGCCGGTGTTCACTACAACTATTCGTATCCGGATAGCTTCTGGAAAATTCTTGCTGATATAGAAGGCAAACCTGCAAATCAGGATTTTATCTCGGCACAGTACTTTGCGTTGAGCCGCAATATATTGCGTTTTGGCTGGATGATACCTTACCTGTTCGGTGCATCACCTGCGGTATGCGGTTCCTTCTTTGGTACCCAGTCACCGCCGGATGTCATGAAAAAGCATGCCGGTAATACCTGGTATGAACCCTATGCCACATCATTGCGTATGGGCGATATCGGTTATCAGAATAATCGTGATGAGTCGACCACAACCAACGCCAGCTACAACAGTGTTGCAGAATATGTCGACTTTTTAAAAGCAGCAATTCAGGAACCTTCAGAGCGGTATGCGGCACTCGGTTTGTTTGACGCTGACGGAGAGTATCAGCAACTCAATACCAATTTTCTACAAATTGAAAACGAACACTACAGTTCCATCCGTCCCAAGCAAATTACCGAGCCCATGGAAATGCCTGCACTTGCAATGCAAAGGCGTGGTGTTATGTATGTTGAACTGCGCTCACTGGATGTCAATGCGTATGATCCGTTAGGCATCAATGATGAGCAACTTCGGTTTCTTGAATCTTTCATGCTCTTTTGTATGCTCTGTGACAGCCCGCCCATGGACGCAAAAGAACAGCTACAAAACAAAAGCAATCTGCTTGCGGTGGCACACCGCGGGCGCGATCCGGAGCTGCAATTGCAGCGCGGCTCCGAGACCATATCGTTACGCCAGTGGGGTTCGGAAATTCTTGATATGGTAGGTGAGCTGTGTGACTTGCTCGATGTAGATGGTCAGCCGAAAGTGTACTGTAATTCACTCTCGCAACAGCTTCATAAACTACATACTCCATCGCAAACCCCGTCAGGTATTATGCTGCAGGAGTTAATAGACAACGACGAAGACTTCTATAGCTTTGGGCTGCGTAAGTCGCAGGAGCATAAAAGTCAGAGTGAAGCACTCAGTGCTGTAAAACAAAAAGAGTTTGAACAATCAGTAGAAGAGTCTATCGCCAAACAGTCCGACATTGAAGCATCTGATAATGTCAGCTTTAAAGAATTTCTGGATAACTATCATGCACAACTTAAGTAGCCGCACGAGCAACTCTTGAATAGCATTAACACATCTGTTACGGGTGTAATTCTCGCTGGCGGTATGGGGCGACGGATGAACGGTGCAGATAAAGGTCTTGTGCTGTTACAACAACATGAGATGATTTCCTGGGTGGTAGATAGTTTAAAACCAAACGTTAAAGAAGTAGTGATCAACGCGAATAGAAATCTTGCCGATTATAAAAAATTTAATGTCCAGGTTGTCGCCGACAGCATTGACGGTTTTCAGGGCCCGCTGGCGGGATTTGAAGCTGGCATGTCTGTAGCAAAAACTGAGTGGGTTTTTACCTGTCCCTGTGATTCACCTATGCAGTCAACAGATCTGTTGCCACATATGTTTAATGCAGTTGTCAGTTGTGATGCCGAAATTGGTGTGGCATTTGATGGTCAGCGAACTCACCCGGTATTCAGTCTGGTTAAAACCAGCCTGTTACCGAGTCTTCGCTCATACCTTGAATCCGGTGAACGAAAAATAGATCGCTGGTTCGCAAAACATACACTGGAGGTTATTGACTGCAGCGAATTTTCCGAGAGTTTTGTTAATATCAATACAGAAGAAGAGCTGCAAAATACTAAATTTCATCGGAGCAGGAATGGCGATAGATAAACAACCATCCTGTGACGACCCTCAGGAACCGGAGCTTCTACCGGTAGCAGTTGCATTGCAGCGTATGCAGCAACAGGTAAAAACAGTTTCTGAATCAAAGCATGTACCGTTGCGCGAGTCTCTCGGCCATGTTTTGGCAGCAGATATAGTCTCGCCTATCAAGGTGCCGGCTTATACCAATAGTGCAATGGATGGTTATGCGATAAACAGCGCTGATCTGCCTGCCGGTGATGATGAAGTGTCCTTGAAGGTACTCGGCACAGCGTGGGCCGGTAAGCCGGTGCAGGTTACAATAAACCAGGGTGAAGCAGTGCAGATCATGACCGGTGGAATGATGCCTGAAGGGACAGATACTGTTGTCATACAGGAGCATGTCGAGGTCGATGGTGAGCATATCCGCATTGATGGTACAACTGCCAGAGGGCGCAATGTGCGCCATGCCGGTGAAGATATCAATAACGGAGAAGTTGTTTTAAAGGCAGGTACTTTGGTAAACCCTGCCGAGCTCGGTTTGATCGCATCACTCGGTCTCGATACCGTCGAAGTAAAGCGGCGTCTCAAGGTTGCTTTTTTCAGCACCGGAGATGAGTTGCGAGCGCTCGAAACTCACGCCGGTCAGACACTTGGTCCGGGAGAGATCTTCGACAGTAATCGCCATACCCTGTTTGCGTTGCTGAGTCGCCTGGGAGTCGAACTGATTGATTTCGGCGTTGTTCCAGATACCGAAGAAGCAACCACTGAAGCAATTATTAAAGCCGCAGAAGTGGCAGATCTTGTGATTACTTCAGGTGGTGTTTCTGCAGGTCTTGCTGACTACGTCAGTAAAGCCATTGCAAAGCTGGGGGATCTGACCTTCTGGAAACTGGCTATGCGACCAGGGCGTCCGTTGGCCTGTGGTGTTGTCAATGATTGTCGTTTTTTTGGACTACCGGGCAACCCGGTAGCGGTCATGGTAACGTTTTACGAGTTTGTGCAACCAACTATAAAAGCCATGATGGGATGCACAGGAGCTGAGCCACAACTGTTCCGTGTTAAAGCAAAAGAAGCCATAAGAAAAGTGCCGGGCAGAATTGAATATCAACGCGGTATTATTGAAGTAGATAACAACGGTGAACAGACAGTACGCACAACAGGCAAACAGGGGGCAGGGCGTCTAAGCTCAATGTGTCTTGCTAATTGCCTGATTGTGTTAACTGCCGAATGCGACGGTGTGGCACCCGGTGATATGGTGCAGGTCAGACCGTTTTACGGCCTGGTGTAACGTATTAACTGTCGCAAACATTGTGGTGCTTGTTGCATCGCTCCTTCTATAACAACTCCATTGCCTGATATGCCGAATGGCAAGCCGGCAGGCGTGCCTTGTGTGCATCTTGATGACAATAACGCCTGCAGGTTATTCGGCCAGCCACAGCGACCACAGTTTTGTATTGATCTGAGACCGGAACCCGCAATGTGCGGTGAGAACCGGGTACATGCGCTGAATTACCTTGCTGATTTAGAGGTAATTACGCAATAACTTGTTGTTTGTATTAAGTAAATATCTTCTTCTGCAGATCTCTGTCAATTTTCTATCAGCGACTATACTAATAACCAGTATTAATAATTTAGTCCGGTTATTCGGTTGTGCTCAAGCTGATTTTTGTCTCTCTTATAAAGTGACAACAATACACACGGGGCCGCCGGTGATCGACATACAAAAACGGAACCGAAAGGCTCGCAGAAATGTCCAGTGCTGTAGAAAAACCAAAACTGCTGATCGTTGATACCGCTCCGGCAATGGCGCAAGTATTAAAGACGTATGCAGAACATAATAGCTATGAGCCAGATGTATTCAGCGATTCTCAGGAAGCCTGTGGTGCTCTTGCTCAAAGGTTTATAAATCCTGGTGCTACTGACAGTTACGATTGCATGATACTTGGCTGGCCACCAGGTCAGACAAGTATTATTTCAGATTTACTGGCCGAGTTGTCCAGTCCGGATCACTCCGATTTACCGATTATAGTGCTCAGTGAAGAACCAGATAAAGACGTCCAGGCTTTTGCGCGCAGACGTCGCAACACGCGAACGCTTCTTTGGAGCGAATACAAGCGAATTGAAGATCTGTTGGAAGGTATTGTAATTAGCGAAAGCCCGGTTGATCCTGCTGTGGCTGCAGAAGAGGCTACTTCGAATAACCTTGCTCCTCAGAAAGCTGTTCAGAGTCGAGCCCGGGCACGCGTGTTGCCCACGAGTATCCTGCTTGTGGATAATGAAACTGAAGTATGTAACTCATTGAAGCGTTTGCTTGAAACTAATGGATACACTGTCGCAATAACAAACACTGCTGCTGAAGCATGCAATATACTGGATAAAAGAAGATTTGATTTAGTGTTAACACAGTTCACACCGGATGAAGAAAGCAGTATAGATTTTTGTAAGTATATACAGACAATCAAAGAGGACAGGCGTCCTGTTTGCGCGACAATGACAGACGCAAGTCTCGACAGTGCAGTACAGCAAAGCCTTGCAGTTGGAGCAATAGCCTGCCTTGATAAATCCGAGTCTATAGAAATTCTGTTTGCACGCGTGCACACAATTATAAATAAATTAGAAGCCTCGGGCGGTGAGGCTTTCAAGCCGGCTATAGCGGCCAGCGTTACAAGCACTGGCACTGGCAATGTAAATGGCAATGTAGTCGGCAATAGCATGGGCGTTTCCAATCTCATCGAAGAGCCTGTGCAAAGCGACTCAGTGCCTTCTATTGTTATTGACGATCGGCAGAACATTATTGCTGCTAATAAGGAAGCGACGGATATTCTCAGCGGTGGCAATCGGTCGCTTTTAATTAACAAGAATTTTGAACGAGCTATTCATGGTGCACCTTTCAGGTTGTCACCGGAGCAACCCGTAAGAGGGCTTTTCCGTAACCTTGACGGCAAGATGTTTTCGGTAGCTTATCGTAGTCGGAGTGTTGCAGGGTCTCAGTATGGACGTGCCGGTGATGTATGTATGCTGACCTTTGAGTCAGAGGATCGAAAAACTGCATCCGTTACCGACCAGACCGTTGTTGAGTCTGTTGAATTTGTTGATATGCCAGAAGCTTCAGAGATCGAACCGATAGCACTACCAGAAAGCCGTCACGCTGTCGTCGCACCGGCAGTAGATATAGATCTGGGTGCAGTTACCGGGTTAGACGATTATACCGGTTCGATTGATGTGGTCGGGCAGAACGACAGGGCAGAAGCGCAAGCGAGTGTTGAGCAAGACATTATTGTCCCTGAAATCGATACCGATCACGAGCAAAGTGTTGTCATAGAATCTGATAACTCGTCCGAAGCAGTACGTGTGAAAATTAACAGAGCGTTGAAAGGCAGGGCGCAGGATTGCTCACACGGTTTACTGATGCTGGACATAAAAATGATAGCGCCAGCAACTGGTGATTGCCTCAGTCTGAGCAAAAGCGAGCTGATGCAGGAGATGGTAGAAACCGCGCTTGCTGATCACTGCGATTCCACTGTATCGATAGAGTATGACGGTGGCGGGAAGTTTATTTTACTGTATGAGTCTGATCAGCCGGAACAGTCGCGTTCAAACGCCGAGAATCTGGTACAGCAGATACCCGGTTTACTGAAACATTTAACTAAAATAGAATTGTTATCACATGCCTCGTTTGTTGAACTGCCGGTTGATACAAATATCACTGCCGGCTATGTTCTCAAGCACTGTGCAGCGGCATGCATGAAAGCACAGATAGACGGCATGGATAACGGCTTGTTTGATATTAACGCCAGCGGTAAGCTTAGGGGTGTCAAGCCACCACGGCGTGAATCGGTTGCAACGCAGGCACGTGTATCTGCACCGGCTCGGAAACGCGAAGATCAACTGATGGCGCACTCAGCCTGATTGAGTAAATTCAAACTCTAAGGCTAACAATAGTCTGTTTTACAGTTGATTCTTTTTTACAAGGTAGCGCAGGTCTATTCGGTAAACGGATAGACGATCCCGATCTCTATTCTCAAACAAAGGGAATTCTCGTGTGTGTCAGTTGATTTTACTGACTGCAAGCCGAATACCTAATGTGAGAAACATTGCGCCAGGACAGCGATCCATCCAGGTGCTGGTCTTTTTGTTTTCATTCAAGGTTGAAGCTATTCGTGACCTCGGTAGTATTAGAGGTGTCTGGAGCAATAATCCAAATAAGACCATTAGCCCGAACTATTCACGAAATTGACGGCATCTCACTTGATCTTTGATTCCACAG
>CAZKAQ010000078.1:0-17181 GCA_964550655.1 uncultured Granulosicoccaceae bacterium
CTGTTTAGCGATAATGACTCTGGACGCCGAATCCTCATGAATAATGCAGGCTAGAACGTTTAGTTATACAAATAAAACGTCACTGACAGTGACGTTTACTGTTGTTCTTACTGCTGTTCTGCCAGTTTCATGGAGTCACCGATCATCATGACTGTGGATTTTGGAACTTCACCCACTACAGTGACGTGCCATTGGTCATGCATTACACCATAGGCTCGAACTGCACCCATACCCATTAAACCCTGTAGTTCATTATCAGCGTTCTCACCTGTCGGGCTGACGTATACAGACAGTGAGGCGAGTCCATCGGTATACATAACACGCCGCGCGACAAAGTTTTTGCGTAACATCATCACTTTGTCTGACATTATTTCGAAGCCCTCTGGCACATTTAACTGATCTATGCCGGGGATGTCCACTTCATCATCGTCGGGTGCAGATGCTGGCTGGTTTTTAATCTGCCAGGTCTGTCTTTCACCTTCCAGAGAAGAGAGGAAGGTATTAGCCGGAATATTATCGGTGTATTCAATTTCGGTAAACATCACTTGCTCTACAATGGATCCATTGTTGTCTTTCATGATGGAGCGCAGTAAAAGAAACGTTTCCGAGTCTATAGAAAGACGATATCCGTAGCGGTAGTCGTCTAACGGTTTGATATCAATCACGTCGACTTGTCTGCCTGCAACACGGTCTTTGCCTTCATAGTTAAAGGCATATATTTTCTCAAGCTGTGCCACTTGCTCGGGCTCGAACTCGGGAAAAGGTGTTCGGGGGGTAGATCTGCTGACGGCAACTGTTTCTCTGTTTGGTGATACATCGACCACGCTATCTTCGTTGCGCACTATTTCTTTCGCTTCACCATTCAGGGAAATGAGTCGCTCACGCTCCACGCCGTCCGCGGCACTGTGGAAGATCTGCATGGATTCCAGTTCGCCGTCATGGGCGTAGATGAATGACCCTTTGTAGTCCAGTGTCTGCATTGCGGCAGACATTTTTCTTATCAGGTCACCACCAACTGATAACGAATCTGCATGTGAGACCGAGGAGAAAAGCAGGCACAAGCCAAGCAGAGTTGCCTGTGTTCGATAAGGAGTTGAAAGCTTCATCGGATAGCTCTTGTTGAGAAGTATGCTGACAACGCGCACGGGTATACACGGTCGGTCATTTTTACATCGGTGATGCCGGCATTTTTGATAACACCAGTCTGGAGAGTTCCGTTATCTATAGCATCTGACTGGAAAATTTTTAATTTTTTTAGGTCTTTGCTTTTCATGATCAGGTTATCTGGGGTCATTTTATATCGGGCAACCAGTCTGCTGTTCGCGCAGATCAGTCGCTTTGAAAAAGTGTATAAATCGCTATTCCAGCGAGATATTTCACAACAGCGGCTGATGCTGCCGATTTGTGTACCGGTATCTGAGTCTTTTTGCGGCCCGAGGTTCCGCAACTGGCGGGGTTTATTGCATTATTGGTAACGACAACGCAGTGCAACAGCGATTACGGCGCCGGAGCAAACCGGCGAAGAATATAGCGATATCAGCGTTAAATTGCACTTTTCGTCGCGCAATATGAGCGAAAAAAGGCCGCCCCGAGGTAACGGGAGCGGCCTGGTTCGCGACATGCAAGTGCCGTTATTGACGGTCGGGCGGCCTAGGCTTGCAGATCAAACCGGTCGGCGTTCATTACTTTCGTCCATGCGGCAACGAAATCACGAACAAACTTTTCACTATTGTCGTCCTGTGCATAGACCTCAGCGTAGGCCCGCAGAATGGAGTTGGATCCGATGACAAGATCAGTGCTGGTGGCAGTCCACTTTACCGATCCGCTTTTACGATCACGGATTTCAAACGTACCTTCTCCGACCGGCTCCCAGCTGTTGCTCATGTCTGTGAGGTTGACGAAAAAGTCATTCGTCAGTTGCCCTGGTCGATCGGTGAACACACCGTGCTTAGAGCCACCGTGGTTCACGTCCAGTGCGCGCATACCGCCCACCAGCAGTGTCATTTCTGCTGCGGTAAGCCCGAGTAGCTGAGCGCGATCAAGCATTAACTCTTCAGGTGCAACTGCGTACTTTGCTTTTTCGAAGTTGCGAAAACCGTCTGCCAGAGGCTCAAGTACAGAGAAGCTTTCAGCGTCAGTCATCGCGTCAGTTGCATCACCGCGTCCTGGTGCGAATGGTACTGCGACGTTATGGCCGGCAGATTTTATTGCCTGCTCGAGGCCAACATTACCTGCCAGTACAATTACGTCGGCGATTGATGCGCCACTGTCTGCGGCAATCGGTTCAAGTACGCTAAGCACCTTGGCTAAACGATCCGGCTCGTTTGCGTCCCAGTCTTTTTGTGGTGCAAGACGAATTCGCGCGCCGTTGGCGCCTCCGCGTTTATCTGATCCGCGATAGGTGCGTGCACTGTCCCATGCAGTCGCAATCATTTCTGCAGCAGTCAGGTTGCTGTCAGCAATTTTTGCCTTAACTGCATTAACGTCGTATGACGTTGACCCGGCTGGAACGGGATCCTGCCAGATCAAATCTTCAGCAGGTACAACCGGGCCGAGGTAGTTGCTTCTCGGGCCCATGTCGCGGTGAGTCAGTTTGAACCATGCGCGTGCAAAGGTATCGGCAAAGTAGTCAGGGTCCGCCATGAATTTCTGACAGATTTCGTTATAGATCGGATCGACTTTCATTGCCATGTCAGCATCAGTCATCATCGGGTTGTGACGAACTGAAGGATCTGAAGCATCTACCGGTTTGGCATCATCAGGCATATCAACAGGTTCCCATTGATTTGCACCGGCTGGAGACTTGGTGAGTTGCCATTCATAGTTGAACAGATAGTCAAAGTAACCCATATCCCACTTGGTCGGGTTTTTCGTCCACGCACCTTCAATACCTGAAGTAAATGCATTTGCAGCCTTGCCATTGTGACCAGGGTTTGCCCAGCCGAAGCCCTGCGCTTCAACGCCTGCAGCTTCCGGTTCCACACCGATTTTATCAGTAGCACCACCACCGTGTGCTTTACCGACAGTGTGACCACCACAGGTCAGTGCTGCAGTTTCTTCATCGTTCATTGCCATACGCGAAAAAGTTTCTCGTACGTGTTGTGCAGTACGTGCCGGGTCAGGGTTGCCGTTAACGCCTTCAGGGTTGACGTATATCAAACCCATGTGAACCGCGCTTAGCGGGTTGTACATAGTAGAGGCGTCATCAAGGTTGTCGTAGCGGTTAGCACTGTCTGCCAGCCATTCATCTTCAAGACCCCAGTTGATGTCGGTCTCAGGACCCCAGATATCAGCGCGGCCGAAACCAAAACCAAAAGTTTTTAATCCCATGGATTCATAAGCCATGTTGCCAGCCAGAATAATCAGGTCAGCCCATGACAGTGCGTTGCCGTGTTTCTTTTTAACCGGCCACAACAGACGGCGTGCTTTATCAAGGCTTGCGTTGTCAGGCCAGGAGTTAAGCGGTGCGAATCTTATGTTGCCACTGCCGGCGCCGCCTCGACCATCACCCATACGATAAGAACCGGCTGAATGCCAGGCCAGACGGATCATGAGGCCGCCATAGTGACCCCAGTCTGCCGGCCACCAGTCCTGACTGTCTGTCATGAGTGCTTTGACATCGGCCATAACTGCGTCATAGTCGAGCGCTTTTACCGCAGCGCGATGATCGTAATCCGGATCCATTGGATTGGTGCGAGCACCGTGTTGATGCAGGATGTCCAGATTAAGTGCATTGGGCCACCACTTGGTGACTGGTTTATCAAGTGTGGTGTTTCCACCGTGGGCAAAGGGGCAACCGCCCCCGACTGTACCGTCCATTAGAGTCTCCTGAGAGTAGAGTTAAATTGTGTTTGTGGGTACTACAGAGTTGCTTTCAAAAATCAGTTTTATAAGTCGGCTTATTGTTTACGCGATACCTGTATTCCTCGGGTTAACTTGTTTTAGGATCATTGCTGGCAGGCGGGACAAATACCCCAATAAGTCACTTCTGCTTCATCAATGACATATCCATGGTCTGACTGCGGCGTCAGACAGGGAGCTTCACCAATTGCACAGTCAATATCGATCAGGGATCCGCACTCACGGCAGGCAAGGTGATGATGATTATCAACGCGGTGTTCATAGCGGGCAGGTGAGCCTGCCGGCTGGATGCGGCGTATTAATCCATTCTCAGACATGGCGTTTAACGCGTCATATACCGCCTGGCGTGAAATAACCCCTAAATCCTGCCCGACGGCATTAAAGATGTCATCTGCCATTGCATGAGGTGAGGCAAGCACCGCACGGTACACCGCAAGGCGCTGCGCGGTGACCTGTAAGCCGGCCGATTTCAGCGCTTTGGATACCTCTGACTGTGATAAATTTGTAGCAGATTTACTCATAAATCAAGAATACTTCAAATTCTGGATTATATCAAGAATTAGTTTTGTCCCGTGAATCTGGGTAATCCGGGATGCATCGGATTGCCGGACCTCGTCTCACCCGAAAAACCGCCACAGCGCCGCTGATACGTGGCATCTGCCCGTGTTTATCTGATTCAGTGCAGGAATTTATGACAAGCCGGCTTTCACCGGTGTGCGTTGCGAGTCTGAATTGTCCAGGTTCAGTGTTTTGCACATCATCACGGATACCCCGACGCGTAAGCGAGAATAGACAGGGCTGAGTTTCCTTAGCTGACGCAGCAGGTCACCCTCATCGTTGGCAGGCTCGCTATCGAGGCAGCTGTTGTCAGAATTGCTAAAGCCAGGTGATCTTTGTTACTACAGCGATAGATAGCATTGCGGTACAGGCTAAAAGCGCAGGTACTCTTAAGTTTGTTATGTTCGGCATACAAACCGGTTGAAAAGATCGCTTGAGTGAACTGCTGTTGTGGCGGAAAATGAGCCAGCTACAAATAAAGCTTACGTAGTCTGGAAGAAAGCGTAATGGTGGAAGTTTAGATGAACAATGCAGATACGAGCTTGAGTTGCGATAACCATAAAAAGCACAGACAGCACATAAGCTGTATGCAGTTATCACAGCGTTGACACTAACATCCATGACAAACATAACCAATACTGCGCTCACCACGGCAAGGTCGCTAATGCTGTTAATACTGTTCATGTCTGCTTCACTTACAGTGCATGCGCAGACTGCACAGGTAACAGAAGCGAATACGGCATCAAGAGTAGAACGCATCAATGAGTTGTCTGAGCTCATTGCAGAGAAAACAACGGTAAGAGACTCGCTGCGCGAGCGCGTTATCGCCAACGGTAACAACGCGGCAGTTGAAGACAGAGAAAACCTCAAAACGCTGTCTGAAGATATCGAAGGCCTGAGAGAATCATTTCTGTTTGCCCTGTTGGGCAATCAAACCAATATGCAGGCACTGGAAGACGTCAGTGAGGCTGAAACCACATGGCAGGAAGATGTTGTAGAGGTTTTGGAACCACTGGCTGATACCCTCAAGGCGGTGACACGCAGGCCAAGAGAGATCGCCGATCTGCGCTCAAAAATAGCACAGGCCAAACAAAAGTCTGTTGCCTTGCGTGCAGCGATTGAATCAGCTAATCAATTTGAAAAAAAGTCTCTCTCGACTGATGCCGGTAAAACTCTGCAGCACTTTTTAACTACCTGGGCTCAGGATCTGGAGCAGGTCACTCAGGATCAACTGCTTGTGGAATCACAGCTTGAATCGTTGGAAGCAAACGACAGTTCGGGCTGGTCAGGTCTCTGGGAAAGCACCCGGGCATTTTTTCTTGGCAGAGGGCTGACGATCCTGCTGGCCATCACAGGTGCCATAATAGCCTGGCTGGTAATGCGCTCTCTGTGGTGGTTTTACTCAACCAAAGTTGCCTCAAAACAAACCAGAAGGCAAAGCACGATGTACAGGCTTCTGTCTTATAGTTACTACATAATTACCGGACTAATAGTAATTATAGTGGTGCTTTTTACGCTATGGATTCGTGAAGATCTCCTTTTGCTGGCGCTGACCTTTGTTGCTCTGGCAAGTCTTGCTCTGGGCCTGAGGCAGTATCTTCCAAGCTATATGACAGAAGCACGGTTGCTGTTGAACCTCGGCAATGTCAGAGAGGGTGAGCGCGTTGTGTATAACGGCTTGCCGTGGCAAGTGACATCTTTGAATATTCAATCGGTATTGTGGAATCCCGCCATTGACGGGGTTGTTCGACTTCCACTGGATACATTGGCTACCTTATCGTCACGGCCGGTTAAAAATAATCTGTGGTTCCCAACTAAAAAGGGCGACTATGTTTTTTTACCGGATGACATATTCGGTCGTATCAGGCACCAAACTCCTGACATTGTCGAGCTATCAGTCAAGGGCGGGATAAAGCTCTCTTATCCAACGTCAGAGTTTTTTTCGTTAAAGGTATTAAATTTAACCGGTGATGAGACATTCGGTATCTCTACGACTTTCGGGTTTGACTACAGTCTACAACCGATCTGCATGACCACAGTACCTGAAGCTCTGCGAGCATCGGTACATGAGGCATTGCTGGCGGCAGGCTATGAGAAACACGTAAAGGGAGAAATGGTGGAGTTGTCGGCCGCGAATGAATCGTCACTCGATTATACTGTGTTTGTAACTATGTCCAGTGAGGTAGCCTCGCAGTACTATGCTATAGAGCGGCTATTGGTACAGGCTTGTGTTGATGCTGCCAATAAAAATAACTGGAGCATTCCGTTTCCACAGTTGGCTGTACACACGGTATCGAATGCGTAAACGATCATTATGCACCTGCATTACCCATGAGAGCGCCTATGTCTGACGTCACGATCTACTATCTTGAAATGCTAAGCGCTGATTCACATCAGCCGAAGCCCTTGCCCGCTGATCTGTCTATAAGTGAGGCACTGATAAAGCAGTACCAGGTGAATCGTATGTTGTACCAGCTAGTCGGTGAAGACTGGGAGTGGAATGACAAATCCGTATGGAGCAAAGACAAGTGGCGTGAGTATGCCGAGTCTGAAAGTCTCAGAACATGGATTGCCTACCATCAGGGCAGCATTGCAGGTTTTTTCGAACTGGAACAGATTGACCCTCAAACCAATGAGCTCGCTTATTTCGGGCTGGCAGGTAAGTTTATCGGCAGGGGATTTGGCGGGGCGTTGTTATCTGCCGCAGTTGCAGAAGCGTGGCAGTGGGGTAGTCCTCAGCGTGTGATTGTAAATACCTGCACGCTTGATCATCCAAACGCGTTGGTAAACTATAAGGCACGCGGGTTTTCTGTCTATAAAACCAAAGCCCTGGCAAGCTAGTCATCTCTAAGGCTGTGCATCCCGATTGATGCACCTCGAGCCAGGGTTGTTGGTTATTAAATTTAGAATATAACCACAGAGCGAATAGATTCACCTTTGTGCATCAGGTCGAAGGCCTTGTTAATATCATCAAGTGGCATGGTGTGAGTGATAAGCGGGTCTATCTCGATCTTACCGTCCATGTACCAGTCAACTATTTTCGGTACATCAGTTCTGCCCTTTGCACCACCAAACGCGGTACCGCGCCAGTTACGACCGGTAACCAGTTGAAAAGGACGTGTACTTATTTCAGCACCGGCCGGTGCAACGCCGATAATAATTGAAGTGCCCCAGCCTTTGTGGCAACACTCAAGCGCTTGTCGCATCACTTCAACATTACCAATGCACTCAAACGAATAGTCTGCACCACCGTTGGTCAGATCGACCAGATAAGGCACCAGATCGCCTTCTACTTCTGACGGATTGACGAAATGCGTCATACCGAAACGCTCAGCCATTTCTTTTCGGGCAGGGTTTAAATCAACACCGACAATCTTGTCAGCACCGGCAAGACGTGCACCTTGTATAACATTTAAACCAATACCGCCAAGGCCGAAAACCACCACATTGTCACCTGGCTTTACCTGAGCTGTGTTAATCACAGCACCGATACCGGTTGTGACGCCGCAGCCGATATAGCAAATTTTATCGAAAGGCGCATCTTCACGGACTTTGGCAAGTGCGATTTCCGGTACCACGGTATAGTTTGAAAAAGTAGAGGTACCCATGTAATGGAATAGCTTATCGTTGCCTCTTGAGAACCGGCTGCTGTTGTCCGGCATCAGCCCTTGTCCCTGTGTTTCTCTAATCTGCTGACACAGATTGGTTTTACCGGAAGTACAGTAATCACATACACGGCATTCAGGCGTATAGAGCGGTATCACGTGATCGCCTTTCTTAAGGCTGGTGACACCCGGACCCACATCGACAACAACCCCTGCACCCTCATGGCCCAGTACAGCCGGAAAGATGCCCTCCGGATCAGCACCCGACAGCGTGAATTCATCGGTGTGGCAGATACCGGTCGCTTTAATTTCAACCACACACTCGCCAGCCTTCGGGCCGTCGACATCGATTGTGCCAACTTCAAGTGGTGCACCGGCTTTTACGGCAATCGCGGCTCTGGATTCCATGGTCGTCCTGTGATTCTTATGTTGTAACCCGTCGAACAGCGTGCAGTGACGGGCTGATAAATGTAAATTGGCGCGCCCCAGAGGATTCGAACCTCTGACCTCGCCCTTAGGAGGGGCACGCTCTATCCAGCTGAGCTAGGGGCGCACATGACTTATACAACGCTCATTATTTCAAAAAAAACAATAAGTTAAAAACGTTAACTGTACTTGATTTTTCATGCTGCAGGGGTTCCTGAATTCCCTACAATTGGATTGTAACGGAATAACTATCTCGCGGGGTAGTGTGTGACGGGGAGATAATTAACCACCGCTTTGCGAGTCTTTAAGGATAATTAAAAATCTGTCGATAACAATGGCCACAATGATAGAAAGGAAGGTTTTACGTGTTATCAAAGAACGAGAACGATGTAATAGATGGGTGGATAATCGACGCTACTACCCGACTGGACGAATCCTCGAATGAGAAAATCGACCTTAATCTAAATCAGGTAGTTATTAGCGGGTTACTCGGTGTAGATTTGAAAGACCGTCCTGAATATTTTCTCGGTGCCAGAGACACACTGGTAAAAATTATCCAGTGGAGAGTCCAATATAGTCACCCCGGTTACGACGTAGCGTGGATCAATGAATCCAATGCTGCCAATGATGAGCCAGCTGGTGAGGGTGGACTACTTGTGTTCACAAAGAAATCCGACGGACAATCCAAAGAAGAACAGCCGGTGACTACTGAACAAGTACACAAGTTTTTAGCTGACTGGGATGAAAATTTTCAGGATATCGCCAATGCAAACAGCATGAATGATGAGGAAGCTGAAGAAGAAATCGAACGGTTGAAAAAGCACTTCGGTTCCTGAAGCCAGGTCATACAGTTTTAACTTTTGTGAATGGCCGGTGATGCATCCTGTGTCAGGATTGTTGTCACGTCATCTCCCGATCTGTTCGCAGAATTATAAAGTTTTACATTGTCTGTGACGATAAATTGAAAGGCAAGGTGCAAGAGGCACTTTGCTATTTATCAGATCGTACCAATACACAAGGACGGACATAATGACAAATAAACTCACCGAGGCGCGTAGAAAAAAGTTAGCTGAGCACCAGGAAGACATCGAAAGTTTGGGCCTGACCGGTTGCCAGTTACTTTGGTCACTTAAGAACGGGGAGGGGAAGATCGCAGCCTATACCGTGCTGGTTCTGGTTCCCGAGCGTGAAGATAAGACAACCAGAGCTCTTTGTGACAAGCACGGCAGGAAGATTCAGTTTCAGGTTGAACGGGAAATTGATCAACAGACCGGTAAATCAAGCGAGTACTACAACTACCTGCGAGAACTGGAACTCGACTTTGAGAAACTGAGTGACAAGGTAGTCAAGCAAAGGATGGAAGAAATTTATGCCACCTTTGTTCGAGACAGAGATGCCCCTTTGCCTCATGCACCACTCAGACTATGCCCGAACATCGTTAAGGATGAGGAAGTTGTGTCGCACGAGTAGTTGCTGATAGTCTCCAAGAAGTCTCCAAACTCTCCAAACTCTCCAAACTCTCCAGAAGTCTCCAGGTGGCAGGTATTGCTGACCTTGCATTTTTTTATCTGATCAGTGTGGGCGACGATCGTAAAATTGCCATGTTTCTGCATGGGTCACGCTTCCAGCGCGTTGTGTTTTAAGTTTTTCGATTGTCGCCGATACCATGGTTGCCAAATTTTGACGACCTGATTCGCAAATTGTGGCATGACCCTGATTAGAGCGAAGTCTTACTATGTCTGCACAAACAAAACCTCGAGAGCGCCGACAGTATCGTCGCATCTCTGATGCGATAGCACTGCAAATTTGTCAGGCTGACGAAACTGCCAACGAGTCTGACTTCGACGCAGATGATTTGCCTGAGCATCCGACGCATGTGGTCAGTCTGAGTCCAAATGGTCTCAAGTGCTTCCACGATCAGCCCTTTGGCAACGGAGAGATAATGCATCTGAGAATCCGGTTGTTTCCGGACGGTCAGGTGTTTTCTACTCGTGCACGTGTGGTTCTGGCAGGTAAGGAAGACAAGCCGAATAAAAGTGATCGTTTCTTCGCAGGTCTGGATTTCGTCGGCCTTACTGAAGAGCAGAAAGCGCAGTTGCTCGAGCATATAGATCGTGTTGCTCGTCAGTCGTTTGGTGGTGCAATCAAGCTGGTTAATCGTTAGTAGTCGGCCGGGAGAATTTCCCCGCTGATGCATCGCTTTCTAACAAAATAGAAGCCTGACAGCTATTGCAGGTTTGTTTTTAGCAATTCGCTTGCTCGTTCGCATAACCAGTTTTTGCCAGCCAGTGGTACTTTGCCGTTGATAAAGGCAACGTGGCCTCCGTGAGAGGTCAGCTCAAAATCAACATGGTCTGATAGTTGATCTTCTGTCGGCATGCATTTCCCGGTAAAAAACGGATCATCCCTTGCCCATAAGATATGAGTGGGTGTGTTGATATTAATCAAATCACCAAGTGTGCTTGCAGTTTCATAGTAGTGTGCGCCGCTATCAAAACCGTATATTGGTGCCGTGATCTGATGATCAAACTCAATGAAGTTTGAAATAGAACCAAGGTCGAATTCATCCATGCCCAGTTCCGGGTACTTGGCGTGCTTGGCACGGATTTCATCTTTCATTCGATCGATCAATGCGCTTTGATAAACTTTTGAAAACCCGGTGTTCATACGCTGTGCTGCTTCTGCGAGCGCCAGCGGCGGACTGACTGACAGCGCAAACCGTAACGGATTGTCCGGTTTGGAACCAAGGTACTTCAACAACGCATTTCCACCCAGAGAAAAACCGGCCGCGCCAATCTGTTTGTTCGGGAATCTTTTAACCAGCGTATCTATAACAAACTCAATGTCCTGTGTATGGCCACTATGATAGGAGCCGCGGCTTCGGTTTGGTTCGCCGCTACAACCTCGAAAGTGCATCAACACAGCACGTATGCCAAGCGCATTTAAGTTGTGCATCAGGCTTTGTACGTAATGTGATTGTATGCCGCCTGTCAGACCATGGAATATTGCCACTACCGGTCCTTCGTTTTCCTCTGTCCATGCCAGGTCAAGGAAGTCATTGTCGGGTGTTGTCAGTCTCTCGTTGTTTGTGATAGCAGCCGGTATTGATTGAAGCCTCGCAGCCCAGAGTGTTTGCGCATGTGGATTACGAAGCCACCATGCTGGACGAAATTTACTTGAATAGATCATGGTTCAGGGAGAATGAAGGGTGATGAGTTGATAGAGTACGCGTCGAACAGATAAAAACAATAAAAATGAAAATTCTGATTTCAAATGACGATGGCTGGACGGCACCGGGCATCGTGGCACTGGCTGATGCAGTGCAGCCTTTCGCTGATATCAAAGTGGTTGCACCCGATAGAAATCGTAGCGCTGCGAGCAGTTCTTTAACACTCATGCAGCCTGTCAGGGTAAGTAAACAAAAGCCCGATTGGTACAGCGTTGATGGTACACCTGCTGACTGCGTCATTCTGGCGTTTAACGGCTTGCTCGACTGGGCGCCCGATATTGTCATCAGTGGTATCAATGCCGGCCCGAACCTGGGTGATGATGTTGTCTACTCGGGCACCGTAGCGGCTGCTATGGAAGGTTTTTTTCATGGCGTGCCCGGCTTTGCCTTTTCTTTGACTGACCCCTCTGATGGTTATGAGGTCGCAGCACAAATAGCAGCCGATATTATCAAGCGCACCCTTGCCAGTACCGGCATGACGCCCGGTGTTGTCAATGTCAACATTCCAAATGTTGCATCAGCTGATGCTGCAAAAATTAAAGTCACTCGCAAGGGGCGTCGAGGACGCAGCTTCAGTGATATCGAACATACCGATCCGCGCGGAGCAAAAATCTACTGGATCGGTGCCGTGGGCGATCCACAGGATAATGTTGATGGTACTGACTTTCATGCTGTTGCAGGTGGTGAAGTTTCAGTAACACCTCTGTCTTACGACATGACTGCACATGAGCGTATTGAGTCACTGACACAAACTTTTTCCGGAGATGCGGTATGAATATGGAAGCTCGAATCAGAGGCATAGGCATGACCTCTGTCAGAACCCGCAAACGTCTGGTTGCAAGACTGCGTGAGCAGGGTATCTATAATGAAGACGTACTCAATGCATTTATTGAAATGCCGCGACACATGTTTGTCGATGAAGCAATGGAGTCGCGTGCCTATGAAGATTGTTCATTACCCATAGGCGAAGGGCAGACGATATCGCAACCTTATATAGTGGCACTGATGACTCAGTTGTTACTTGAAAGTCGAGCGGTTGATAAAGATTCAGCACCTGCAAAGGTACTTGAAATAGGTTCGGGCTCGGGTTTTCAGGCGGCCGTGCTATCTATGTTTGTCGATAAGGTATACACCGTTGAACGTGTTCGAACCCTCGCACATCGCTGCAGTCGCAAGTTTGCGCAGATGGGCATCCGTAACGTCAGTTCCAGATATACAGACGGATTCGATGGCTGGGTTGCAGAGGCGCCGTTTGACGCAATCATGGTAACGGCAGCTATGTCGCAGGTGCCTCGCGAGTTGATTGATCAGCTGCGCCCCGGTGGCGTGTTGATCGGGCCGATTGGCTGCCGGTCTGACTCACCAAGAGCTGATTCAACACAGGCAGGTTCGCAGCAATTGTCAGTGATACGTTTGCGCGACGACGGACGCCTGCAGACCCAACAGATCGCCCCGGTCTTTTTTGTGCCGTTTCTTGCGGGCCTTTGTTGAGGGTGGCGATGGGCATGGCCTGCTCGGTTATCCGTTAAGTCCTGCCCGGATGAAAAAATCAACGGCATTTAATGCCCGGATTGGCCATTTTCTTCTCTAAAACGTTACAACTACGTAGTAACTGGTTTAAGAAGTGGCTCTTCCGCCCTGTTTTCATTGCAGATTTTTTGTACCTACCGTATAAATAGCCAACAACCGGTGAATACGCACTGCTGGTTGCAAATCAATTAGTGTTTCAACGCTGGATTACCTACTGCCACTGAGTATCTCGCATGCTTCAGCCTGGCATTGAATTCGAGCGATTGAACCCGGCCAACTTATACGCACAGGTTGAAAATGAAAAAGAAACTGCTCGGCACCGCCATCATTGCTGCTTCCACGGTCGCATTTACCAGTGGCTGCGGTATCCTTGAAACTCTGGACACGGTAAAGATTCCTGACTTAGGCATCGATAAGAATTCGTATGTTGTGCAGCCGGGAGACACGCTGGAATCTGTCGCCAGTCGCTACAAAATAGATCCTGATTCGCTGAAGAGCGTTAACTCCCTGCAATTGGCAGAGCTGGTTCCGGGGCAACGGATAAAGTTGCTACGCAACAAGCGTGGTGAAGAAGCCGTCGCCAGTCGCCCAACCGCTGTTGCCAGCAATGATCGCGTCGCGCCTATTGGCGGTGCAGAAGGAGTTGCCGTGGGGCAGCCAGTGGTGATACCCAATACCACCCAAACAACAGCCGGTGCGGGAGCTGACTCAAATCGTATTCGCACCGATGTAGTCGTGCCACCAGTGGCTCGTGAAGAAATCATTGGTGTCGTCGATGCCGCAACTGGTGACGATCTCCTCGATGATCAGCCGATCTTTGTAGCTGACGGCACAGTTGCTCCGGCACCGCAAGCGGGAAGTACTGCGGTGGTTAGGCCACAGGGTGTTGAGACCATAGTCCAATCTGTAAATGTTGATCGACAACCGGTTACCTCGACCCGGATACCTGTGCCAACAGCAGGCAGCGTGGAAATTGTCGATGCGAACTCTGCAGCGCCTACCAAGCGCGTCACTGTGAATACACGCGCCCGCGGTTGGAATTGGCCGGTGCTCGGTACAATCACCAAAGATTTTGACCTACGCGAAATTAACCGTCAGGGCCTCGACATAGATCCGGGTGCTAATGCAGCCGTACAGGCAGCGGCTGACGGAGAAGTGGTTTACAGTGGCAGAGATCTGGCGAGTTATGGCAATTTGGTAATTTTACGTCACGATGATAACTTCCTGAGTGCCTACTCAAAGGTAAGTGAAATCTTTGTGAAGGAAAATCAAGTGGTTAAGGCTGGAGATCTCATAGCAGCGGTTGGTAAAAACGATTCTGGCAACCATGAAATGCACTTCGAAATTCGCCAAAACGGCGAGCCAGTCAATCCGGTTGACTATTTACCGGCACTCTAAACGGCTATTGGCATAAAACTTGCATCTTCTAACGCAACGAAGTCGCAAGCGTGCCATAAGAACGGCATAACCCGGATCTTGAGATCCGGGAAAGACTTCGCATAACAATAACTATAAAACGAAAATTGCGGAGATTGAGATGGGCCAGAGTGAACTAGTATGGGATTCGAGTGACGAGCGGCTAACACACAGCGCACGTGAAGAAGATGTCGTAGATGAGGTAGAGGACGAGCAAGAGGAAGAAGAGTCTTTTGCCGATCAGCTACGTCGAACCAAAGAAGCCTCCCCGAGCAGCAAAGCCAGATCGCGTGATATGGACGCGACGCGGCTCTACCTGAAGGAGATTGAACATTCTCCGTTGCTGACAGCGGACGAAGAAAAACACTACACGCGGCTTGCCCAGAAAGGCGACGAAAAATCCCGCGCCAAGATGATCGAGTGCAATCTGCGCCTGGTGGTAAAGATCGCCAGACGCTATTTAAATAGAGGTTTAACGCTTCTTGACCTCATAGAAGAAGGCAACCTTGGCCTTATTCATTCGGTTGAAAAGTTTGACCCTGAAAGAGGTTTTCGCTTCTCAACCTACGCTACCTGGTGGATCAGACAAACCATCGAGCGTGCGTTAATGAACCAGACTCGCACGATTCGCCTGCCTATTCACGTGGTCAAGGAAATGAATGTCTACCTCAAGGCGGAGCGTCGCTTACAGCAGAAGATGGACAAAGAGCCAACAGTTGAAGACATCGCAGCCGAGTGTGAAAAGCCGGTTGCCGACGTCAAGCGACTACTGGGTCTGCGTGATCGCGTAACCTCTGTAGATGTGTCTCTCGGGCCGGACGGTGACCGACCGTTGCTGGATATCATCCCCGACGACAACAACCCGGATCCCGCCTGGAGACTACAGGACGACACCACGCACAAGCAGATCAACAACTGGTTGATGAAGCTTGAGCCCAAGCACCGCGACGTCATTGTTCGCCGCTTCGGTTTACATGGTTACGAGCGTACAACGCTTGAAGATGTTGGCCGTGAGCTGGGTGTAACTCGTGAGCGCGTTCGCCAGATTCAAATGGAAGCCCTGAAGAAGTTGCGCCGAATTCTTGAAGGCAGCGGCTTTACCTGGGAAGCCCTGCTCGAAGGCGAGTAATCTGACGGATTCTTGACCAATGCGTCTAACTATTGACGCATTGCGTCATAAAAATGACCCGTCATCTATCCATTAAAATTGCAAAGCCACGTCCCGGGACGTGGCAAGCTCTAAAAGTAAAGTCGCAGCGCAGGTTCAAGGCAGGGTGATAAGCCTCAACGCATTAACCTGGTGACTGATCGAGCACCTGCGAATTTCAAACCTTCAGATTACGTAACAACTATCCAGTCCATTCAAACAAGCTTCATAAGCAATAAGATAAACAGCACCACGCCACCAATTAACAAGCCGAACGTCACCCAGTCATCCGAACTTCCCTTAGGACCGTTCTGCAGCATGTTTTTAGCGGCAGGCCAAAGCCGCCACGCCATGAACAGAAACATGGCAGCCAGTATGAGTTTGAATCCCATTTCCATGACATTGCTCTCTTTATTTTGGTCAAAAAAAACCCCGGACAGTACCGGGGCTTTCAGACAGTTACACCTCAGGCTAAGCGTTACCGCCTTATGAGATCAGACTAGTCGTCACCAGCCATACCCAGCAGCATTAGCAGGCTATGAAAGATGTTGTAGATAGAAAGGAACAGACTGACAGTTGCCATAACATAGTTAGTTTCACCGCCGTTAACAATACGGCTGGTATCAAACAGAATGAATCCACTCATCAGCAAGATTATCGCTGCAGAAATCACAATGTTCAGCGCAGGCATATTAATGAACAAGCTTGCGACAATTGCCAGAATCACAACCATAAAACCTGCGAACAGGAATCCGCCCAGGAAGCTAAAGTCACGCTTGGAGACCAGAGCGTAGCCAGACAGTCCCATGAAGATCGCACCGGTGCCGCCGAGGGCAGTTGCCACCAGAGTCGTACCGTTTGCGGTACCAAGGTAGTAATTAAGTGTTGGACCCAGACCGACACCAAGCAGGCCGACCACCGCGAATACAATCATTATACCCTTCGAGGAGTTGGCAAACTTTGGCAGTACAAACCACAACATGCCGATCGCAGCGATCGAACAGACCATGCTGACCATGTGTGGCAGTCTCAGGAAGTACGACACAGCGGCACAAAAGGCCGAAAATAGCAGTGTCATGGAAAGCAAGCGATAGGTATCGCGCAATATTTTATTTGTGCTGACCGCACTCGTTGCGCGATCCAGTGTTTGAATAGCCAATGTAAGCTCCAGTTTCTCTATTAAAAACAATTATTTAGGCAATAAGCGGGCGGTTTGCCTGCGATTAAATATACCGCTTGAGGTAGACAATAGGGCCGTTATGTCCAAATTTCAATATCCAGCATAGTGTCAAGCATGGCTTTTATGCAAACATTTAAGTAGAATTCTGCCACTTCGCACCACGCGAACCCCCAAGGAGAGTTGGCAGAGTGGTCGAATGCGGCGGTCTTGAAAACCGTTGACGGGTTAA
>CAZKAQ010000079.1:0-16806 GCA_964550655.1 uncultured Granulosicoccaceae bacterium
CGCAAGAAGAAAATTCACTGTGAAGCCAAATCTCAGCGCGATATGCTCGCCATTTCATGAATAGTCCGGGCTGGCGTTCAGCGTGAATATAGGACTTTAGCAAATATGGCTCACAGCGTTTCTGTTTCCTGCCCGTCCTGTGGTGTGGCAATTGACGGCACTACTGCGCACACACGCAGCATGGCCTGCCCGCATTGCGATAACTGGGTCTACATGGGCAGTAATGGCTGGGAGGTTGCCGGTCTGTACGAGCATGCAATAGATGCCCCCTCGATGTTGCAACTTGGTAAGCGCGGTGAATTGTTCGACCGCCGCTTTGTTGTTACCGGTCGTGTTCGTATTAGTTATGCAGAAGGATTCTGGGATGAATGGTGGCTTGAGTTTGAGGATGGATATCATCAATGGCTTGAAGAAGATGATGGAGTTTACCGCTTACACAAGAATGAAGATGCAAAAGCACAGGTAAAATCGGTGCTTGCTGCGAAGGTGGGCGGTAGTGTCAAAATAGACGCAGAGGACTGGTTTGTTTCAGAGCGGGTCGACGCTCAGGTAGCCGGTGTCCAGGGGTCGCTGCCAGTCGCCATTGTGCCTGGTGAGTCTCTGGTCTGTGTTGATGTGATGGGTAAGGGAGTGAAGATGTCTATCGAGTGTGGAGACAACGATATTCAAATCTCACGCAGTCGCGTGATACGGGGTGCTGAGGTCGTCTGGCGCTGACAGATAAAGTACACTAATACTTATGCAAATTTCAAAACGCCTTGTTGGTATGCACCCGGACAAAGTTCTCGGTGTGCTGCAGCAACACATCGATGCCGGGCATGAAAAATCAGCTCTTCAGGCAATACCTGATCTGCAGCTACAGCATCCGCAGTTTCACAATGAACTCGAGCAAACCAAAGCCCGCATCAGTGCCAGACTGGTAGAAGGTGTAAAAGTGCTTGACCGCGATGCAGCAGAGATCTTTCGCTGTGTGAACTGTGGCGGTGGTCTGGCGCGCCAGAATCCGGAGTCGAAGTATGTGATTTGCCAATACTGCGGTTGTGATGCAGTGCATCCGGCGCAGAACATACATCTTGAGCGCTGGAATAAAGCAATCGATCTCGAATCCAATTTTACTATTGGAGATTTCTTTGACTTTAATGATCAGCGCTGGCAGGCAATTGGTGTTCAATTATTCAGCGGTCGGCTTAAAGAATATGATGAAGGTGAGTGGGAAACGAATTTTGGGCGCTATACCACTTGGTGGATGCTAAATGAACGGCGCGAAATCGCATGGTTAGTTGATGATGGTAGCGCCCGTTACTGGGCGGAAAAATATATCCCCGATAAACCCTCGCTGCCATCGACATCAGACAAGAAATACGAACACGGTAAGTGGAAGCTGCAATTTGCAGCAGGTGAGTTTAGTTATCAGCCAAAGCTTGGTGAAAGTCTTTTGTCCGCTGAACAAACACAAACGGTGTCTTTGCCGGTTCGTCCGGGCGGCAGTAAACTCAGATATTTCGTCAGCTCTGAGACTCGCCTTAACGCCGACAACGAACCGAAAGAAGTTGAATTTTTCCGCTCACGGAAAATACCTGATAATGAAATTCTGGTGGCGCTGGGAAAGAGCACAGAGTCACTGGATATGAATCGCTGGAAGCATTCAATTGTCGGTCTTTTATCGGCATTGCCATTGATGCTGGGACTGCATTTATATCTTAATCTGGGTGGTGAGGAAGTTTTGAACTCAGTCGATCTTCACACAGAATCTACAGGTGTTCTACTTCAAACCATCGCAGTAGAAGAGCCCGGTACCATGGTTCAGATGGATACTGTGGTTAGCAAACTGGATGTTAATAAGTGGCTGGGTGTTAATTTCTGGCTGGAGGATGGTAAGGGTGAAGCGGTATATGCGAAGTATCTCGAGTTTTGGCGTGAAACCGGGATTGACAGTGATGGTCGATGGGATGAGAGTAAACGCAGCTTCACCTGGCATGTACGCGTTGATGAACCTGATACCTACAAAGCGCTTGTCTCTGTAGAACCGGGTTCCACACAGAGTAGTGCCGCTATGAGCTTAAAGACCGAACCAAACCGAACTTCAAGGTCGCCGTTTATAGTGGCCGCGGTTTTAAGTTTTCTACTGATCATGCTGTGTCGCTCAAAATTGAAGTCGATTGCCGCTGTGGCATCTTCCATAACAGTTACTCTTAAAAACCGTTTTGATCCAAATGGCAAGCCGAAGCGGAAAGCGCAAAAGGAGTTTCAGTGAAACAGTTGCATTACCCTTTGCTGGCATTATTAGTTGTCGCAATCGTCGGACTGCCTGGCTGGTATGCTGTGCGTGGAGGCAGCACTGAGTCTGTACCCGGCACCGGTGCCAATGAGGTCTTGCGTTCAAAAGACGGTCGCGCCTACGTTGGCGGCGGGCCGCGCGTCGGTAAGTAAATTTTTCAACAACAAACCTATTGAATAGATTAAATGGAGAATCAAGATTGAACTGCTTTAAGATAAAATCTGCGGTTACTATTGCGATGCTGACTGTCACTGAACTGGCTTTGGCGCAGCAGAGTGGCCTGTCTGGCTTTGCTGGCGAACTTGCATCTACTATTGTTTATTCAATAGTGGGTATTGTGATGGGTGTTATCGGTTTCAAAGTAGTTGACTGGCTGACTCCCGGAAACCTCGCAGAAGAAGTGGCCAACAAAGAGAATCGTGCACTGGCGGTGCTTGCCGGCTCTATGATGCTTGGTGTCTGTATTATTATTGCTGCTGTGTTGGTCAGCTAGTCTGCCGGGGGTTCTGCAAGGTATTTACGGTAGCAAAGGAGTTTGATTAACAATGATGGCGGCAGCCACTCCACTGACAATAATAACCCGGGTGTTTCGCCACTGGAAAAAGCTGCTGAACCTGCCTGTGATATAAGCGACGGGCAGTTCGCACTACTGGCAGGCTCGGTTTTTATTATTGCCGCCTGCAGTCTGATCTATGAGCTTCTTATAAGTAGTTTATCTACTTATCTGCTCGGCTCGAGTGTTATTCACTACTCTTTGACCATTGGTCTGTTTCTATTCTTTATGGGTGTTGGTGCATGGCTGGCCCAGTCCGTCACCAGTAAACTGATTCCGGTTTTTGTAAGTATTGAAATTGCTATTGGTGCGGTCGGTGGAGTATCGGCACTGGTGTTGCTGTTCGTCTACGCTCATACACGGTTTTATTACCCCATTGTGATTGTGATAGTCGGCGTAATAGGCGTGCTGGTCGGTATGGAGTTGCCACTGCTAACCCGTATTCTTGAGTCACGCAGCGGACTAAGGCGGGGTATCAGTCAGGTACTGACGTTTGATTATATCGGTGCATTGGCGGCATCTTTGCTATTCCCGTTTATTCTGTTGCCTTATCTGGGTCACTTGCTAACTGCCTCGATTGTCGGTTTGGTTAACCTGGTAGTGGCCTTGATTGTCGCGTGGTCATTCCGTCAACAGCTGTTGCAGTGGCGTGACTGGTTCATTGTTGGCGTTAGTGCCACTCTGTTGTTGCTTGTAGCATGCATACTCTGGATAAAGCCGACGCAGACTATAATTGAATCAGCGCTTTATGAGGATCCTGTGATTGTCTCGCAACAGACAACTTATCAGAAGATTGTACTGACACAACGCGGAGATGATGTACGCCTCTACCTCGACGGGAATTTGCAATTCTCTTCCATAGACGAGTATCGCTATCATGAAGTGCTGGCGCATCTGCCCGCAGCATTTGCAGGTCAGCTGCAACGCGCGCTGGTGATCGGTGGTGGAGATGGTCTGGCAGCGCGTGAACTATTAAAATACAACGATATCAAATCTATTGATGTGATAGATCTTGACAGTGAAGTGACAAAGCTCGCCTCGGATCAGCCACTTGTGTCTGCACTTAACAATGATGCTTTAAAAGATGATCGAGTCCATATTCATAATCGTGATGCATGGACCTGGCTTGCCGAAAATGGAGACTTATATGATCTGGTAGTGATCGATCTTCCTGATCCTGAAAGTGAAGACATAGCCAAGCTATATAGCGTGGCTTTCTACCAGCGTGTGGCGCGCCGACTCTCTGTAGGTGGAGTCATTATTACCCAGGCAACATCCCCCTGGTTTGCACGTCGTGCATTCTGGAGTATCGGCAGTACGCTTGATGTGGTCTTTGACAGCGTCAGACCAGCCGCAGCCTATGTGCCGTCATTCGGGCTATGGGGCTTTTTTATAGCTGCCAATCATAGTTTGGATAAAGCCGTGCGTAAAACTGTTGAAGGACGTTACATGAATGACCAAACGCTGCACGATGTGCTGCAACTGCCATCAGACTTGCCGCGACTTCAGGTAGAAATAAATCAAAGTCATTCTTTGCCGATCATTGAATACTATCGAGAAGGCTGGGAGGCATTGAATATGGCCACAAAACCGGCGCAGGCAGAAGCAACGGAATAGCGATGAGCAACACCGATTTATTTGTCGCAATGAAATTCGATTCTCTGCCCGAGGAATTCCCAAGCCCTTTTGATGTAACACCTCACGCTGCAGCACAACAGGCTGCGGAGTCTTTGAAGTTGCGGCTAAAAGAGTTGTATCTGCCACAGCACTGCTTTGATGAAGTGGATGGTGGCAAAATGTTCGGCGTTCTGGTTGTAAAAACTGTAAATGGCAAGACGGGTTATCTTGCGGCTTACTCGGGTATGCTCGGTGGTCAATGGTGCAATAGCGGATTTGTCCCGCCGGTGTTTGATGAAACCAGCAGAGACAAGCTGCTGCATTGTGGTGAAAATGAAATTGCAAAGCTCGGCAGACAGATTGAGCAGCTTGAGGTTGATTCTGTGTATCTGCAGGTCAAATCAAAAATAGAACAGTACCGTAGCACTTGCAACCAACAACTTAATTCATTGAAACAACTGCATCAGGATCGAAAACGCAAAAGACATGAACTCAGGCAGCTTGCCGTAGTAAGCGAGACACAGATTGAGGAGCTGGCCAACCAGAGTCGGGAAGATAAATATGAACTCAAATTGCTGAAGACCCGAATACAAACGGGTTTGGAGAATTTAAATTCAGAGTTACAGGAACATCAGCTCAAACTTGAGTTAATAAAAAAAACCAGAAAAAAAGTCTCCGCTAAACTGCAGAGGCAGCTCTTTGATGGTTATCAACTTCAATGTGCGGACGGTAGCAGTAAACCAATGACAGAGCTGTTTGAAGATGTACTGCCACCATCCGGGGCTGGGGATTGTGCGGCAACCAAGCTGGTACACCACGCAAATAGCATTGGTCTTCTACCAATTGCACTGGCTGAGTTCTGGTGGGGTGCCTCACCACCTGGTGCTTTGCGCAAACATGAACGCTACTACCCGTCGTGTCGTAGCAGGTGTCGAAAACTCTTGCCAGCTTTGCTCAAAGGATTGTTGGTGACAGTCCCGCTGCATGAACAGCCTGTGAGTTTCGCAGCCACAATTCCAAAAACACTGTTTGAAGATGAACACATAGTTGTGGTTGATAAACCAGCCGGCCTCTTGTCTGTGCCCGGCAAAGCACTGACTGATTCAGTTGAGCAAAGGCTAAAGTCAAGGTACCCGGAGGTTAGTGGTGTGATGTTATTGCATCGGCTTGATCAGGCGACATCCGGGGTGATGATTGCGGCCAGAAATCCTGCTGCTTACAAGTCACTGCAACATCAGTTTGAAGACAGAACAGTCAGTAAAATGTACATTGCAGTGTTGGATGGAGTGCTGACACAGGACGAAGGAGAAATCGCACTGCCCTTACGCATAGATTTTTATGATCGGCCCAGGCAAATTGTCTGTCATGAGCGCGGTAAGGCATCGCTGACAAAATACTCCGTTATCTCCCGCGACAGCACAACAACCCGGGTTGCGTTTTTTCCGCACACTGGCAGAACACATCAGCTTCGCGTTCATGCGGCACACCCTGAAGGACTTGACTGTGCGATTCTGGGTGATGAATTGTATGGACGCACAGAGCAGCGTATGTATTTGCATGCGGCACAACTAACAATAATGCATCCGGTAAAGCATGTCAGAATGAAATTCGAATCGGATCCTGATTTCTAACAGGCTATGTAGAGTGTAATGACTACAATAAACGAGCATTCGCCGGTGCGTTTTGACGATCCATTGCTCGCGCAGGCAGATGTGGTTGTAATCGGTGCCGGTATCATCGGTGTTTGCACGGCTTATTATCTGGCGCGTCTTGGTCAGAAAGTGATGTTGTGTGAAAAAGGTGTCGTCGCGGGAGAGCAGTCTTCAAGAAACTGGGGCTGGGTGCGTCAGCACGGCAGAGACGAGGCCGAGTTGCCGATCATGATGGAGTCTATTCGGCTCTGGCAGGGCATGGCAGAAGAAATTGGTGAAGATGTGGGCTTTCGACAGAAGGGCGTGCTTTATCTTGCAAGTACTACTGAGAGACTGGCTCAGCGTGAAGCCTGGATTGAACTGGCAAAACAATATCAGTTGCATAGCAGACTTGTCGGGGCGACTGAGTTGTCAGACCTGACTGGTGCCGCACAATGGTGCGGCGGTGTGTTAACAGAAAGTGATGGACGTGCGGAACCATGGATTGCAGTGCCTGCGATAGCGCGGGCTGCATCTCGTTTGGGTGTGAGGATAAAAGAACATTGCGCTGTGCGCAGTGTCGAGTCCACCAACGGTCAGATAAACAGTGTTATATGCGAACACGGAACGATCAATTGTAATCGTGTGGTTTTAGCTGGTGGTGCGTGGTCGTCCTTGTTTGCCGGAAACATGGGTATCTTTCTGCCACAGTTATGTGTTCGATCAACAGTTTTAAAAACCACACCAGTGAAGAATTTCTTTTCAGGTAATGCGGCGGATGAAAACATAGCGTTCAGGCGCCGGGAAGATAAAGGTTACTCCATTGCGCTGACTGATCGTATTGAACATTATATAGGGCCGAATTCGTTCAAATATTTTAAGCCGTTTTTGCCAGCCATGAAGCTTGACTGGAATCAATATCGCCTGAAACCCGCTATGCCAAAAGATTTTCCGGATGCCTGGAGTACACCACGTAGCTGGTCATCTGATGCGACATCACCGTTTGAAAAAAATCGCGTATTGAACCCTGAACCGAATACAAAAGCGGTAACCAGGGCAATGAAGCTTGCACAAAAAAAACTGCCTGGCTTAAAGGACTCGACTGTGGAGCATTGCTGGGCAGGAATGATTGATTCAATGCCGGACATTGTGCCGGTAATTGATTCAATTGGCTCCGGTCATGAGTCTGCACCGCAAGGTTTGACAATTGCAACTGGCTTCAGTGGTCACGGATTTGGTATCGGTCCTGCGGCTGCCAGAATAGTTGCCGATCTGGTATGTGGCCGGTCGGTACCCTATGAACTGGATCGTTTCAGGTTTAATCGATTTAACGATGGTTCAAAGATTAAGCTGGGACCTGTCTTCTGATTCTCTGGTGGGTGGCTTTGTATTAGAGAATATTAATCAGTTTTTTATCTTTGACCATGTCGTGAAAGCGTCAGCGCGAGCAATATGATTGCAAGTGCAATATAAGCGTTAACTGCAAGCCTCTCACCAAGCAGTAAAGTGCCGAACAATACGCCGAACAACGGTACCATAAAGTTGATCTGACTTAGGAAGGTGGCACCACAGCGTTCGATAATTGTCAGAATTAATATGGTGGCAATCGCGGTTGAGACGATAGCAAGCATCAATAGAGCTAAAATTGAATTGGTGTCAGTACTGAGCTTCCATGGCTGATCAATCACCAGGCTGGCTGGTAACATCAAAAGTGATGCAGCAAGCATGAGTGCCGCAACCATTGAGTATTTGGGGAGTGATGTGAGTTTGCGGGTAATGATTGCATTCACCGCATAGCAGATTGCTGCCAGCAGTATAGCCAGTTGTCGAAATACTTCATCGCCTATTGATGTCAGACTGTGCCTGCCCATCAGCACAACAATACCCAGAAAGCCGAGCAGCACACCAGCCATTTTCCAGCGGTTAATTTTCTCATCAGCAGTGAGAAACTGTGCCAGCAGTATAGTGGCCAGTGGCATGACGGCCATAAAGATGGCAGATAACCCTGCTTCAACTTTTACCTGCCCCCAGCTGACCAGTGCAAATGGCAACGCATTGCCGAACAGGCCGGAGAGGAAGATAAAGATCCAGATGCGTCCGGCTGGCGGTAGTTTCTGCCCTGCAAAGGACATGATCGGGTACATAATCAACAGAGCGATGAATAATCTGGATGCCGCTACTGTAAGCGGCGGAATATCGCGTACACTGATATTTGTGAAAATAAAGCTCAGGCCGAAAATTGCTGCAAGTGATGTGAGCAGGAGGTAGTCTTTAAAGGCGGGAGTCTGGTTTTGCAATGAAGGCTGCGGCTGTGATTAGAGAAAAATTGTTAGCCTTTAACGTGTGACCAGCCACGGTACGCTGACATATGATCAGCAATATTGTGTACTCTGATGATATCGACTCCTTGCTGGCACAGTTGCATAGAAACGCCAATTGTTGCCAAATCCCGTTCATTGATGTCTTCTGATATAAATGTCTTCATAAAAGACTTTCTCGAATGGCCGATCAAAAGCCGAAGACCATACTCACGAAACTGACTGGCAGCCTGCAGGAGTTTAAGTGATTGAAGCGGATCCTTGCCAAACCCGAGTCCGGGATCAAAAATGATGTTATCAAGCGCAATACCGGCTTTAGTCCATAGTGTGAGTTTTGACTCAAGCCATGCTGCAACTTCCTGAACCGGATCACCCTTGATAATATGCTTCGGGTCGGCTGGAACTCCGACGTTGTGCATCGCGATCCACTGACAATTGTTGTCAGCAGCCAGCTCGATCATAGATGGATCACTTAAACCTGACACATCGTTTATGAAATCCACCCCGCAATTGATTGATTTTGCAGCCGTCTCGACGTGTCTGGTATCAACACTGATCAGGGGGCGAATAAATTTTTTGCTATTCGCTCCTGCTGTCTGTTCTACAAACGGACCGATTCGCTGCCACTCGGTTTCAGGTTCAATGTGTTGCGCTCCCGGACGCGTTGATTCACCACCGATATCGAGAATCGATGCACCATGCTGCACCATATCAGAAGCGTTTTTCGCTAAAGTGTCTGCTGAAAAATTTACCCCGCCGTCTGAAAAAGAATCCGGTGTGGCGTTCAGAATACCCATCCATAAGGGTATGTGGTGCGGTAACTCTTTTGACCACTCCAGCAGCGTCTTGTTACCGCGCCCGGGTATGGTTAAAGAAGGTGAAAGTGCAATTAAAGGGGTTAACACAAAGTGGCGCAGGTGCAAATCTTTGTGCGGAATGATCAGTGAGTCGGTTGAGATCTGCTCGTTGTGCCACAGCAGTATGTCGATATCTATCGGGCGTGGTGACCAGCGTTTTATGTTATCTCTTTTGAACTCTGACTGAATGCTGTGAATTGTCGCCAGTACCTGCGCCGGGGTGTTGTCGGTGGTAACTTCTATAACTGCGTTCAAAAATGGTATGTTCCACTCCCACGATGCATCGTCCGGCAGCAATGCAGGTGTTTCAATCACTGGTGAACAACGCACGCAATGTACGCCGCGTTCTGCGAGCCGGGTTATCGCGTCGTTGAGGTTTTGTTTCCGATCACCAAGGTTGGAGCCGAGTCCGAGATAAATAGCCATACCAAAGTAGATAATCCGTGCAGCAGAAATACAGGTTTTGCATAGATAGGTTACCATTGAATCTCCCGTTTCAAGTGAAAATTCAGGTCTTTGTGTGAAAAGCGAACTTAACCGGCAGTGGGTCCTGGCTAAAAGGCCGGAAGAACTCTATAAGTGAAGATCACTTTACCTATCAGGAAGCGATCATCCGACCGCTGCAGAATGAACAGTTTCTGGTAGAGGTGTTTTATCTATCCCTTGATCCCGCGCAGCGTGTGTGGGCTGAAATGGATACCTATATGCCTGCGGTTGAGCTGGGTAGTGTAATGCGAGGCCTTGGTATGGGGGTTGTTGTCAAAAGCCGTAATCCCGCTTTTAAGGAAGGTGATATCGTGCAGGGAATGACCGGCTGGCAGAGTCATGTGGTGACTGATGCGCGCAGCTTTTCACAAGTACCGGCCAATAGCGGTCTGCCGCTGTTGTCTATATGGGCCCGCTCGGGATGACTGGTATCACAGCTTACTTTGGACTGCTCGATATCGGCAGGCCGGAAGCCGGCCAGACTCTGATTGTGACTGGTGCAGCAGGTGCAGTCGGTTCAACTGCGTGCCAGATAGGCAAGATTAAAGGCCTGAATGTAGTCGGGCTGGCGGGTTCTGATGACAAATGTCGGTGGCTTGAAAAAGAGATCGGTATTGATACGGCAATAAATTATCATGATGCCGATGTCTGGCAGCAGTTGCAGTCTGCCTGTCCGAATGGCGCAGACATAGTATTTGAGAATGTTGGTGGTCAGGTGCTCGACATGGCACTGGGTCTCCTGAACGTTGGCGCACGTGTTGTGCTGTGTGGCTACATCTCGGGTTACGCTCAAACGCAGAATCCCGGCTGCTATAATCTGCCGATGCTCATCTCCAGACGTGCGTCTATTGAAGGTTTTTTAGTCTTTGACTACGTACACAAGAGTCGGGAAGCCCTGACAGACCTCGGTAAGTGGATGATGGACGGTCGACTAAAGTACCGAATGGATATTCAATCCGGATTCAGGGAGCTGTCGACGGCATTAAATAAACTGTTCAACGGCGAGAATGACGGCAAACTTTTAATGCAAATTAACGAGTTGCCCGGATCAGCGTGATATTCTTCGTCTGCTAACCGCACTACCTGGCACCGCTGAAAAACCGGAACCGACTATGTCTGTCGAAAATCACCTGTCTATTATGGCTCACCTGCGCAAGATCTCTGATCGTGTAGTTTCAGCCATCGCTCCATCTATCATTGTCGTAGTTGCCAGTGCCTGGGCGGGAACCGTTAAAGCAGAAGAGTTTCGCATGACCATCATGCACACCAACGATACCCATTCACATCATGAAGCGCAGAGTAGCAGTGGTGATGGCGGTGCCGCCCGTCAGGCATCTGTTGTGAAAAACATACGCGCTGAGGTCGAGAATTCTGTATTGCTTGACGCTGGTGATCGTTTTACCGGCACACTGTTTCATAGCTACTATGCAGGAAAGGACAATATAAAAGTTATGAATGCGCTTGGCTATGATGCAATGGCGCTTGGAAATCATGAGTTCGATAATGGTCTTGGTGTACTTGAATACTTCGTCACCAGTGTTAATTTCCCCGTATTGTCCGCCAACACCGATTTCGGCGCGCTTGAAACACTGGCAAGTGCGGTACCCGGTTCGACGGTGCTTGATGTCGGTGGTGAGAAAATCGGTGTTATCGGACTGGTTACCGCAGAGACTCCTGAAATTACAATAAATTTTGCCAATAAAGATCAGGTTGTGTGGTCTGACGACTATATCGGTGCGGTTAATCGTGAGGTGGAGCAGCTCAAGTCAGAAGGCATAAACAAAATAATTTTACTGACTCATATCGGCCTTGGTCTTGACCGGGAAGTTGCCTCTCATACCACTGATATAGATGTTATTGTCGGCGGGCACAGTCACACTGTTATCAGCAGTGTTTACAAAGAAGGTGGAAATACTGCCTATCCGTTGAAGGTAGAAAATGCCAACGGAGATCCGGTGTACATTGTTCAGGCCGGTGATCGTGATCGGTATCTCGGGCGTTTGAATCTGCATTTTGACAGCGAAGGGATGGTTACTCAGGCGCTTGGTGATCTGATTCTGCTGAGTAAACACATCACACCGGAACCCGAAGTTGATGCAATGGTTCAGAAGCTGGCAGGTCCGATTAATGAGTTAAAAAATACTGCTGTTACACAGGCTGACGGTACTGCAGTTGTCAGTGTTCAGACAATGCGCAATATGACCTGCCGATCCGGTGAATGTTTAATTGGTGACCTCCTGACCGATGCAATGCGAGATGAAACCGGCAGCGACATCGCCATTATCAACGGCGGTGGTATACGGGCCAGTATCGATAAAGGCGAAGTAACAGTAGGTGAGATTCTGACCGCTCTGCCATTCGGAAATACCATTGCAACCCTGAAGCTCACTGGTGCGCGGATTGTCGCATCACTTGAGCACGGTGTTGGTGCTGTCAACGGCAAGGTTGGCAGTGGCCGTTTTCCACAGGTGTCAGGTTTACGTTTTACCTATAACTCATATATCGGCCGGGGTTCCCGTATCAAACTTGTAGAGGTGGCTGACGGGAATGGCAATTATTCACCAATTGATGAGAGCCGAGTTTATTCGGTAGTAACAAACAACTTCATGCGCACCGGTGGTGACGGTTATGAGATTTTTGCGAACGACGCAATAGAGCCTTACGATCACGGTCGTCCGATTACCGAGGTGCTAATTGATTATATGATCAGGAAACACCCGGTAACTGTTGTTAAGGATGGTCGTATTCTTGATCAATAGTAATTCAAATATTTTTTATGCCATGCTTTGATGGCAGATTAAATTTACAACCCGGTGGCTTCGGTCGCAACAGATCTGGACATTGAAGCGAGTGGTGCAACCATTTCAAATAAGCTTAATGCTGCATTGTTTGACGCATTGCCTGAGCGCCCGCGATGGGCAACACCCTGAAGAATTGCTGCCAGTCTGAAAAAACTGAATGCCAGATAGAAGTTCCAGTGTTCTATTTTTTCTATTCCGCGTCGTTCGCAGTAGCGCTCTACAAACTCCTGCTCGGTCGGAATGCCAAGGGACTTTAAATCCATACCTGCCAACCCTGAAAGGTGGCTGTCTGATGGCGGTAATCTTTGTTGCATGCAGTGATTAGCCAGATCGGTAAAAGGATGACCAAGCGTTGATAGTTCCCAGTCAAGTACGGCATTTACCACAGGCTTTGTTTTATGATAGCGAAGATTGTCAAGCCTGAAGTCACCATGTACCAGAGAGACTCTGCCGTCATCTTCAGGAAGATGCTCTTGCAGCCAATGTATTATCCAGTTCATATCTGCCACGGGTTCAAATTCGGTGGCGTGGTATTGCTCTGTCCAGCGCTTGAGCTGACGTGCGTAGTAGTTTCCCGGACGTCCGTAATCGCTTAAGCCGATACTCTCGACACTAACATCATGCAAGGCACTGAGCACACGGTTTATTTCATCGTAGGTTTGCGCACGTTCCTCAGTGTTTAGCTCGGGCAGTGTGCAGTCCCAGTGTGTTATTCCCGGGATATATTGCATGATAAAGAAAAGCGATCCGATGATCTCGCGGTCTTCGCAAAGGTGATGCATTGCAGGAACCGGTACCTGGGTATTCGCCAATGCATGCATTACTCTGTATTCGCGATCAACCGCGTGAGCAGACTTTAAAAGCTTGCCCGGTGGTTGTTTACGTAAAACGTAAGTACCACTTTTAGCAGTAATCTGAAATGTGGGGTTGGATTGGCCACCGCTGAATTTTTTTGCGGTCAATGGTCCTTCAAACCAGGGCAGTACGGATTGCAGATACGTGCTGAGCTTATCTGTATCCAGAGTTTGAATGCCATCAGTCATAAGCTGTCAGCTTTGTCCGGTCATTCTTTTGATCAGGTTTCTGCCCAGTTGATTTATATGTACCTGATCCGGACCGTCGACAATTCTCACAATACGTGCATAGAGGTAGCTGTCTGCGAGGATGGTATCCTGACTGACGCCTGCGGCACCAAACATTTGGATGGCTCTGTCAGTTACTGTGCATGCCATATTCGGGGCGACAATTTTAATCATCGCGATCAGTTCTTTTGCCCCTTTGTTGCCTTGCTTGTCCATGGTATCGGCAGCCATCAGAGTCAACAGACGTGCCTGTTCTATCTCACAGGCTGATAAGGCAATCTCTTCACGAATCTTTCCCTGCTCACTCAGTTTACGACCGAAAGCAACGCGTGACTCAGCGCGTTCACACATCATCTCGAGCACGCGTTGTGAGCGACCGATAAGACGCATGCAGTGATGGATGCGACCTGGCCCCAGTCGTCCCTGTGCGATTTCAAAACCACGGCCCTCACCGAGCAGCAGGTTTGACGGCGGCACGCGAACGTTATCGAAAATAACTTCAGCGTGGCCGTCCGGTGCATCATCATTGCCGAATACCTGCATGGGTCGCACTACCTTGACTCCCGGTGTATTCATCGGCACCAGAATCATTGACTGTTGTTTGTGTCGGTCGGGGTTGTCTGGGTCTGTCTTCCCCATCACGATCATTATCTCGCAACGTGGATCGCAGGCACCCGAGATGTACCACTTGTGACCATTAATAAGGTATTCGTTACCATCCCTGACAATGCTTGTTTGTATGTTGGTGGCATCACTTGATGCGACTGCGGGCTCGGTCATTGCAAAAGCAGAGCGGATACTACCTTCCAGCAAGGGCTTTAAATAAGCCTCTTTATGAGCCTTGGTTCCATAGCGTGCCAGTACTTCCATGTTGCCGGTATCGGGGGCGCTGCAATTAAATATCTCACCGGCAAATCTGGATCTGCCCATCAATTCGCACAGTGGTGCGTATTCAAGGTTGGTTAGTCCAAAGCCTTTGTGTTCATTGTTATCTACATGTTCCGATTCAGGTAAAAAGAAATTCCATAATCCTTCGGCTTTTGCGCGTGCTTTGAGGTCTTCGAGCAATGGTGGAACGCTCCAGCGATTCTCTGCGTTGTCGATGCTTTCCTGAAGTTCTTTTTCAACAGGATAAAGATTGAGTTGCAGAAAATTATCTACCTTTTCAATCAGCGCTTTGGTTTTTGATGAATGTTCAAACTGCATTGACAGGTATCCGGTTGTTTTCTGATCAGCTTACTGCATTATCTGATGCAGACTATTTTTTATTCAGAAAATTATCGAGTTTTTGCCTGAACTCATCTGTATTCATTAAGCGACCGAACTGTTCTGCTTCGCGGTCGATAATCTGCTGGTATTCAGCATTACGTACTTTGAGCAGCGCGCGCGAAGTGCTTAGTGAATCAGCTGACTTTGCGGCGAATCTTGCGGCAACTTTATTGACGGTTTCATCAAGTGTTTCACTGTCAACCAATTGATTGATCAATCCGTGGTGTACTGCCTCCTCGGCAGACATCGGGTCGCCAAGCAATAACATCTGTGCAGCTTTATGACTGCCCAGTACTGCCGGCATGGTTTCGGATGATGCAAACTCGGGGCAAACACCGAGATCTGTAAAGGGAGTTTGAAAGCGTGCGCTGTGGCTTGCATAAACCAGATCACAGTGAAACAGCATAGTGGTTCCGATGCCGATGGCCGGGCCATCTACTGATGCGATAACAGGTTTTTCGCAGTTGAGCATTGCGCTCATTAAAGAAAATGGTGCGTCGAAGGTGCCACCTTCACGTACTGCTGCTGCAAAGTCACCGAGGTCATTTCCGGCAGTGAATATATCGGCTGTGCCTTTAATGATAATGGAGCGTACATCTGTGTTGTTACTTGCCTCATTAATGCCATCAGTCAGGAGTGCGTACATCTCCCGGTTCAGCGCATTGAGTTTATCAGGGCGATTTAATTGCAAGGTGCATGTTGCATGTTCTGTGGTGTTTAAGAGTACTGACATAATTTATCTCATCGGTTTTATGAGTAGCCCGGGTTAAGAGCGTACAACTGGTTCCGGTATTCCTGTTTGAGTGTGCTGCACTGTTCTGCTGTTGTTGGAATGTCTTTGATATTGCCAGTGCCATGACCGGCTGACCAGATTGTCTTCCAGGCTTTGGCTTCATCGATCAGTTCTTTGCCGAGATCGATATCCGGATCGTCGATACCATCCAGAGCGATTCCGTTTTCTTCAAGGCTCTGACGAAGGAAATTTGCCGGTATGCCCGAGACCTTCGGGGTGTATACGATATCTTCAGCGCGGGCTTCAACGAGCATATCTTTATACGCCTGATCGGCCATGCTTTCTTTGGTGGCAATAAAGCGGGTGCCGATGTAGGCGAGATCAGCACCTGCTGCTTTAGCGGCCAGTACCTGCTCACCGGTTGAGATAGCACCTGACAGGATAACGCAGGTGTTAAAGCTGTTTTTGATTTCTCTGATGAAGGCGAAGGGGTGCAAGGTTCCTGCATGTCCGCCCGCGCCGGCTGAGACCAGGATCAATCCGTCTACTCCTGCCGCTATTGCTTTCTCTGCATGGCGCATGTTGGTGACGTCGTGGAATACCAGTCCGCCGTAGCTATGCACTGCATCGACCACATCAGATACTGCGCCCAGTGAGGTAATCACAAAAGGTACTTTGTGTTCGACTGTGACTTGTAGATCTGCCTGCAGGCGGGGATTGGTTTTGTGCACAATCAGATTGACGCCGAATGGTGCGTGTGGTTTGCCATCAAGTGTTTTGTTGATTGTGTTCAGCCACTCAACGTAACCATCAGTAGTGCGCTGATTGAGTGCCGGAAAGGTGCCGCCAATACCATTCAGGCAGCAGGCGCAAACAAGCTCCGGGCCGGAGACCAGAAACATAGGGGCTGCGATCACCGGGAAGTCCAGTTTGTCTGTTAGCTGTTCTGCCAGTGCCATGTTTCATCCCGGTGAATAGATAATGCAGTATAAGAATATTCAACTGCAAAGTATAATTAAGCACGTCATCCACCGGGAATTCAGCCCGGTCTATTCACGAAATCGACGGCATCTCGCTTGATCTTTGCTTCCACAGCGAATTTTTTCTTTTGCAAATATCAATAAGTATTAGCCTGCATTATTCATGAGGATTCGTCGCCCAGAGTCAATAGAGCTAAACAG
>CAZKAQ010000080.1:0-16786 GCA_964550655.1 uncultured Granulosicoccaceae bacterium
TAGTGCGAGAGTACATACGAAACCAGGAAGCGGAAGAACGGCGATTAGATCAACTAGATCTATTACGTTAACTAGCCACCTTTGGTGGCTCACAAATTTAAGGGCCGCGAAGCGCCCCTTGCCGCTTTGAGCGGCTCAGAATTTTAATCCCCCCGGCTTTGCCGGGGGATATTTAGTGATTACATTGGTCTTTAACTCACCCTCTGCAATAAAATCTGTGTTGACGCTTCCTGCAATTCGGTTGTGCTCTGACTGTCTGTGCTGTTGTCCCGCGAAGTAGTGTCAACTGTTGTGCTTATTTGATTTTATGAATCGTCGGGCACACAGTGCAAACCCGTTGCGCTATATCTACAACGTGCTGATGATGGGTCAGGTAGATGGCCTGTCCCTGTTGCCCTATCTGCTCCATCACCTGGCATGCAGCACTAGTTCGCTCTTCATCAAATGTCTCGAAAATATCGTCACAGAAAAAAGGCAGACGAGTGCCCTGATTAACCATCTGCTCGTGTGCAGCCGCACGAAGTGCGAGATAGAGTTGAAAGCGCGTGCCTTTTGATAGTGCATCCACGCGTTTGGAGATACCGGCCTTGTCTACTGCCAGAAGTGTTTCTTTACCGGCATCCGGTTCTGCCGTCAGTTTTGGATATCTACTCTGTGTCAGTGTTGTAAAACAGCGCTCGGTTGCCGCCATCATACTGCTGCGGTGTTTGTCTCTGTATCGGTGAATTGCTGTATCAGCAAGTGTGTGCCCAAGTGACAAGGTGAGATATTGCATTGCTGCATCTTCAAGCTGCAATTCTATTGTTGCTTTGCGCTCTTGCAGTGTGGCAATTTCAGCACCGCCGTAGATATCGGACAATGCTTTTTCCGCCAGCGTTCGAGCCTCTATTGCCAGATCTGACTGCTGTGTTGCATTTTCCAGTTCCGCTTTGGTGGCTTCAGCTTCAGCCTGCAATTCGGCCTCAGAGGTATTTTGCAGCTTATTGCGAGCATCAGTAATGCTGTCGGCATTCATCTCAGTGGTAACAACGCGCTCCAATTTATCGCAATCGGTGCGATCATCTATTACCTGCTGAGCTTTAATAGCAGTTTCGCGTAGTGACTGCAGCGTATCAACAGCGCCGCTTTGCGGAAAAATGCTGCTAATACTTTTTACCCGATGAGTAAGCTGCTTAAGTTCCTGCGTTTGATTCTCAAGGTCGGCTTTTGCTTTTTCCAGTTTTTCAGTCAGATTTGCTGCTTTGCTTTCTACTTCTCTCGCTTCACGCGATTGTTCGCGAAGCACAAGAAAGGTGTTGGCCGCCGATTCCTGCATTGGAATTTTGTGCGAATTACAAAGTGCCGTTAATTCTTTTTGAAACTGCGCCTGATCCTGTTCCATTGCATTAATGCGTTGTGCAGTTCTCTGGTATAGATTATTGTTTTCCCGCAGGGTGCGTAATGGCTCTATTGATTGCAATAATGAATCCGCCAGGGTTGGACTATCGATTGTTGCATTGCCGAATAACAGTGACATCTGCGCTGACCAGGCTTCTTCAGCGCTTTGTTTCTCATCCTCCGCTTTTTTTAATCTCTTCTTTCGTTTCGAAAGCTCGAGTTCAATTTCGCTGAGTTTTTCCTGCAGCGCGTTGCGCTTTACTGAGTCTTCTTTTTCAGTGTGGGCCTGTGTGCGTGCTTTTGCTATCACAGTATCGATATCCGGTGTGGATATACCCAGTGAATCACACAGTTGTGGGTGCAATTGCTGCATTCGTTCTATAGTCGGTTGATGCTGATTTTTTTGATCATCAATATCTTTTGATAATTCCACTGCAGCGTCATAGTGTTTCATCCACTGTAGCCATTCTGCAGGTGTCAGCACAGTTTCAATGCCGACTGAAGCCACAGACTGATTGACTTCATGTTCTATAAGTGTTCTTTGCTTTTTCAGTTCGCTTAAGCGCTGTTCAGTTGTTTTGAAACGCGCCGTTGCTTCTGTCAGTGACTTTTCTATCTGTCGTAGCTGACCCAGTTCACTGCCGTGACCAATGCGTGATTCAGTTGCGGCATCATGCGCCTGCATGGCACCCTCGAACTGTCGCGCGGTTGCCTCTGTCAGTGCGTCTTTATGGCTCTGCCAAAGCTGGTCACGTTTCTCTCTGAGCGAACCTGCCTGAGTATCGGAAACAAGTGCATTGCCTGATTCCATCTGTTTAAGTTGTGCACTGCGCGCTTCGCAATCTTCCAGATGATCCGCCAGTGCGCTGCCTGTTTCAGAGATCTGCCGGTTTAGCTCCGTGTGTTGTTCATACCATTCCTGTGCTTTGATTGTGCTGCTTGCAGGGGTTGGCAGTATGCTGAATTTTGTCTGACCTGTGGTTAGATCATCCATGGCTCTGGCCGCCGACTGTTCGACAGTGGCAATACTTTGCAACGCACTCGAATAAGCCTGCGACAGGTGCTCGATATTAAACTGCTCCAGCAGATCGCCAATGACCGGATCTTCGGTTGTTTGTGATGCAAAATCTTCAGCTTTTTCTCTGGCGATGTCACAGCGTTCAGTAACTGCTTCTACTTCGCGCGTTTCAGAGTCGAGCAACATTATTGCTGAGCGCAGTGCGTCGCGTAAGCTCACCAGTCTTTCGATATCAGCAGCTGATAACACCAGACTGTGCGGGTCTGCTGTGTCATCTGCACCGATTTCCCGAACGGCGTTTTGCATCAGTGAAAACTGATCTTCTTTTTCTTTGCGTCTGCGTTCTATGTCTTGTGCTGCGGTAACATCACGTGCGCGCAGCTCATCCAGATCATCAAGCCGGCCAGACAGGGCAACAAGCTCTGGTGTGCGTTCAAGCTCATTGAGCTGCATTTGGGTGTTTTCAATAACGCTGTTCAGACGTTTTATGTCTGCTTGTAATCCGGCTTCGTCATTTTGCAGTGTAACGAGATCTTCAGGGTCAAAGTCGAGTCGTACGGGGTAGCTTACAAACGCTGCAATGCGGGTCTGTATGCTGTCCAGCTCCTTGAGTCTGGGCAGCGCACGTAAACTTGCTTCTATCTGCGATATCTTTATTCGATGTGCTTTGCAGACGTCGCGGGTGCTTTTTTCTGATTCAAGCGCTTCTGTATGTTGTTTTTTTAACGTGCGCCATTTGGATGCTGAAATATCCAGTTGTCTGATTTCACCTTCAACCTCCGCGAGTTCCCGCTTTAATGTAGCAATGCGTGTGGTAGTGGCTCGCTTGCGCCAGAGATTATCCGCTGACTCACTGACTTCTGACAGAACCTCACTTAAGTCTGCAACGCCTGCGGCAGCAGAAAACAATAACCGGCCAATGTCGCCTTCAGCCTGGGCGATTTCATCTCCACCGCGTTCAATGGTTTCATCGTCAAGGCACAGCAGTTTTCTGTAGTCTTCCAGTGAAAGGCCTGCCAGATGGGTGGCAAGTGCGGTCTCGGGCAATGCGACACCTTTTTCATCACAAAGTGAACCTTTGCGTTTAGGCAGGCGAGTGTAGCAATGCGTTTGACCATCTATTTCAAGCTGACCGGATACCTGCAGGTTTTTACGCTGATGCTTGAAGTCATAAGGTTCCCGTGCAGGAAAGCCATAGAGCAGCCGTAGCGCGGCCTCCATGGTAGTGGTTTTACCCGCTTCATTGGGGCCGTAGATAATATGAAAGTCAGGTGCATCGGTGGCTTTGCCAAATTCAATATGCTGATCGGTAAAGTGACCGAAGCGATCCAGTGACAGCTTTTGTAGCCTCATTGGCTGTCTGTGCCTTTCATTCGAGCAAGTACCTGTTGCGCACCTGCTTTGCTTAGCTCTGCAGTCAATGTTTGTAGACGGCTCTCATCAGATAGCAGCTTTGCTCTCAGCTCTCTTGGCAGTTCACCGAGTAATTCTTCTACCTGCTTCATTGCAGCGTGAACAAAGCTTGTTTCGTTGCGAATCTGTTCGATGATAATGGCCAGCTCATCGGTTGCACTGGCGCTGTTTTCTGTATTTGGTGCTTCAATATTGAAGACAAGTTTATCAAGCCACAGCCGGTCGGTTTCACGCGCGAGCTCGGCTGCCTGTTCACGCCAGTAGTCGCCATCACGCAGAATTTGCCAATGAATAGCAGGTGAGCCTGTTAGTGTTAGCCGCACTACGCCGGCGGCAGCGCTCAATCCGCTGGCGGCGTGTTGCATTGCATCGCGTAACAGTGATTTAAGTGAGTCGTCATTTTCGACGGTCTTTATATGAAGCGACTCACTGATAAATTCCACAGCAGAAGTCGGTATCTCGGAGATATCAATTTTTCCATCATCAATCTGCAGTAAGGTTGCGGATTTTGCACCTGCCTCGCCGATATCCCGACCTTGTGGCATGCCGGGCATGACTACCCAGGGGGCTTTGGAATGGACTTGTCTTTTATGTACATGGCCAAGCGCCCAGTAATCAAAGCCTGAGTCTTTAAGTGCGTTGACAGAGCAGGGTGCATAAACATCATGGCCGGCAGATCCTGCAAGAGACGTATGCAGCAGGGCGATATTGATTGCACCGGGCACCGGTGATGAAAATTTTGGCAGCAGGCTGTCGGGTGCGTGGGACTGTGTAAAGCTGACCCCGTGTATCCAGATGTTATCTGTTAATTGTAATTTTTCGCCGCGTCCTGAAAATACATGCACATTGTCTGGCAGGTCGATCGCACCGGAAAGTGTATTTTCGGCGTCGTGGTTACCCTTAATGTAGAAAACCCGAATGTTTGAGTCCCGCAATCGATCAAGCTGGCGGGTTAAAAAAACAGCCGTTCGTGCACTGCGCTGTTTGCCGTCAAAGAGATCTCCGGCGATTAATAATGCAATCGCTTGCTCATCAATAGCGGTATCGATAATTTTTTCGAAAGAAGCGCGCGTCGCTGCCTCGACAGCCTCACTCAGAGACTCATCCCGCATTGCCAGTGATTTTAATGGAGAGTCAAGATGAATGTCGGCGGTGTGTATGATCCTAACCAAAAAACATCCCCGTTGCGGTATCTAAATGCCACGCGGTAGCTGAGTAATTTTTAAAAAAAAGAAACGACATTTATGCCCACTTTGATACGAATTAATCCTGCTGCTGGTGCCGCCGTGCATTATATCTGAAATTAACCTTGCCCATATTGAAGTTCCGGGGTTTTATAGCACCGCAGGAGTGCAGGTTTAATCAACCGCAGATTGTATTTGCGTTATATTTAAAGCCCTGAATCTGGCATCAGTCTTAATACATGTTACACGTCTACCACAGCAACCGTCTTGAAGCGTTGTTCATCCTGATGTGCACGCTGCGGGAGTCGCAACCACTGGCTGATCCGCTTGCAACCGAGACCGTGCTGGTGGCAAATTCCGGTATTGGTCGCTGGCTGAATTTCCAAATTGCTGATCGTTCCGGTATTGCTGCAAATATTGATTATTTGATGCCAGCGGCGTTCGTCTGGCAGCTGTATCAAACCTGCCTTAAAGATGTACCGGAAAAATCAGCCTTTGAAAGAAGCGCACTGCGCTTGCGGGTGCTGAGCCATCTCGATGCAATCATAAACGAACCAGACAAACGCTGGCAGCCGCTGCAGCGTTATATCGGCAAAGATAACGACGCTGTTGCTGATACCCGCCGCGTACAACTCGCTACCCGTATTGCAGATGTATTCGATCAATACCTCGTGTACCGGCCAAAGATGATTCTTGACTGGGAGCAAAACTCAGATGCTACAGCGGGTGTTGATGATCCTGCACAGCACTGGCAGCCTGCGCTTTGGCGGCTGTTGGTCGAATCAGTCAATGAACCGCATCGTGCGTCGTTGTGGCAGCAGTTTTGTACATTGGCAGACAATGGTGATCTTAATCCCGATGTGCTGCCGCAAAGCCTGCATCTATTTAATGTGGGTTTTTTGCCACCCAGCACGCTCGATGTATTAATCCGGCTTGCAAATGCCGGTGGCTCTGATACACAAGGCAGCGGGCGAGTCTCGTTATATTTTTTAAACCCGTCTATTGATTACTGGGCAGACCTGCTTGACATGCGTCGTGCCGCTCGTGAACGATTAAAGCTTGCGGCAGGCGCCGAGCCACTGGCTGACGATCAGAACGGCAATGCGCTGCTCGCATCACTCGGGGGCAGTGGGCGCACACTGATGAAGTTACTCGGTGATCGCAGTGAATGGGTACACGATGAACAGTTCTACTTACCTGCATCAGATGAAAGTTTGCTTGCTGCTGTGCAGGCGGATCTGTTGCATCCTTATGAATACCAGGGCGAGGTGCCGCCCGTAGTGCCGGATAGCGATCACTGCAGATCAATCCAGCTGCACCAGTGTTACAGCCCGGTGCGTGAGCTGCAGGCACTGCATGATCATCTGCTTGACCGTTTTAATAGTGATAAATCATTAAACCCTGCTGATATTATTGTTATGGTGCCTGACATTAATCGTTATGCCCCGTTGATAGAAGCTGTATTCGGCAGTATAGGTGCAGAGCACAACAACCCGCAACGTACGCGTTATATTCCGTGGTCAATTGCTGATCGCGCACTGGTGCAGTCGTCGCAGGTGGTGGCCAGCGTGCAGCGCTTGTTTGAATTGCCCGGCTTTGAGTTTGAAGCAACCGGTGTACTGGCATTTGCTGCAGAGCCTGCAATTGCACGCAAATTCGGCTTTGACGATAACGGACTAAAAACCATTTCCCAGTGGTTGTGCGATTCCGGCGTGCGCCGCACCTTAACCGGCTATGCTGCCGCCGGCAGTCAGGATAAAATACTCAAATCCCCTGAAGCCGCCCTGCATAGTTGGGACTTTGGACTGCGCCGTTTATTGCTTGGTCGGGCTATGCCGCATGGCAGTCCGGCAGTGGGTGACATCCAGCCGTTGTCACTGGTAGACGGACAGCAGGCAGTATTGTTGAGCCAGCTACTTGATCTGCTTAACGCATTGGCTGATACCCGCAAAAAATTGCAGCAGGCTCACACGCCGTCGCAGTGGGTAGACAGCATCAATGAAATCATTAAACGTTTTATACAGCCTGATGATATTGAAGCAGATGCGCTTGCACAGTTTAGAGAGCTGCTGGCAGAGCTCGATACCGATGCCGTCAATTCCGGTCATACCGAAACCATGTCACACGCAATGTTTGCTGAAATATTGCGTGGCACATTGTCCGGTGCGCAACGCAAGAATTATCGGTATCTGACAGGCCGGGTGACATTCAGCTCAATGGTGCCGCTGCGCTCGGTACCTTTTAAAATTGTTTGTATGCTCGGACTTAATGATGCAGATTTCCCGCGTCAGAACTCTAATCCGGGTTTTGATTTAATTTCTGCCAACCCACAACCCGGTGATCGTTCAGTCCGTGATGACGATCGCTATCTCTTTTTAGAAGCGCTGCTTTCTGCGCGTGATGAGCTGTATTTATCGTGGATCTTTCGCAACCTGTCTGACAACGCACCGCGCGAGCCGTCTGTGCTGGTATCTGAGTTGCGTGATTATCTTGCCAGACGTCATCCGCATCAACCGCCTTGTTGTGTTGAACATCCGCTGCAACCATTTTCAAAATCACTGTTTGATTCAAGCCGACCGGAGCTTCACACTTTTGCCAGCGAGTGGGCGCCACCGGAGAAAACGCCTGATCCTGTGTCGCTGAACAATACCGGCATCGCGCGTACCCCTGATTTACAAATCTTTGTTGAAGACTTTCTGAGCTTCTGGCGCAACCCGTCAAGCTGGTATTGCAGGCGAGTGTTGGGTATTGCCTTATGGCGTGAAGAGCAGGAACCGGAAGATGCAGAACCGTTTGCAATGGACGGTTTATCCAACTACCAGCTGCGCAGTAGCCTGGTGGATGCGCTGCTCGGGCAGCCCGATATGCAGGCTGATGATGCCAGTACTTTGTTACAACGCAGCGGTGCGTTACCACATGGCGGACTTGGTGAGCTGGTTTTTAACACGGTGTTTGATGAAGCCAAAGAGTTAGCGCAGCGTATCCAGGTGCATGGAACCACACCGATACCGGTAATCGATATTGACATACAGTTGAACGGTCAGCAGCTTCAGGGTCGTATGTCTGGTGGTGTCAGTTGGCCAAACGGCACTGTCGGTCTGTTGCGCTATCATGCCTCTGGTCTAAAAGGCAGTCATCTAAGCGGGCTTTGGCTAGCGCATTTGATCGGCACTGCTGCGGGAGTGGTTAACGGACAATCGCTGCTTATTGCCAAAGACAAAGAACATATTGTGCCTGCAATAGAGCCTGCAGATGCGCTGGTTAAATTGCAGCCGTGGTTTGAAGGCTGGAATATCGGGCAGGCTGAAGCGTTGCCTTTTTTTGCCAATACCAGCGCGACACTGGCGGGTGTTGTCAGTGGCAGAGCTGCAAACACATGGCTGCCATCCCTTTACGGAGGAGGGTCGGGAGAAAGCGAAGAAGAAGCAGTGCAGCTGCTATACACCAACGTATATGACATTCTAAATCGTGAAGATGTACTTGCCTGGGCTGTGCAGTTGCTGGGTCATGAGGAGCTAATGCCATGACTTCCACGCTCAATGCCGCCGAGCTGCCATTACGTGGCAGGCACCTGATTGAAGCAAGTGCAGGTACCGGTAAAACCTTCACCGTCGCCAACCTCTACCTGCGTATTTTAATTGATGAATCGCACGGTCAGCCGCCAACGGTGGAGAATATTCTGGTGGTGACATTCACCAATGCCGCTACAGAAGAACTGCGCGCCAGGATGCGATCACGTATTGCCGTTGCATTGCAGGTTCTCAATGATGAACAACCGAAAGACGCTGATCCCACTTTACATGACGTACTTAACCCACACCGCGATAACGCATCAACCAGACCCAGATTAGAACTTGCTTATCAGTGTATGGATCAAGCCGCCATCTTTACCATACATGGCTTCTGTGAGCGTGCGCTGCGTGAGCAGGCATTCGAAAGTGGTGAGCTGTTTGATGCAGAGCTGCAGGCAGATGTAGATGCACTAAGAAGTCGGGCAGCCGAGTCCTGGTGGCGTGATCAGATTACCCCTCTGGATGCTGAAGACACCGAAGCCATTCCCCGCGCATGGCGAACCCCTGGTGGCGTGTTAAGTCGATTGTCCCCGGTTATTAATGACCCTGATGCGTTGTTGCAACCACAGTTCAATGAAGAGCAGATTCAGCAAGGCGTCGCAGACTTTCGATCTGCCTGGCAGAAGTTTCGCAGTGCATGGCTTACCGACGGTAAGGTCTGGTCAGAACAGATTCTGGCTGGTGTTGAAAGTAAGCTGATAACTAAAACCAAAACAATAATTCCATGCACCAGTGATACAGTCATTGAGGCAAGGGATCTTGCTAATGAGCTGGTTTCACAAGAGACAATGCCTTCGCATATTGCTCAAAGCCTGACGCTGCTAAGCAATTCTGAAATGCTTAAAGCAGTGCGTAAAGGCAAAGAGCCGCTGCAGTCAGAACTGGGGGAGCTGATTGATTCATTGATGAATGCATACGCGCTTACCTGCTTGCAGAAACTGGTTACTCTGCAGAACAACGCCAGATCTGCCATTGCTCATGATCTTTCGCAACGCAAATTACTTGCGCGCCATCGCACCTTTGATGACTTGCTGCTGCAGCTACATGCGGCTTTATATGGCCGTAACGGTGAGAGACTCACCGCTGTGTTGCAGTCCAGATTTCCAGTCGGCTTAATAGACGAGTTTCAGGATACCGACCGTATTCAATACGAGATCTTTGACCGGCTTTTTCCTGTGAGTGAAGAGTCTGCAGGCACTCTGTATTTAATCGGTGACCCCAAGCAATCAATCTACCGATTCCGTGGCGCAGATATCGGTATGTATTTACGCGCACGTGACAGCGCCAATGGTAAACACTCACTCGATAGAAACTGGCGTTCATCCACACAATTGATCAATGCATTAAATACTCTGTATGCGCAATCCAGCCAGCCGTTCGGCACGGTAGATATTCATTATCAAACCGTCACAGCCGGTGGCGCTGCAGAAGATAAGGCTTTAACAGTCGCAGATGAAGCATTGCCGCCACTGCAATTTGACTGGTGCGAAGTGTCAGAAGATAAACTGCCGAACATTGATGTTTCAGTGGCTGTACTGGCTACCGCCTGTGCCAGACGCATCGCATGGTTGTTAAACAATGCCACGCTGGGCAGCACGCCGGTAGAAGCAAAGGATATTGCCGTGCTGGTTTCAATACATAAACAGGCGCAAGCGGTACGCAACGCACTGTTAGCGGTTGGTGTGGTCAGTGCCATGCAATCGCGGGAGAGTGTGTTCGGCAGTGCGGAATCACTCGATATCATGGCGTTGCTGCGTGTGCTGTCACGCCCCGGTGACAGCGCCAGCCTGAGTCGGGTATTGTTATCACCTCTGGGTGGCTATAGTGCCGAGGCACTGTTGCAGCAACGCGATGATGCCGCTGCCTGGCAACAAATTGAAGACGCCGTGCAGCAGTGCCGCGAACAGTGTCAGCAGGCAGGGCCGCAGGCGGCAATTTTGAGATTTATGTCTGCATTCAACAGCCGTGTAAAAGCACTTGCCACTGAGGCTGTAAACACTCGTGGCATCGATCGCATTCTCGGCAACTATCTGCATCTGGCCGATGTACTGCAAACCGCATGGCAGGAACAACCCGAGCTTGCCGCGCTTTTAAAAACCGCACAGCGCTGGCGTGAGCAGGGTGCTGATGAAGCACTGCAAATGCGGCTCGAAAGCGATGAAGCACTGGTGCAAATTGTCACCGTGCATAAATCCAAAGGCTTGCAGTATCCGGTTGTGATGTTGCCTTTTGCCTTTATTGGCAAAGATCCGGTGGTCAAGGGCGATGCTGTCGTCTTCACTGAAAACGGTGTAACCGGTCTTGATATCGGTAGTGATCAACAAGAAGACCGCAAGCAGGAACTCACACAGGCACTGCAGGATGAATCCTTGCGAACACTCTATGTTGCACTGACTCGCGCAGAGCAGAGTGTGTGGATAGGTGCGGCAGCAAACAAGCACGCCAGGCATGCTGCCTTGTCACAGCTTTTAGGTCTGACGTTGTCTTCCAGTCAAAAGACTATTGATTGCCAGCAGCCCATAAGGGATGCACTCGATAAACTTGCAGAGCACTGTACAGATATTTCAATTAGTGAAGCCTTAAGTGAACAGAGTGGTATTGCAACCACAACGGAAGTGAATGCCACAGACCCTGCACGCGAGGCAACGCGGCAGGTCTGGGCCAGTTGGCGTGTTGGCAGTTACACCGGTCTTGCACGTGGCGCAACACATGGCGTTGAACAACCAGACCACGACGCGGTAGATATGCCATCAGCAACTCCCGAGACTATTGACTACAACAGCCCGTTTCATTTCCCGCGTGGTGCAGACGCCGGAACCCTGGTACACGCCGTGTTTGAGTATCTGGATTTTCGCAACACCGATCAACAGGCCCTGCAAGAGTACGCCGAACAGCAACTGCGTGCGCATGGTGTGGATATACAGTGGGTGCCCGCACTTTGCCAGCTGGTGCGCAACACATTAGATACTCCACTGAGTAGTGACGGTTTCTGCCTTAGCACACTGGATAAAAAAGACAGACTTGATGAACTGGGCTTTCATTTTCCGGTGCGGTCACTGCAGGCAGAAAATCTGGTAGCGTTACTACGTGATGCCGATGTTCTGGGTGCTGAAGATGACCTGAGCTTCGACCGGCTCGATGGCTACATGACAGGCTTCATCGATCTGACCTTTCGTGTTGATAATCGCTGGTTCATTGCAGATTACAAGTCCAACCATCTCGGCTATGATGTCGCAGACTATCATGCAGACGCATTGCAGGACGCCATGCAGCACCATCGCTATGATCTGCAATACCTGATTTATGCAGTTGCACTAAAGCGATACCTTAGCGCTCGAATGCCGGACTTTGACTACGAGCGCGATTTCGGTGGCGTGTATTACCTGTTCGTACGCGGTATGCCGGGTGCAACTGGTAAGCCTGCGGCTGGTGCAGAGTCACCGCCGGGTATCTACAACGCACGCCCACCGGAAGAATTACTGAATGAACTCGATCATCTGTTAAGTGGCGAGGTGCAGCATGCGTGATTGGGTAGAGGCTGCACTAAAAGACAGTGCTGTTAACTCGGCAGATATTGCCTTTGCAGATTTATCACAAACACTGGCCTCAGAGCGCTCTGACACATTGTGGAGTGCAGCTGTACTGGCAAGTTCTGCAGTACAAAACGGTGACGTCTGTGTAGAGCTGTCAGGCATCGCCGAAACCATCAATTCCACCGACAGCGATGCTATTCGAGACGAGCTGTTAAAAAGCGGTGTTGTTCAAAGCGCAGAGTTGCCGGTAACGTTGCCACTGGTACTCGATGAATCAGACCGATTGTATCTCGCACGATACTGGCAGGCAGAGCGCGATCTCGCAGAGATGTTGCTGCAATTGCTCAACAGCGTGAGTTACAGCGAGAACTTAAAAGATTCACAAAGCAACACACCACAAGCAGAGCTGCTTGATCAGTTATTCCCGCAAGATTTAACTGCCTCCAGTCCTGACCGGCAGCCCGGTTCGGATTGGCAACGCGTTGCCGCAGTGGTTGCAGCAAGGCAACGTCTGTGTGTGATTACCGGTGGGCCAGGTACCGGCAAAACCCGTACTGTCGCAAGATTGCTTGCGGTGTTGCAGGCTCAGTCATCACAAACAATGCGCATAGCGCTTTTAGCACCAACAGGTAAAGCCGCGGCGCGTTTGCTTGAATCATTAGGCGGTGAAGTCAATCAATTACAGCAGCAAGGCATGTCACTGGAACTACCGGATACTGCATCCACACTACACAGAGCGCTCGGCTTTCAACCGGGCCGACCCGGATTTAAACATAACGCTGGATTCCCGCTACCGTTTGACCTGGTACTTGTAGATGAAGCCTCAATGGTCGATCTATCGCTAATGCACTCACTGGTGTCAGCACTAGATAGTAGTGCTCGTCTGATCCTGCTGGGAGACAAAGACCAGCTGGCTTCTGTGGAAGCCGGTAACGTACTGGGCGATATAGTCGGTGAAGCAACACCCGCCCGCTATAGTGCAGAACAACGTGAAGTGCTGATAAATACCTGCCAGGGTTTTGATGCGATTGGCTCAGATGAAAAAACAGGTGGCATGGCAGATGCGGTAGTAGAGCTACAACACAGCTATCGCTTTGATGCAAAATCCGGCATCGGTCAGTTTGCAGCAGCGGTTAATGCCGGTGATGCAAAAGCCGCTATAGCTATAGGTGAAGATGCTAATTTTCCCGATCTGTCATTCATCAACCCCGATCAAACCTCATTAAACCACCAACTGCTTGAGCAGGCAGTACCCGCCGCAATCAATGTTATTGAATCTGAAAGCATAGAGGCCGCACTCAACGCTTCTCTGGACTACCGTGTTATTTGCGCTCTCTACAAAGGTCCACGTGGTGTAGAACAGATAAATCATTTTATAGAGTCAAGGTTAGTCCGGTTTGGGCACATGCAGCCTAATCAGCTCTGGTATCAGGGTCGCCCGATACTGATCACCCGTAATGATCCCGGTACCGGCCTCTATAACGGAGACACCGGACTCATCTGGCCTGATGACAAGGGCAATATGATGGCCTGGTTTGCTGATATAGATAACACCGTACGGGCAGTAGCACCCGGCAGACTACCGACGCATCAGACTTGTTTTGCAATGACGGTGCATAAAATTCAGGGGTCGGAGTTTAGTCAGGTGTTGCTTGTGTTACCGGAACAACCGCATTCTTTGTTGAGTCGTGATTTGTTGTATACGGGGATAACGAGAGCCAAGCGGGAGGCTGAGGTTTATGGGAGTTCGGTGGCTGTTGGGGTTGCGTGTGATACTAAGCGGATTCGGGCTTCGGGGTTGCGGGATCGGTTGTGGGGAGTTGAATAGTCGGTTTTCGATTTGTCACTTTAGGCCTGCTGATGTCGGGTGATAGTAAGGTTGGTAACTTTAGGATGACCGATGTGAAAGCGCTCGATCTGCGGATCCTATGCTGGAGCAGGTCGAAGAGAAGACTGGTGAAAAGTTACAGACCTGCTGTGCCTCTCAGTGACATTCAGCAGTATGCTGCTAGTTAACGCATTAGCTATTTGGTCAGTATAATAAACACTTATCATCGGTATTTTGTCAACAGCCCGCCACCTTGACTCTATACCACACATAGAATTCCAAAGAACCTTTCTGTCGCAAACACGGATTAGTTTCAATGACACCAAGTACTCTCCATTCGCGGCTGATATGTGTTCCACTAACATTGCATCCGGAAGAATCGTTGCAACCTCAATTCTTGGTCCTCCTGAATAGTCGTAAATAGTGAAACTACCGAGTTCTCTTAAAGCAGATGTTAATTCAGTGATCAACATTTGCCCAACTATTATGGAATCCTCACCGTGGCTGACTATTGGTGATATCCCGATAGTTATACAAGAGGGCTGCTTTTCGGCATTGGTGGTAACATTATTTCCATCCTTGTGTGCAAACTTTTCTCTTGTTATTGACATCCATTCACAGAACATTTTGTCTTTTACTTTAAGTCCTGCTAAGAACTGATTCTGTTCTTCGGAATGACACTTGGGAAATTTATCATACACATCGATTAGTGTTTTGCTTCTATCGACTGCTAGTTCATTCCTTTTCACAATCAGGATGTCATCATACTTTCCCAAACATTTTTTCAATGATGCTATCGCTTGTCGGAGACTGTCTTTGGCTTGATCAGGACTCCTGTCACTCCAGAGTTTACTTCTCACCCACTCTTTGGTACAAACTGTACCATCTGATACGGCCACTAACGCAAGCAGTGCTGCGACCTTTGAGCCTGAAGGTGTTAAATTTTCAGACTCCGGGCCTGTTACTTTAACTCCACCTTTCAATTCAATCATTACCAGCATTTGCAGCACCTAAATCTTTTACAAAAAACGCTCTTTATTCAAGGATGTATAAGTGTCTCTTCCGATTCTCAGTTGCAGATGTAGATTGATTGATCGCGCCTAAATCTCATTTTTTTGGAATATGCAAGTAGAATGCTTTTGAAGTTTGATCTAGAGGCAGAGTGTCTGGATATAAATATAATAAAACCAGCTGTCACCACATAGATTGTTATCGTAAAAATCAATTACTAACGATACCTGGATAAACGGAATTCCATCACTTATAGTTACTACAACCTATTTAAGTTAAACAGTCGCTACGCTGTTCTCTGGTATTTCTATATTACGCTGATAAGAAGGCCTTTTACCCGTGATTAAGCAAGCAGGTTTAATACCCCGCCCCTCTATCTCTGGCCAATTAAGACCTTCACGTGATGCATGTTTTTGCAGCGCTTGTTTGTTTAGCGGTGAAATATCAAACGCGATGCAATGCACAACACCATGTCTGAGTTCTTTCATATTCCCAAATTTCTCTATTTCAAGTCCGAAATTACGATAGAAACGAAGCATAGAACTACTGCAATTACACATCAGTCTCTCAATACCGACTACCTTGCACGTCTGATATAAAGCGAGTAATAGTTGCAGCATCGTAGAATGATAATCCCGACTTGAGCAGATACTTTCATCTATACATAGCCTTGTGCCCTCCCAGACAAGATTTGAAGATGAAACATCTTCAGTCCCTTCAAGACATCTTTTGAAAATCGTACAGATTAGGTTTTCATCACTGAGTGGGATCAACCGAACGCTACCGGCAATGCCACCCGAGTTCTTACAAACCAGGTTCATGTAAAAGGAGTTATAGATGTCAAAGACATCAGCCTCCATTCCAGAACAGTGAGGTATATCCCAGCCCAATTCATCGCAAAAGACCTTTTTGCGCAATCGAAACATGTTGGTCCTTTCCTGAGGATCAATTGTACTCACTGATTCAAACGAAACACGCATACGTTCAGACATACTTTGAAAGCGGTACGTTCATATAAACATCTATCTTGGATAGCTTGCACTACCCACAATTGTGCTATATAGTGATTTCGTCGTATTACTGGTAGACTCACGTAGAGGTATGATTTATAACAAAAATATCTCAAACTTCCGATCTGGTGCAAAGCTCGATTGAAAGCTTTTGCTCTGAGCATGAGGAAGTAAAGCATGCAACTTTTCATATGGTCGATCTCGCCATCAACAGAGACATCGCTCCATTTGTAAAGACCACTTACCCTCTTGAGTGGATTCGGTTCTACCTTCTCAACAACCTGGTAGTAAACGACCCGGTTGTAAGGCACTCGCGTACTATCGATCAGCCTTTTCACTGGTCTGAGATCGTACTTAAAATCAATGAAATGAGCACCATGGAACACGCAGTTAGCCATGGAATCAGTACAAATGGTTATAGTGTGCCAACAGCTATAACCGGGCCCTATCGTGGTTTGTTTTCGATTTGTCCTGACTTAAGTTTGCCTGCGAATCGGTGGTCTGATTTTACATCTCAAAATGAAACTACAATAACTTCTACTGCATTTTACCTACATCAAATCGCACTTTCTGATATAGATCCATTTGACAATTATGTGAATTCTCTCTCTCCGAGGGAAATTGAATGCTTACACTACATAAGTGATGGGAAGACTTATACAGAGATCGCGAAGATTGCGGGTTTGTCGGAACACACTATTAGAAGTTACATTCGAGCACTGCGAAAGAAGCTTAATTGCTCTACATTGGCACAGGCTGTAGCAAAGGCTTGCGCACAAGGTATTATCTAGCCTGCATTATTCATGAGGATTCGGCGTCCAGAGTCATTATCGCTAAACA
>CAZKAQ010000081.1:0-16541 GCA_964550655.1 uncultured Granulosicoccaceae bacterium
GCACCGTCAGGGCGCGTTCGCAGTAGCAGAGGTTCTGCCGCGCAGACTCCTAGCCGCTCAAAACCGGACATCATCGGATACTGCAATTCTCTTTATATTGGTGGAGATCTGCAAAGACTGACACAACGGAAGTTTAACTTAATCACCGGAAAGAAATTATCGCTGTTATCGATCTGCATACATCGCACTGCCGATCCGGTGCCGCTTAGCGCGGCGCATTCCTGACTTTCGACATTGAATGTTATTGTTAATGACTAATCACGAACGCAGACAAACGGTCTCTCACCTGACCCGCCCGGTGCACCTGTCACTGAAACTAACAGAGGACGAATGCCGGGACCTCTGACGCCAAGTGTGTACGACTCGAGCGTCAATATGAGCGCGTCATTTTGAAAAACAAGAATATCACTTGAGGGAGGCGGGGCCGTTCTGTACGTGAAGGCTGTATTGTTGCCAGAAAACAGCAGCCGCCCTTCCCCGTTCTGTAGATTGGTGAGAGTCAGATTGACGTTTAAATCCCCGCCACAGGTATAGTCAAAGTCGCGAGGCTGGACAAAGCAGGATTCTGTACCGGTCCAGCCCCATCCATCACCGTCGTCATCAATGCAGTCCGGTAGCTCAGCGACTGGGCCTGATTGCGCGATACAGGATTGAAAAACACTGTCTATGCTTTCCCAGCCAAATCCATCACCATCAGTGTCTGCAAGAGGAGACTGGCATGCAGGTAGTTGGGCAAATGCGACGTTGAATGGAAAGAAAAGGGTACAAAGTAGCAGTATGTGTAATTTTTTCATTACGTTCCTATCTTATTTACGCTTACGACATTAAATCATATAACAGATACTCGTGTCATGACAATTACCTTATGCCAAAAGAGACTAGCAGTCTGTTAAAAAACGTCATGAGCGAAGAGCTGAGTAGGCAAATTCGACCGAAAAAGCGCAGTTTATGGTTTATAAATGAGCATTTTGAGGGAAAATTTAACGCCCTCAGATCGAGCGCAATAGTTTTTCAACAGCCTGCTGGTCAGCCACCGGCCCCTCCCGGATCCGCATCGTGCTGTAGAGATCATTTTACCGTCCGGCAGATATCAATTAATAAACTTGAGTTGTCTTTCTCAGCCAGACGTTTTCCGCTTTCTGTGTAAGTAGGTTTCGTCATAACGACGGGAAAGATGTTCGCCGGCTACTATTTTTTTTACCGCACCGTTTGGTGCTACGTTAACGTCGTATCGCGGGTTAAAAAACAGCGGTACAGATTGACGCTCTTTGCTGCCACCCACTACACGGTGTTGCGTTGCGACAACTCGCCCGTTTGTCCACATCTCAAGCATCTCACCAAAATTAATAACGAATACACCGGGCTCCGCTATTACCGGCAGCCATTCCTGCGATTTACTCAACACCTCAAGCCCTGGTGTACCATCAGTGGCAAGCAAAGTCAGGCAACCATAATCTGAATGCGAAGCAATACCAAAATCTTTGTCTGTAGCATTACTCGGTCTGGGTGGATAATAATTGCCCCTGAGCAATGCCATGGGCTTGTCGAATTTGTCTTTGAAATAATCCTCGGGTTCACCTATCGACTTTGCTACCGCTGACAACAACAGTAACGCCACTTCTGTCGCCTGATGGTAGTAGGTGGTAATAACATCACGAAACCCGTCAGGTTCAGCGGGCCAGAGATTGGTCGCGTAATAGGCATGCTTTCTGAGCGGATCATCGGCTGCCAGTTCGGGGCCACTGTCGAATACTTGTTTGTAGTCAGGATTGGCATCAGTATTGACCTGCTCAGCACCTGCGTCACCCCAGCCACGATTGGAACCGGTCAAGCCCATATCAACCGCGGCTTTATTTTCCGCACTGCTTAAAAAAAACTGCTTGTAAGTCGAAAGTACCGTTTCTATATCACTGGCGTTTATACCAGTGTCACTGACAGTAATAAAGCCAATGTTATCGACCGCATTGGCGACTTTTTTAAGCGTTGCTGGGTGATTTCTGTGGCTCGCGTCCGTAAGTGCTTTCGCACTTATGTTCGGTATTTCTTCAGATAGTGCCACTGGACTTTACCTTAATTTATGTGTATTACAATAAAAACGAAGTTATAAGGGAACAAGGGATCAATTACACGCCAGGCACACTTTTTACGGTTAACACATCTGGCAATTTATAGTCATTGCAGATTGTCACCAACATACCAATCGATATTATACAGGGTAATTAATTATCGATAAAAGATGCATATCACATCTGCGCTGATAGCCAGCGGGCTAACCGTCATCAAGCCTACACCGCACAACCTGAATGCAAAGTTTATCAATCTGCCTTCAGTGCCCGACCCCTGACCGGGCTCCTGCAACATAAAGATCACGATTTTTAACAAATATAGCGCTACGATGTTTATCGGCACTGGCATTGACACGCAAGCCACAAACCGCACGGACTGCTTAGCATCTGTAACTGATATGAAAAATGAATAACACCGAAGTAAGCCATACAGTTAGCACCCCGTCATTTGCGGACGCAATTTGGCAATGGGCGCGGATAGGACTATTGTCTTTCGGAGGTCCGGCCGCACAAATTGCGTTGATGCACAGAATCGTGGTTGACGAAAAACGCTGGCTCAGTGAAAAACAGTATTTGAATGCGCTGAGCTTTTGCATGTTGCTACCTGGCCCTGAGGCAATGCAACTTGCAACCTATACCGGCTGGCGCCTGCATGGTGTGCGCGGCGGACTCGCTGCCGGTCTGCTATTTGTTTTGCCGGGCGCGGTAGTCGTTCTGGCACTCGCGCTTATCTATGCGGTGTATGGCAATGTACCGTTACTCGAAGCTCTTTTTTACGGCGTCAAAGCCGCGGTACTGGTTATTGTTGTAGAGGCCTTTCTACGCATATCCAAACGTGCATTAACAGGGTTGGTCCATCGACTGATTACATGTCTTGCATTTATCGGCATCTTTTTTTTCCATCTGCCGTTTCCTGTCATTATCGGACTGTCAGCACTTGCCGGCTTTTTGTTACTGCCTGATACACAGGCCGCAACAACTGATCAGAGTTCCTCAAATATAAACAAGGCTGCAAGTTATAATTTTTCATCCGCCAGCAATTTTCGCAACGCAATAAAGACTATATCTCTCTGGTTGTTTCTGTGGTTTACGCCAATACTGGTTCTGGTTGTCACTGCAGACAATGCGCTACTGTCAGATATAGGTATCTTCTTTTCCAAACTGGCTGTAGTTACGTTTGGAGGTGCTTACGCGGTACTCGCCTATCTTGCACAAGATGTTGTCACGCAATTTGGCTGGTTGACGGCGGGTGAAATGATGGACGGTCTGGCACTGGCAGAGACCACACCGGGTCCATTGATTCTGGTCACCGAATTTGTTGGTTTTCTGGCAGGTTATCGTGACGCGGGTGTGTTGATGGGCTTCGCTGCTGCGCTGTTAACATTGTGGGTTACTTTCGTGCCGTGCTTTTTATGGATCTTTGCCGGCGCGCCCTATATAGAATGGGTCGGGCAGCAACGGCGCCTACGCAATGCATTGGCAGCTATCACTGCAGCTGTCGTTGGCGTTATTTTAAATCTTTCGTTGTGGTTTGCGTTGCACGTATTTTTCCACAATGTTCAACTTAAATCCCGTGGAATACTCCATTTCTGGCAACCAGAGTGGTCCACGCTGGACTGGCGTATCGTACTGCTAACAATAATCTGCGCGACATTGGCATTCGCACGCCATTGGGGCATTGGCACAATACTACTAACGGCTGCAATACTCGGTGCTGCGTTGTACAAACTGCCATTTTAATTCACACGTTCGCCTTCACTTCATTTTTTCAGACCGCGACAGAAACGAACCTGTGATTCACTGCCTGGCAAAATTATTGTGCTATGCTTTTATGAAATGATGATATCAGGGCCTGGTTCGGGCCTGGGCATCCGGACAATTAAGAAAGTTAAGATTGATTATTGTCTCATTTTCGCACCACGATAATAGTGCTTGTTTCAATGACAAACATCAAAACCAGCACTGTTAATGTTAAGGAGTACCCCACAATGAAAATGTTTTTTTTAATTATCACTCTGACGACGCTGGTTGCATGCAGCAACCCTGTCATCCGCGAAGATGGGACTAATACCAGTACTACCAATGCCAGTACTGCCGATGCCACTGTTACCAACACCACCGATCTCAATACAGTCAACACGATCAGCACCACTAACAGCAGCGGCACTGACAACAAACTTAATAGTTACAATGATGCCTACTACCGTTATGACTCACGTGTTAGAAATAGAAGGTATAACAACTACAATGCAAAGGATGCATACAGACGAGGAATTTCCAGCAGGCACTACAGTCGGCATGACGCCTACAGCAGACACAGGCACTCTCTGCATTCTTCAAGATATAGAAGCTTTCATCACGGGCATAGCAGACACGGGAACCACCACTTCTATAACCATAAAGACTATAAACACTAACCAGACCAAAACTTTAAATTTATTGTCCCTGATATCAAGTTTGAAGTGTAACACTCGTACATCGATAAAACCTGATCTCTGGTGTAGTTAACACACGAACTTGATGCGCCGGCGGCGGTACAACTATTTTAGCTTTTCCCAGGCTGTATCGGCATCGACTTTAAAGCTTTGCCATTCACCTTCTGTCCACCGCGTACGCCCACGCGCCGCGAAAAACAGATAAAGCTGATCACCAAAAATTTCCCAGTGAGTTCCATCTGTTTTTACAAGGCCATTGCCGATACTCAGAGCGTTCGCACAATGCCCGTTATAGGCGGGCGAGTACTTTTCCGGCTCGGCGGCGAATTTGTCGGCACTTGCCTTGTCTGTAAATCGCCAGTTCGCACCCTTGTACTCGACCACATAGGTTTGATCACCGCTAACCGCCTTTTCCTGAGGCGCTCGCTCAAGGCTGTGATAAGCGACTGTATCGTGCCCGCCTATCGCGACGTCACCATCACTGGATTTGGAAACCGGCTCTGCAGCAAGTGCTGTTACCAATAGCAGGATTGCGGCAATAAAAATTATTTTCTGAAGTATGTGCTGTTGAATTTTCATCTCTGGTCTCATGATCTGGCTATATGATCTGGTATGATTAATATTCGAAACCGGCAACGCCGTTAAACACTAAACCAGTACCGAGCATTTTAAAGTGACTTTATCACGCTAAAACTAATAGCATGCGCCTAATGGTGGTTCGAACAACACAAAATTTTCTAACAAGCAAAAATCCGGAGCTGGTTAAATCAATAACCTCCCCCATTGACGCTACCGGCAGATTGGCCCAGCAATTCACGAGTTTTTTGTACACTTGCGCTCGCAGCAGCTGCAAGGTACCTGGCATCACTGTTTAGTGTACAAAGATTAAAACCCCAGCCGAAAGCTTTGGCTGCATATTCGGCACTACCGCAGTGCAGGCACGCGACAATGCCTGCATCTTTACAGGCGGCGAGAATCTTTTTAATCGCATCTACAATCTCCGGCTCTTCATAGTCTGCACCCGGCGCTAACCTGCCGTTAGTAAGACCAAGGGTAAGATCTGCAGGCCCTATATAAATACCATCAAGACCCGGCGTGTTGACTATCTCATGTAGATTATTCATTCCGTCGGCAGTTTCAATCATCGCAATGCAAAGTATCTGTTCATTGGCCTGCGAGGCGTAATCACTACCCGCCGAAACACCGACACGAGTGGGCCCGAAACTGCGGGTTCCAAGCGGCGGATAGCGCATGTAGGAGACAAACTCTGCTGCTTGCTGACGGTTGTTGATCATCGGGCAGATAATGCCATAAGCACCCGCATCCATGGCCTTCATTATCGCACCAGGGTCAAGCCAGGGCACTCTCACTAAAGGTGTGACATCATAGGCGAGCGTTGACTGCAAAATAGACAACATCTCAGGGTAATCCATTACCCCATGCTGGACATCGAGCACTATGCTGTCGAAACCCTGTGCTGCGATCACCTCTGCGGCAAAACCATTGCCTATGGTCAGCCATGCGTTGAGCGCAGGCTCACCAGCAGCCCACTGTTGTTTTAATTTATTTGGCTTCATAGCGTTTGGCTGGTTTTTCCAATCTATAATTCCCTCGAACCTTATGCGCAAAAGCGTTGCTATTCAAGCTAACTGATAGAAATGACGCACCGCATACCAGCGACACCAATGCTGAATGCCAGCCTGAACAACAGTATCAGCGACCTTTCGGATCGTGAACTCCCGACAAGGAGCCTGCATTCAGATGGCTGAGCATCCAAGTAGATTGTGTCTTGAAATATGTCAACTTTAAACACAGTATCAACTACACGGAGTAGCTTTGGAGGTAATAATGAATACGCATGATGTTCTAAAATCACTAACCGAAAATGAAAAGAAAGTACTGCGTCGACGGTTCGGGCTTGAAACAGAAGAGAAAAGTAACGATCAGGCTGACCGGGTATATCCACCAGTTGACGATGGTGGAGATGAGGGAGGTGGTGTGCCCGCTCCCGCAGATCCCCCGGAATAGAAACCTGAGTAGAAACCGAAGATTTTCCTTCTGTGACTCGTGAGCAGGCTACCAGGCTTCTTGAACACGCTTTGCAACAATTGACTTCAGGTGATGAAGCTGCTGCTTGACGAGCAGTTCCTGTTCGGCTCGCGCCTGGATTCTTTCGTATCGAGAAGTAGTTAGTCGTCGATAAAATCCAGTGTCGGAGTTGTATCTGAAATGGTTCGGGCATCACCAAGGTCAGCTGCTCTGGTAATCGCACCTTTACCAAATTTTTTTATGCACTCATCAATGACATGCTCAAGCGCTTTTGGTTTGGCATTGGCTGCAAAGAGATCCATCTGATGTGGCTCAGCTGTACGAGTTAAATCATAAGCTGTGAGCCCTACCAGTCTGTAGGGGCCCTTATCATCAAACTGAGATAACAGATCTACCGCCACTTTAAACATGTGATTGGCACAATCACTGGGTTCGGTTAACCGGCTTTGCCTGCTGAGCAATGCATACTTACTGGTTTTAAGTCTGACGCGTACGCCACCGCAGCGATAACCCTTGTTACGCAATCTTCGCCCGAGGCGATCTGCGGACCTTTTTAAATACTGTTCGATCTCATTGCGATCGGATACATCATGCAACAGGGTTCTGTCTGACCCCATGCTGCGTGCTGTTCTTTTACCGGCAACCTGACGTGGATCTTCGCCGTTTGCCAAAGCCTGAAAGTGCACTGCACCACTTCCGAAGTGCTGCTGCAGAAACAATGGATCTGCACGCCTTACATCACCGATTGTCAACAACCCTAATTTATGAAAGCGTGGAACTGTCTTTGGTCCTGCACCCCACAGTCGTGATACCGGCAGAGGATTCAACCAGTCTATTGTTTCATCAGGAGATACCACGGTTATACCGTTTGGCTTGTTAAAATCACTGGCCACCTTGGCGACATACTTACTTGCAGCAACTCCTACCGATGCTGTTAGTCCACCGGTTACATCCGTCACCGCGTCGCGAATTAAACGTGCAATGTTTGCAGGCTTGCCAAAAATACCGTCGGCGCCGGTCATATCGATAAAGGCTTCATCAAGTGAGATGGCTTCTACGTTTGGAGAGAAGTCTGCGAAGGCTGCCATAATCGCTTTGGAATGTTGCTGGTATCTGTCAAATCGCGGTGGAACTACCAAAGCCTGCGGGCAACGTCGCATCGCCTCGGCCATTGGCATGGCACTCTTGACACCTGTTTTGCGTGCTTCATAACTGGCAGTCAATACAACACCACGCAGACTTTTGGGCCCGACAATCAATGCTTTTCCCCTGAGTGATGGATCATCCAGCTCTTCAACAGATGCATAAAATGCATCCATATCAGCATGTGCAATCACTCTGGGCCAGCTACTTGTCATGGCCACAGTTTACTGTAAGCATCTTCTATATTGGTAAATATTCGCCCGTCTTACAGAATTCACACATCACGCCTGTACCGAAAAACCGGTAACAAAAAAAACGGCACAGAAAGCGCTTTTCACCCCCACAACCCGGAATGCCGGATTACGCAGATCAAACAACAGCGAACGGTGGTATAGTGCGCCGGCTTTACGCAAATGGCCATCTCCGGTGATTGCCATCAACACGACGAGCAGGTTGCTATGACCAGGTTTCTATGACAGCTCTTATCTGGGGATTACTCGGTGCGGTTTTAATTGGTGCGTCAGATTGCACCGCACGGGTAACGAGTCAGAAGGTTTCACTACTGCCGTTAATCTGGTGCGTCATGGCAATCTCAACCGTGCTACTGACCATCGCCCTGCTCGCCACAGACGCTATGCCTGTGTGGCACACACGCGCCTGGATTGTGTCTGCATTCAGCGGTGCACTCAATATTGCCGCACTATTATTCTTATACAAAGCGCTGTCCTACGGACCGGTATCTGTGGCCTCCCCTGCCGCATCGAGCTTTGCGGTTTTTCTTGTGCTCATGAACGCACTCGCAGGTGAACCCTGGACTGTTTATCAGGCAGTGGCAGTGGTGATGGTTTTTGCGGGCGTAGTGATGTTATCTGTTAAATCAGACTCAAAAAGCGCAGCCTCAAATCCTGCACATCAATACTCTAAAAAGTGGCTGCAAAGAACCAGTCTGCTGGCAACCGGCGCGGCACTTGCCATTGCGTTTCGAATGTTCTTTGCACAGGAGGCCACGGCAGAACTTGGACCTGCGGCTGCACTTTATCTCAACCGTCTGTTCGCACTCATAACCTGCAGCGCGGCAATACTGATCCCGCCATTGATCGCGCGATCAGCTGGTAAAACTTCTACCCCCAATCAATGGCCGCGAGGTGATATTAAATGGATAGTGTTGCTTCAGGGTGTACTGGAAATGGCAGCATTTGCAGCGTTTCTATACGGCTCCGAAGGTGATGGCAGAGTTGCAGCCACCATCGGTTTTTCTACTTTTGCAGCGGCCACCACACTGATAGCGTGGATCGCGTTAAAAGAACCCATCGGCTGGTGGCGCTTTGGCTGGATAGTCTTTATTAGTATCGGTGTGATGATCGCAAGTGTTGGCTAACAGTACAGCGCTTGCCGTCGCTACAGCACAGATTCGCGCAACCGTCTGCATCTCGCCTTTAATAAAAGTAAAAACAGCATCAGTCCCATGCTTCCACCACCGCCGCTTGTTGATTCAACGTTGGAGAATGCAGCTAAGGTATCGACCGATACCCAGGCAAGCATGCTCTCTATGGCTTCTGCGGTTGCTGCGGCACTGGCAGGGGATCCCGCAGCACAGAGTTCATCAGAGATACAAAGATCGAGTGTGTGTTCGCCCTCTGCTATAAGATGTAACTGACTGCCGCGATCATCGCAGGCAAAGCTTCGTGCGATACTGTCGGTGTTAATGTCAAATGGTACCGGACCATTTTCTACATCGCCTGCCAGTCCGTTGCACATTCTTACTGATTGTCTTGATGGCAGCAGACTATCTGACTCACCATGCAGCATAAACATCGGCGGATAGATTGCCGGCTGCTCAGCCACCACTGCAGGGAAAGTATTTTCTACAAACAGCGGGCTTTGTAAATCAATCTCACCTGACTCAACGCCGACCGCCTCTTGCAAAATAGTGATACCGGCTTCATTGGTATATTCGCCTCGCACTATCTGACCACCAAAATCAGTAAAGTCTGTCGGTGCATAAAACAATACAGCACGCTCTACCTCTGATGGTTGTTGCACTGCAAGATAAGCCGCGAGATGCCCGCCCGCAGACTGACCGAACACGACGGGCTTACCCTCTGCACCGAAGGTTTCACTGTTTTGCTGCACCCAGGTGAACGCATCTTCTACGTCGGACAGCAACTCATCGAAGCTTGCATTTTGGCACTCGGCGGTGCCATCGGAATCACTTATCAGTCGATAAAACGGCGCGAACACCACGAAACCCCGCCCTGTGAACTGAGTTGCCATGTTTTCCACACCGAGAAAACCCGTACCCCGATTCTGCCAGCTACCACCATGCAATGCTATTAACGGTTTCTGGTTGACGGCATTCGGATCACTTTTATAGATACGCATTTCAAGTGCGCAGTTGCCGATGTCACTTTGGGCATTTTTGTAGTTGATGCGCTGCACATACGGTTGATTATTGCCCTCCAGCGGCAATGCGCTTACATCAAAGCGCGTAGCCGGAGAGAAAGTCCATCTTTGCAATTCAAAGCTGTTTGACTCGGCGTTACCAAGCCGCTGTGAGTCAAGTGCGGTTGCACAAAACTCAGAAAAGGTCGTCGGGTAGTATTCAAACGAATCACTACAAGCGGCATCACTGAAATGTGTGTCTTCTGCACTTCGGTCTGCGACAACGCAACTGGTGTTATTGCTTTGGTATGCAGGCATCGTCGATAGCTCTGTCTGCAATACATTAGTCACTTCGCAAAAAGCTGCATTCTCAAGAATGTCATTGATACGTTCATCATCTTCAAAGATCAGCGCGGCGATTATTGGCAGTCGGTTATCACGCAGGAATTGCGCGGTTAAAGGAAAACGAGCCTGCGGAGTCAGCAACTCAAACAACGCTTTGATCTGTTCGTCGTCAGAGGCCGGTAACTCGATATCGAGATTGCCATCAGTAAGTTCTGACATAAGGCCGTCATTTAGAGAAGTTTGTAAGTCGGCCAGTTCTTCCTCTAAACGACTTACACTGAATATGTCGTCAACCTCATCCTGCAGGAAAGATTCAAGCACCCCGCGCAGCAGGCTGTCGTCAACATCTACCGTGATATCAGATTCAAACAACTCTCCGGTGACCGAAACCTCCGGTGTCAGACGCAGCGTATTGTCATCGATAAATTGTGGATTCAGAGCCAGAGACAAATCCAGCTGCACATCGAGCGGCCCTATGGCGCTGAATTCAAAACTGTCGCTGCCCAATTCAACACAATCACCTAATCTGAAGCCAAAAATCTGCTGTGCCCGCCCGACTGCATTGACGTTGGCTGCAACCCTTAAAGATAGCTCGACCGGATCAAACAGCGATTCAAGGCCGATAGAAATTCCGGTATCACCCGAGAGTGTTACCTCAGTGGTCAGATTACGGATCGTGGTGCTGTTGCAGCCACCTTCGACGACTTCATCGGTGATCTCTTCCCGCAACAACAGCTCGTTGTCGGACAGCTGTATATCGAGCTCGTCGAATCTTTGCTGAATTTCCTCAAGCAGCAAACGCCGCACAGCGTCCGGCTCGGCGCGGCTGGAATCAAGCGCGCTGCCCAGATCTTCGATAGTGACACTGATGGTCTCGGCACTCGCGATCTTTGCACTGCAAAGCAAAAGCAGTGACGCTGCAACGCTCAGAATGGCCCTTTGGCAGGTAGACAGAACAAACAAAATATCAGCACCTGAATTGAGAGACACTATTATGCCCCGAATAAACCCGTAAGACGTGTAACCAAACATAAAATAATCCAGGCGTTTAGTGATTGTTTTCACCTGTTGACGAACATACCTCACAAAATGTTGGCAAACTCCCTATAATGCCTGATTGGCAGGCGCCAGCCCGACTCACCTGCCGCTCGCCTGACCTTTGCGGCCGCTGAACCCGCACGATCACTGGCTCATATAGCCACTACCTAACCACATCGCTGCGATAATAATATTGTGAATAAAGACACGTTCGAGCAACTTGCGCTTGGCAAACCTCTCACTCAGGCGTTGAACGACGTAGGCTACGAGACGCCAACACCGATTCAGGCGCAGACTATTCCTCTGCTACTCGGTGGCAATGATGTGCTGGGACAAGCGCAAACCGGCACCGGCAAGACCGCCGCATTCGCCCTGCCCGCGCTGGCACAGATTGACCTCTCCAACAAAGCGCCGCAAGTGCTGGTGCTGGCACCGACTCGCGAGCTCGCAATTCAGGTCGCAGAAGCATTCAAGACCTACTCAACACACATGAAAGGATTTCATGTGCTGCCGGTCTACGGAGGTCAGGACTACCGGGTACAAACCCGCGCGCTGGATCGCGGTGTTCATGTAATTGTCGGTACACCGGGACGTATCATGGATCACATCAGACGAGGCAACATCAAACTGGACCAGCTGAAAACATTTATCCTTGATGAAGCCGATGAAATGCTGCGTATGGGTTTTATCGATGACGTTGAATGGGTACTTGAGAAGCTGCCGGAAAAACGTCAGATGGCATTGTTCTCAGCTACCATGCCAAGGCAGATTGCACGCATCGCTGAAAAGTATCTGAACGATCCGGAAATCGTCAAGATCGAAATCAAAAACCGCACGGCAGATACCATCAGACAACGCTTCTGGCCGGTGACAGGTCGCAACAAACTCGACGCCCTGACCCGTATTCTGGAAGCAGAAGAAATCGATGCGATGCTGATCTTCGTGCGCACCAAAACCAGCACCGTTGAAATCTCCGATAAACTGGAAGCCAGAGGCTACGCCTGCGCACCCCTGAACGGAGACATACAGCAAAAGCAACGCGAGCGTACCATCGAACATCTAAAACAGGGCAAGCTCGATATTATTGTCGCAACTGATGTCGCGGCACGCGGCCTTGATGTTGCCAGAGTCAGTCACGTACTGAACTACGATATCCCGTCAGACACCGAAGCCTACATTCATAGAATTGGTCGTACCGGCCGCGCTGGTCGAAGTGGCGAGGCAATTCTCTTCGTTGCTCCGCGTGAAAAACGCATGAAGCAAACCATTGAACGCGCTACCGGCAAATCGATTGATCAGATGGAAATGCCGACCACAGATGAGATCAACAAGCAGCGCATTGGAAAATTCAAAATACGTATTAACGAAACCATCAACAACGAAAGCTTGTCTTTCTATGAAAAACTGGTTAACGAATACACAGAAGAATATGCAGAACATAATCCGGCTCAGGTGGCAGCAGCTTTAGCGCATCTGCTTCAGGGTGACGTACCTTTCCTGCAACCGGTCAGTAACCGTCGCGCTGAACGTAGTGACCAGCAAACCGATCGACAACGCAAGACTGACCGAAGCAGCAATAAAGCATCCAGAGATAAATCAGAGCGTCGCCACAACACTGATCAACACGAAAAACCAAAACCGCAACGTCACACGCGGGGCAATCAAAAGTCTGATAAGCCGAAGATACCCATGGAACATTTCCGTGTAGAAGTCGGTCAAATGCACGATGTAAAAGTGGCAAACATTGTCGGCGCAATAGCAAACGAAGCCGGCCTTGAAAGCCAGTTCATCGGCACTGTGGAAATCCACGATAAATACAGCACTGTAGATCTGCCCGAAGGCATGCCTAAAGCGATCTTCAAGGATCTTAAAAAAGTCTGGGTCTGTGGCCAGAAGCTACAAATAAGCAAAATCAAAAAAGAACGCGATGCATTTGCACGAAGTAAAAATACCGAACAACGCGAGCATCGCCCCGACTCAGGTGCGCGCAAACCAGCGCGTCATTCAGAGGCCTCAGCCGGCAATCAAAGACGCGGATCCAAAGACGAGCGAAAAGCAAAATCATCATCTGGCAGATTCACTGCAAAAAAGCGTTCCGCACAAAACAAGGTCCGCACCGAAAAGGGTAGAAACGAAAAACCCGCAACCGGTAAAGCCAAAATCGCCAAATCTGCAGATGAAAAACCCGTACGCAGTAAAGCAGGAAGCGATAAACCCCGGACTGACAAGTCCGGCAAAGGTAAGTCGAAAAGCAGTAAGGTCGGCTTTGAAAAAGCTCACCGGGGCAAAACCGACGCTAAACAAAAATTCAAAGCAAGCAGCAAATCAGGCCAGAAGCACCAGGGCGGCAAAAACATCAAACGTAAAACAGAAAACTCCTGAAAAGCCTCGCACTTCACTCAATCATCTTACTGCGCGCTGAACAAGGAAGTCTTGTAACGCAAAGAATGCAGGTGCATGTCGCGACCAACATTGACATTGGTTCGCAGCATTAGCACTATCAGCGTACTTAATTTCTGACTCCGGACTGTGAACACAGAAAATCCACAATACAACCGACCTGTACTTTTGCTGCGAAGTGCACTCTTCTGGCTTTGGATGGTCCTCTGCACCCTGATAATGGCATTGCCGGTATTACTCGGCGCACTGATCTCACGTCGTACAGGCATTCAACTCGCAAAGGTATGGGCAGGGACTAATCTACTCGGACTAAAAATATTCTGTGGTCTGACTTGTAAGGTACACGGCACCGAGAACATACCCGAACGCGGTTGTATTGTGATGTCAAAACATCAGTCAACTTTTGAAACTTACTTCCTCTCTACTGTGCTTCCTGACTTTGCCTTTGTAGCAAAACGTTCTCTCACACTGATACCTATCTTCGGCTGGGCCATCTATCTGGTGAAGTTTATTCTGATTGATCGCAAGTCCGGACGCTCTGCCATCAATCAAATGATTGAACAATCGCGCGTTCATCTGGCCAATGGCACTCACGTTGTCGTGTTTCCGGAAGGCACCCGAATGCCTGTTAATGCAGCACCAAACTATCGCGCCGGCGGTGCTATTGTCGCCAAAACGCTCAAGGCAGACATCCTTCCTGTGGTGCACAACGCAGGTGAATTCTGGCCTCGTATGGGCATGATCAAATGGCCCGGTGAAATCACCATGCACATCGGCGAGCCGATAAGCTGCGAAGGAAAAACACCTCAACAGGCGCTGGCTGAAACGCAGGACTGGATAGAAAGCAAGATGCAGGAGATCACAGTACCGAACCGGTTTCCATACAATCGTGATTCGACCACTGAGCGTAAAACCGCTTAAAACAAAGAGAAATTTACGTGGCAGGCAGTGCCGATATCGGGCTCGCCGTTATGGATCAGAATCTGATCCATAACATGAACGACCATGGCTTCCAGGTAACTGCATACAACCATACTGCCAGCAAAACCGAATACATCTAACGGCGCAGAGATAGAACACAAAAAAAAGACACCCGTCGGGGTCGATCGGGTGCCTTTCCAAGGGTAACCTGGAAGCAGTACTTACTCGCCAAACTCTCTGCTGTACCTTAGCCCGTCCCAAAGAATGTCGTCACCCTCTACTTCAACGATGAGTATTCTGTCAGACAACTCTGCCGAAAAACGATTAACGTCAACGAATGAAATTGTACCGGCCTCTGCAAGGTCAAGAAAAGTCCAGTTGTAGGTATCACCTGAAAAATCTACAAACCAGTACCCCACTCCCGATACGCCCGGGCTGGTTTCACCAAGGCTTTGCAAGCTGGTAGATCTGAAAGACGCCCCATCCAGAAACTCAATTAACGTTTCCTGAGAATCAAACTGATTGGACACATCCTTTTCGTATAATACTGCGTCAATAACAAGGTTATCGCGGTTAAGAGCAACCACCGTGGTTTCTCTGTTGGCAAATTCGATTTTGAAACTCGAATCATCAATAAAGCTTACGGTTCCAATGATTACAACACCACCCCGCTCTGACCAGAAAACCTGTTCACCTTCAAAGCGTATTGACCAGCTTGTCAGCGACTGGCCTTCAGACTGACCTCCGGTGATATCAAACTGCTCTGTACTAATAAAGATTGAATCATTCAGATATTCCTCCAGACTTTCCTGAGAGTCGAACTGTGATCCATTGGCTCTGCGGTAACCAATAGAATCCCAGATAAGGTTGCCTGCATCAGATGAAAAGATAATTTCCCGGTCAGGAAAACTGGCAACCAACTCATCGCTAAAATCTTCAGTATACGAACCAACCTCTGTAACGCTGGTCTGGGACTGGACAAACGAACCAGCCAACACCAATTCTGTTCGAGTCCAGGTGACCGTGTCCCTTGTAAAGCTCAACGACCCGATCCCTGACGGAGCATCAACATTAGCGTCATCCACTCCCACTGCCACAAAAGTCGCGCCGGAAAACCTTAACAACAATGAATCCTGTGCGCCTTCGATTTCGCTGGATATCGTTTCAGTTACCTGCTCTTCTAGCTGCTCCTCGACGATGTCCCCTACAGACGAACCGCTACCGCAGCCAGCCAGGCTGAACAGCGCAAAAACGGCGATTATTGGTGAATATCTCATAATCTGGATCCTATGTTTATTTTCGGCCAGTCTGGTTAACTGCGGTAAGCGGGCATTAGCACTTGCTGCCTGTGGACGTTCGACACGAGTTCTGTCGGACCACCGGGCTGTTTTCTTTGGGAGTATTTTCCCATTTGGGAAAATCTTACCATTATTAAAAACAAATGGTCAAGTGACAGAACCCGTTATCGCGAGTCGAACACACCTACAGTGCGAGATGTAATCTGGCCGATATAAACGTTTCGGCAAAAAATTTGCCAGCCACGGGACTTGATCAGCGAGAGGAACCAGCAACAACGTCAGCCGTTCGCTGTGTGGTTCTTTGCGAGAAGGCCTTGCAGAAGCCAACTGGCAGGCAGTTAGTGACAGGCACGCCCGAGTACGGGTAGCGAACTACTCGTACTCTAAAAACTCAGGTGAAGGGGTAAGGTCTAGCCTGCATTATTCACAAGGCGACCGACTAATTTTAGTTTCTGCCTATAAAC
>CAZKAQ010000082.1:0-16132 GCA_964550655.1 uncultured Granulosicoccaceae bacterium
GCTCGCCATTTCATGAATAGTTCGGGCTAAGCTATTACTGCACTTGTTCATCGAGCTTTATGGTGAGTTGCGTGTAGTCTTCAATGCTCAGTGTTTCAGCTCTGGCAGACGGGTCGATGCCAACAGCTTCAATCTGTGCGGCAGTGAGTACATTTTTTAGATTGTTTCTGAGTGTTTTTCGTCGGTGGGTGAATGCAGTTTTAACCAGTTTATTGAATTGATTGTGTCTTTCTTTTGCAATGAGTGGTTCTGCTCTTGGTGTTATTGAGATAAATCCGGACTCCACTTTGGGTGCGGGTGAAAATGATGCTGGTGGCACTTTAAAAAGCGCTTCAGTCTGACACTGGTTTTGCACCACAACAGATAATTGCCCGTAGTTCGCGTCACCGGGACCTGCACATAATCTCGCAACTACTTCCCATTGCAGCATAAAGTGCATATCAATGGTATTTTCTATGCTGTCGAGTAATTGAAATATTAAAGGTGTTGCGACGTTATACGGTAGGTTACCAACCAGTCGCATGGGTTTGTTATTGGCAACAGCATTGAAATCTGTTTGTAGTGCATCACCCTCCAGCAGCGTAAAGTGACGGTAATGCGAGAATCGGGTGGTAAGAATCGGAATTAAATCCCGATCAAGTTCCAACGCAATCAGCGGGGTATCGTGCTTTAACAACGCTTCTGTTAAAGCACCTCTGCCCGGCCCGATCTCAATCAGTTGGTGATCTTCTGCGTACGGGTTTGAAAACAAGCTGCTGATCTGATGAATAATCTGCTGATCAGTCAGGAAGTTTTGGCCGAAGCGTTTACGCGCCTGGTGCCTTGTCATCGGCTATATGCCATTAACATGGCAGTCTGTTGTCGGCCTGATTGATAGCCAGATCGATAGCCAGATCAATGGCGGCATGCAGACTGCCATTGTTTGCCTTGCCGCTACCTGCAAGATCAATCGCGGTACCGTGGTCCACTGAGGTACGTATAATCGGCAGGCCGAATGTGATGTTCACCGAGTTACCAAAACCTGCATATTTTAATACCGGCAGCCCTTGATCATGGTACATCGCTAACACAGCATCAGCGCCTTCGAGGTGCCTGTGTGTGAAGAGAGTATCTGCCGGCAGTGGTCCGCTGACATTAATGCCTTTAGCCTGTGCGGTTGCTACTGCAGGGATTATGGTTTCAATTTCTTCCATGCCGAGGTGTCCGGATTCTCCGGCATGCGGGTTTAATCCACAGATGAGAATGTGAGGATCCATAATACTGTATTTGGATTGTAAATCGTTATGCAGTATCTGCAGGCAATCGACGACGGCATCGTGTGTGATTGCATCTGCAACTTCTTTAAGTGGCAGATGGGTAGTGACCAGTGCAACTTTTAACTTATCTGCAGCCAGTACCATTAGCGGTGTGGCTTGCAATCGTTGCGCTATAAATTCTGTGTGACCGGTGAACGCTATACCCGCATCATTAATAACACCTTTGTGAACAGGCGGGGTGACCATCGCATCAAACAAGCCGTCTTTACAGCCATCTGTTGCGGTGTTGATTGATTCAAGTACATAAGATGCATTGGATGGATTGAGCTTGCCTGCTTCAACGGGTGCCTGTGTTTTCAGTGGTAGTATTGAGAGTTGTTCGACAAGTGTGTCCTGATCGAATTGACGGGGTGTGCAATCGAGCCCCAGTAGAGAGGCTCGGGATTGCAGTACTTCAGGGTCTGCTATAAAGACCAGTTCAGCACCGGCCTTGCTTTTAAGAGTGGCGCAAAGATCCGGTGCTATCCCTGCAGGTTCGCCTGCGGTGATAGCAATCCGGACGGGCTGGCTCATTGATAATCTTTAGCAAAGCCGCGCAGTTCAACATAAGCGTTGTCACGCAGCTCAGTGAGCCAGATTTGAAATCTTTCTTCACCTTTTTGCTGGCGTAGTTCGTCACGGACTTTTTCGGTTGTTTCAGCTTCGGAGATTTCTGGCAGTTCCTGCTCCAGAACTTCAACAATGTGCCACCCGAATGCCGACTTAAAGGGCTGACTTACGGTATTAACCGGTGTAGAAAAAGCCGCCTGTTCGAATTCCTGCACCATTTCTCCAGTGCCGAACCAGCCGAGATCGCCACCGAGGGGAGCTGTGGATATATCGTCGGAGAAAGTCTGTGCGACTTGCGCGAAGTCTACCCCGCTTGCAAGTTGTTCCTGAATCTCCCTGATACGCTCCTGAGCTTGTATATTACTTCGACTGCTGCCTCGGGTGCTGACCAGAACATGTCTTGCTCTGACACGTTCAGGTGTCGCCTGGCTTACGGTTTCACGCGAGACAAGTTTGAGTATGTGAAAGCCTGCCGCACTTCTTAAAGGCTCGGTCACGTCGCCTTCCTGCAGACCGTTCATTTGTCGCGCAAACAGATCCGGCATGTCTTCAATGCTTCTTGAGCCGAGGTTACCGCCTTCTATATCTGTGCCTTCTAACCGTGCTTCTCTGACCAGCGAGGTGAATGTTTCTCCGTCTCTGGCCTGACTGGCGATGGCCTGTGCGGCCTGCAGTGCGTTTTGTTCTTGTCCGGTATCTGCCTGTTGCGGCAGATTGATGAGTATGTGCTCAAGTGTGTAGCGAAACTCAGCTTCTTTTTTAGCGTTTGAGGTCAGCCGCTCTTCTACTTCCGAGTCTGATATGAAAAGTCTTGATTCTATCTCGCGACGTGTAAGCGCACCCACTGTCAGGTTCTTGCGCAGGTCTTCGCGAAATTGAAGAAAATCGAGGCCTTCTGCGTTTATCCGGTTGCGCAGTTCGGTGGTGCTTACATTGTTACTGCGAGCCATGTCTTCAATGGCTGATTGCAGCGTGCTTTCGTCGATGCGAATATTTCTGCGCTCGGCTTCCTGCAACTGAATGGACTGGATAATAAGTCTTTCGACGACAAGTTTGTCGAGCTCCTCACCGCTTGGCAAGCCGGGCTGGTTCTGACTCACCATTGTGTTTCTTTCGCGGAGGAATTCACTGTTCAGGATGATGTCATCATTGACTACTGCAATGATGGCGTCCAGTGGTGTTTCCTGCGACACGGCCGTAGCGGGAATCATTGCGGTTCCCAGTGTGCACAGTGATGCCAGGACCAATGGTTTAAGAAACAGTTTTGTTAGTGGTCGAAGCATGGTTGGCAGAAGACCTTTTGGTTGATTTAAATTGTGTGAAAAATTTTTACTTAGTTGCATAACTGAGCCTGTAAACCTGTGTCTGTTAGTTTAAGGGCAAATCGTGACCTGGATTCGGCTGCGGATTCAGGCGGAACAATATTATCTGTCTCTGGCAGTAAAGCCACCTACGGCCTCACGCAGCACGGTTGTTACATTTTGGCCGACCGGTGCGAGACCTTTCAATACCAGTTGGAAAAAGAAGGAGTTGTTGTGATCGTCTCCGTCGTCGGTGATGTAGCGTCTGGCTGCAGTGCGAAAAGCCCAGCAGCAGTCCTCGTACTCTACGCCGAGCACTGATTCGATCGATGTGTCCTCATCCAGCGAGTAAGTCCAGCCAGCGGAAATCCGCCAGTTGTCTTTTACCGGCCACGCAAAAGAGGCGTTAACGAATTCGCCAGTGTCCCTGATAAACCGGTGACCGATATTGATCAGTCTGTCTGATCCGTCGCGATAGCGAATAGAAGCAGAGGAGCGTTCGGTTGTTGTGGTATTCGGGTCCCATTGCAAAGCCGAGGAACCACTCCAGTATTCGTTTAATTCTATTTCCAGCTCTGCAACGGTATCTGAACTTGATGATGTTTCTATACTTTCGCCCGGGAGAACTACGGTTCGATCTTGAAAGTATAGAATCTGACCGAGGCTTGCCTGAAAGGTTTCACGCCCGTTACTGTTGAGACGACGCGAACTAAAGGCAAGCGTTAGCTGGTTGGCATCGTTGATCCGATCGGCCCCGGAAAAACTGTTCTCACGGAATAGTTGTGAAAAATTAAAATCCAGCGCTGCTGTGTCAAATACCGGTATTTCATCCTGGTCGGTGCGTCTTGCATAGAGATAATAAAATCTTGGTTCCAGCGTTAACAGGCCGCCATCGGCATTTGGGCGATCAAAAAACAGGCCTGCTTCGGTTGAGAAAACCGGTACCGTTCGGTCCTGTGAAGACAGTCCTCTGAGCTCATAGTTAGTTTGTCTGACACTACCTGCCACAGAAGAGTACCAGGCGGTTCTGTGTATGTTCCATTCAAGTCTTGGTCTGATATCGATTCTTGTACCTCTGACTGAATCGTCGCGATCAAAAAACACTGCTTCTGTGTCAAGTGTTGCATTAAGGCCGGTGCCATCGAAAGATTTTTGATAGTCGAATACCAGTTGTGGCAGTTGCTTGTAGGGACGCTCATCCGGTTCAATGGCTTCATCGACTGTCTGATAGCTAAGCAGTCTGGCACGAAAGTAATAGTTTTCAGCTGTATAGGTGATATCGCCCCGACGCTCAAGGTGCGTGATACTGGCTATTTTCAGAGTATCGCCAAGGTCTTCAAAGTATTCTCTGTCGCTGACGTTGTTAATATCGACAGAGGTAGTCCACCGACTCGACAAGCTGCCAAGGTGGCGCAGCCTGGTGTAGTGTCGGCTTTCATCAGTGATAAACCTGCGGTCGGTTGCTATAAATTCCTGGTTAAGTATCCATGAGCCAATTTCGTTCAGGTGACGGAATTCGCTTTGCAGTTGAATACCGCGGTCGCTCATCGTGCGTACAGTGAAAGTAGCATCTGTGTCGGGTCTGATATTCCAGTAGAATGGTTGTCGGTATTCAAGCCCGGTTTTTTCATTCTGATCAAAGCGTGGAGCGAGAAATCCGGTCTTGCGTTGGTTGCTTATGGGGAAGCTAAAAAACGGTGCGTAGAATATGGGAACATCTTTAAAACGCAACGTAACATTGCGCGCAGTACCAATACCACTATCAGGATTAAGTCTGATACTGTCTGAACTGATCAGCCAGCCGTTGTCTCCTGCGGGACAACTTGTATAGGTGGCATCTTTTAGTCTTAAATTGCCCTCTTCATTGCGGTTAATTTTCTTGGCGCGGCCACGCGAGATCAGGTCTGCATTGTTGAGTGAATAGCCGGACTCACCGAGTTCAAGTGTGCCGTCTTCTACATCAAGCGTGGCGTTTGAACTGTTAACCTCAAGCCCTTCTGTCTGATAAGTTACTTCTCCGTCAATGACTGCGGTTTGGTCGCGCGTATTAAAGCGTGCATTCTCTGCAGTGATCTCGTCATCCTGATGGCGGATGTTGATTGTTCCATTGAGAATAATTTGTTCCGGATCATCCGGATCGCTGTTGGCACTGTCGGCGGATAGAACCACTGCATCGTCTGGCAGTTGGTCGCGGTTATTATTAAATGCGTCAGCGCTGGTTGCAGCTGTGGAGTTGCTTTCAGTTTCTGTAGCAGCCGGTGGCGGTGTGCAATGTGCGATTTGATCTGCAAATTCTTGTAGTGACTGTATTTGTGAATGTGCTGTACCGGAACAGACCAGGCACACAACTGCTGTCCACACACTGGCACCTGCACGACTCAGAACGCGAGCGCAACTGAAGTCGACTCCAGGTCGCCGGTGGCACGCGCTGGCGACTGCCCGGACGACAAGTGAGGGGTGAGGGGATTTCAAATTGAGTACACAGGTCTTATTGGATACAGGGTTAAGAATAACGGTGTTTCAGGGCTGCGCGTAGCTCAATAACGTGTCAATCTATCCGGATTTGCCGGCGACCCGGATTTGCCGGTTTCAAAGACTGTTTTCACACTGGAGCAATCAGTGGTGTCAGGTAAAGACATAAAAATGGAAGAAGGCTGGAAGTCGCGGCTTAACCCGCAGTTTGAGCAACCTTACATGAAAGCGCTGCGTAAGGCTCTGGTTGAGCGGAGAAAGTCAGGTGCAACAATTTATCCGACACCGGATCAATGGTTTGCTTCGTTCAATTTAACCCCCTTTGATCGAGTCAAGGTTGTGATTCTGGGTCAGGATCCTTATCACGGCCCGGGCCAGGCGCATGGTTTGTGTTTCTCTGTGTTACCTGGCGTGCCAATCCCGCCCTCGTTGCGTAACGTGTATAAGGAACTGCAGTCTGATCTGGGCATTGAGCCGGTTAAGCATGGCTATCTGCAGTCGTGGGCAAAACAGGGTGTGTTTTTGCTCAACAGTGTACTCACCGTGGAGCACGGCGCCGCAGCATCACATCAGGGACTTGGCTGGGAGACTTTCACCGACGCGGTGATAGATTCAATAAACTCCGGGACTGAAAAAACGGTTTTCATGCTTTGGGGTGGTTACGCCAAACGAAAAGGGCAGATGATTGATCAGAATCGTCATCTGGTGCTGCAAAGTGCGCATCCATCGCCGCTCTCTGTTCGTGGATTCACTGGCTGCAAGCACTTTTCAAAAGCTAATGCCTACCTGCAACAGCAGGGAAAGGAAGCAGTGGATTGGCAGTTGCCGGAAACAGTCAAAATGCCCGTTGAAGCTGCATTTACTTAAATTCACCACCTTTTTAATCGGTGGCGACTGAGAACGGCCGCTGAATTTGGACTATATTGACTGTGATGAGTTTAAAACGGTGTTTTGCTTGTGTCGCTGTTACCGGATAAGGCAAAATGAGTGGTTTTAATTGCATGACAAAATAATTAATCGAATCACAATCATCCAGAATCAATCCAAAATCAATTAATTCTAAAATCTGACAGGGGAAATAGCCGATGGCAATACTTCCAATACTGCTGGGCGTGCTCGGGCTCGCCATGGCGGTGTACATCTACATGCAGGTACTTAAATACCCGCAAGGTACCGGAAAAGCGGCGGAGATTGCCGTTGAAATCCAAAAAGGCGCTATGGCCTTTCTGGTCCGCGAGTATTCTATTCTGCTTTTATTTGTGGCCATTGTTGCAGCTGTTCTCTTCTATGCATTTGAAAGTCACCACACAGGCACGGCTTTTCTGGTAGGTGCGTTTTTCTCTGCATCGGCTGGCTGGTTCGGTATGTATACCGCCACTCGGGCAAATGTCCGGACCACAGTGGCAGCTTCTGAAAAAGGTCCTGCCGAGGCACTGACAGTGGCTTTTTTCGGCGGTTCTATTATGGGTCTGACAGTTGCGGCTGCAGGCTTGCTTGGACTGGGTCTGCTGTACTTTTTCTGGGGCCATGAGCACGCTGAAGCCATACATGGCTTTGGTATGGGGGCATCATCAGTTGCACTTTTTTCACGTGTAGGTGGTGGTATTTTCACCAAGAGTGCCGATGTCGGTGCCGACCTTGTCGGTAAAATTGAAGCCGGTATCCCGGAGGATGACCCACGTAACCCGGGCGTTATTGCCGACAACGTTGGTGACAACGTTGGTGATATTGCCGGCATGGGCTCTGATATTTTTGAATCCTATTGCGGCAGTATGATTGCATCAATCGCGATCGCCTCAACAATGACTGCAGTAGAGCTTGGCAGATTAGGTGATGGTGTCACCAACGGTACGATGAGCTTCCTGCCGTTAGCGCTGGCTTCAGTCGGTTTGTTGTGTTCCATCGCAGGTATTTTCCTCGTCAAGCGCATGTCTGATAAGTCGCCAGAGCAGGCGCTGCGTTACGGCACAATTGGCGCAACTTTGATTTTTATCGTGGCGGCACTGCTGGTTACTGTGATGAGCGGAATTTCTCTCTCAGTCTGGGGCTGTGTGGTCGCCGGTGCTGTTGGCGGCATAGTGATCGGTCTTGTTACCGAGTTCTACACAGGTGGTGCACCGGTAAGACGTCTTGCGGCTGATGGTGAAACCGGTCCTGCGACGATCATGATTTCAGGTCTGGCGCTGGGTATGGAATCAGTGGTGGTTCCTGTACTTACGCTTTGTGCAATCATCTTTACTGCCAGTTCACTGGTTGGCCTGTACGGTGTTGGTATCGCCGCGGTGGGTATGCTTGCGACGGTCGGTATTACGATGGCAATAGATGCTTATGGCCCGATTGCGGATAACGCCGGTGGTATTGCTGAAATGGCAGGTCTCGGTGAAGAGACTCGCAAGATCACAGACGGTCTGGATGAAGTCGGTAACACAACAGCAGCTATTGGTAAGGGTTTTGCGATCGGTGCGGCAGGTCTGGCGGCATTGGCAATTATTGCAGCCTTCATCCAAACCATTAAGCTCAAAAATCCGGAATTCAGCCTCGATATCGGTAATCCGACAGTGCTGGTGGGTATGTTTATCGGTGGTATTTTTCCATTCCTGGTAAGCGCTATTACCATGCGTGCGGTGGGCGCTGCAGCGTTCGACATGATCAAAGAAATTCGACGTCAGTTCAAGGAAATTCCGGGCTTGCTTGAAGGTACCGGTAAACCTGACAATGCACGTTGTGTGAAGATCGCAACAACCGCAGCGCTGCGTCGTATGATTCTGCCGGGTGTGTTGGCGGTCGGTGCGCCTCCTGTGATCGGTTTCGGTCTCGGCGCGGAGGCTCTGGGTGGTTTCCTCGGTGGCGCTCTGGTGGGTTGTGTCATGCTCGCGCTAATGATGGCTAACGCTGGTGGTGCCTGGGATAATGCCAAAAAGTATGTTGAGAAAGGTAATCTCGGTGGCAAGGGCACAGAGACTCATGCTGCGGCGGTTGTTGGTGATACCGTCGGCGATCCGTTCAAAGATACTTCCGGCCCTGCGATGAATATTCTCATCAATGTGATGGCCATTGTGTCGCTGGTAATCGCGCCACTGCTGGCATAATGCAGGTTAATAACCAGTAATGAAAGCCCGGCCAAGTGCCGGGCTTTTTGTTTTCATCTGATGAATCCGAATGAATAACCGGTGAAGCCAATGGTTACACATAAGAAAACCATCCGTACTCCAGTGTTATTGCAGTTACAGCTGCAACTGAAATATCGCATCATTGTTTTTCAATAATTGATGGACAGTTACCGGTCGGTTTCGCTGACTCTGGTAGCAATGGTGTAAATGAGAAATTTCCCGCGTGCTCTTTTTGTTTCTTTGACCGGCGTCTGTGCACTTTGTATGAGCGCGCTACCGGTATTTGCGGATTACAGTGAGACACCGGCAGGCAAAGAGTTTATTGCCACTATGGTGGTCGAACATAAACTCAGTTCAGTTGATGTTGTCGCAGCTTTAAGAAAAGCAAAGCGCAATGACCGCGTTCTTGAACTGATCAGCAGACCGGCTGAAAAGCGCCTTGAGTGGAAAGGCTATCGAAAAATTTTTCTGACCGATGAACGTATTGATGCAGGTGTGACGTTTTGGCTGGAAAACGAAGAAATACTGCTAAAAGCAGAGCGAGAGTACGGAGTTCCGGCAGCTGTCATTGTAGCGATCATCGGCGTTGAAACTTTTTATGGTCGTATAAGTGGTGGCTTTCGTGCCATTGATGCACTGAGTACTTTGTCTTTCGATTATCCACCGAGAGCGCGGTTCTTTCGCTCTGAACTTGCGCAACTTTTTTTACTCGCAAAAGAAGAAGGTCTCGATATCAACACACTTGAAGGCTCCTACGCAGGTGCGTTCGGTATGCCTCAGTTTATATCCAGTAGCTATAGAGAATATGCAGTGGATTTTGACGGTGATGATCGAAGTGATCTTTGGCGCAGCATTCCCGATGTGATCGGCAGTGTCGCAAACTATTTTAAACGCCATGGCTGGAAACCGGAACAGGCGGTCGTTGAGCAAGTCGAAATTAACCAGGTGGCAAAACAGCTTGTTGTTGATAATCCCAGGCCAAAAACCACGCTCGCTCAGCTTAATAAAGCCGGCATCTATCCAAAACGTAAAGGCACCGGGAAGTACTCCTTATTACAGTTACAGGCTGAAAAAGGTTCTGAGTACTGGCTGGCGCATCATAACTTTTATGTAATCACGCGCTACAACCACAGTAACCTTTACGCTATGGCTGTGCACCAGCTCAGTCAGAATATAAAACTGCGCAAAGAATCTCGCTGAGCGGGTGAGCTTGATTTGCACCAAAGGTGAAAATAGATGAATCTCCGAAATGCTGTTGTTGTCGGTAGCTTGATGGTTGTGGTTTCGGGTTGCTCCCTCCTGCCGGAAGGAATCGCATCGCGGATAAGTCCAGACAAACTTTTTATTAACGATGACGAGCAGGTACCGGTTGCGGTCGCTGCTGTCGAGACGGCACCTGAGAAACCCGGCTTGAAGATCAGGAAAAGTAAACGCGGGAATGCGGAGTCTTATGTGGTACGCGGTGAGCGATACTACACGCTGGATAGCTCCGAGGAATATTCTGCGCGCGGCACAGCGTCCTGGTACGGGCCGAATTTCCATGGACGTACTGCGTCAAGCGGTGAGATTTACGACATGTATCGTCTGACAGCGGCACATAAAACCCTGCCGTTACCAACCTACGCCAGAGTGACTCACCTTGAAAATGGCAGATCTGTCGTAGTAAAAATTAATGATCGCGGACCATTCTCCGGTGATCGTATCATCGATCTTTCTTTTGCTGCCGCACTGAGACTCGGGATGATCAACGACGGTACCGGTGAGGTTGAGATTCAGGCGTTAAGTCCGGAAGAAGTCATGGTGCTAAGTGGTCCGGATAACAGGCTCGGTGTTGATTTTTATCATACAGATGGAGAGGAGGCTGTTGCTCTTGCCAAAAACAATGCCGCAAATCAGGGGGTGCCGGTCGACATTACTGCGGCTGCTGCTGAACAGGGAGTGCCGGTTGACCTTGCTGCGGCTGACGCAGAACAGGGAGTACCGGTTAACCTAACTGCGGCTGATGTAGATAAGACTCCGATCACTGCACTTCCGCTTGCTGATAACGCACAACCGACGTTAACACTTGATGATGTGAAGGTTGATGAAACTGCATTGGCTGCTGCACAGACAAACGAGTCGTTAGACAACAAGCTTCCGAACGCAGAATTGCCATTGCTTGCAGAACCCAAAGTGCAGGTGCAAGGCCTGGTGACAGTGCCGGCTGCGGCACAAGCGGCAGAAGTCAAGAAGCCGGCTGCGCCAAGTGCGGATGGTAAAAGTTACTACATACAAGCTGGTGTATTCGCTGATGTTGGCTATGCAGAGCGAGTCGCGGTTGATGTTGTTCTTGCATCTCCGGGAGAGGAGGTTCATGTAAAGCCTCTGAAAAACTCTGACATGTACCGCATTACAGTGGGTCCGATAGTTACTTCAGAACATGCTGCCAGGGTGTCCGGGGCATTGACAGATGCCGGGTTTGATAACTTCACTATACGGGCTCAATAGGAGTAAACTGTTGTCGGCTGGCAGTTCTCTGCCAGCCTCATGTTGGACACACATCGGAAATTTTTTTGACCCCTCTCTGCATCAAACACAGTCGCATCATCAATGTATGCATGGCCTGGCTGCTCACTACCGCACTGTTGATCTTACTGCCCTTCAATACGGGCTTTTCGCAAAGCAATATAGATTTCAGCAATACCACACCTGAACCGGCTCGCATTACTGCGATGCCAATTCCGGCACCACCGGGTCTTGCTGCAGAAAGTTATATATTGATCGATTATCACACCGGTAAAGTGATTGCCGAGCATAACTCCAACGAACGTCTTGAGCCCGCCAGTCTGACAAAGATAATGACCGCTTATCTGGTCTCGTCCGAAATTAAATTCAGAGGTCTGAGTCCTGAAGAGATGGTGCCTGTCAGTAGCAAGGCGCGCAATGTCATTGGTTCCCGTTCTTTTCTGGAAGAAGGGTCTTTGGTTTCAGTACGGGATCTGATGTACGGCCTCGTTGTGCAGTCCGGCAATGATGCCAGTATCGCACTGGCCGAGCACGTTGGTGGCACCGAAGAAGGGTTTGTGTCGATGATGAATCAGATGGCGCAACGACTGGCAATGAAGGATACCAACTTTACCAACTCGACCGGATTGCCAGATGCGGATCACTACACAACCGCCAGAGATATGGCTGTACTGGCACGTGCTGCTATTCGTGACCATCCCGAGCACTATAAGCTCTACTCCGTAAAAGAATTTACCCACAACGGTGTTACACAGAAAAATCGCAATACGCTACTGCTGCGTGATCCAACAGTTGACGGTATGAAGACCGGCCATACACAGGCCGCGGGATACTGTCTTGTTGCCTCTGCCAAACGTGGCGATATGCGTTTGATCAGTGTGCTTCTGGGTGCACGCAACGAGCAACTGCGCAGCACTGAAAGTCTGCGGGCACTGAATTATGGTTTTCGATTTTTTGAAACCGTTAAGCTGGCTTCTGCAGAAATGAAACTCGGTGATGCCAAAGTCTGGGGCGGGGCTGCAGATAATGTCTCGATGGCAGTGGCTAGTGATAAGTATGTCACTCTGCCAACGGGTCAGAGTGCGGGTATCTCACGTGAAATGCATCTGGCGCGTGATCTTGTTGCCCCGATTCAGGCAGGGCAGGAACTCGGTATGCTTAAGGTCAGGGTTGAAAACGAGTTAATTGCCGAGCTACCTGTGGTCGCGATGCAAGCTGTCGAGCAGGGTGGTTTCTTTATTCGCGTCGCTGATAAATTCAAACGGCTGCTGCAGTAAATCGCTGCATGTTCGTTGTGTGGCTTGCGCTGACTGACAGCAGAAGTACATCGGTTAATGGCAATGGATGATGATCGGCCGTTCAGGGAGTTTCCCGACGAATATTCAATCAAAGCCGTCGGTAAGGATCTCGACGACTTTGCCTCTTATGCGAAATCAATTGTTGAGTCGGTAATTGATGCGCCGAATACCGTGTCGTTGAAAACACGCGAGAGTAAGAAAGGCACTTACATTTCGGTGACTATCAATTTTATCGCGCGGAGTCAGGAAGAACTTGATCAGGTATTCACAACGATGAATACCGATGAAAGGGTCGTCTGGGTGTTATAGTCCGGTTATGTAACTGGTGACCTGATGACCGATCTCGTTGTAAAAAATCTCGGGCTGCAGCCCTATGCTGCTGTTTTTGGAGATATGCAGCGTTTCACTGATGCCAGAACATCTGAATCTGACGATGAAATCTGGGTTTTGCAACATCTGCCCGTCTATACTCTGGGGCAGGCTGGTGATCCCGCCCATATCCTCAGCGCAGGAGATATTCCGGTAGTTCAGTCTGATCGTGGCGGGCAGGTGACCTACCATGGGCCCGGGCAACTCATTGTCTATCCGTTAATTGATTTAAGGCGATACAAGCTCGGTGTCAGAAGCCTGGTTGAGTTGCTGGAAAATGTCGTTATCCTGTTACTTCAGGAGTACAACATTGTGGCTTCAAGTCGTCGTGATGCACCGGGCGTCTACGTTGATAACAGAAAAATTGCCGCACTCGGTCTGCGTATTCGCCGTAGCTGCAGTTTTCATGGACTGTCTTTGAACATTGCTATGGATCTCGAACCCTTTAGCCGGATAAACCCGTGTGGTTATACAGGATTGGAAGTGACACAAATTTCAGACATAGCAAATGTGGCAGATATTGAGTCAGTATCGGATCGATTGGTCGAGCTGCTTGTAACAGCACTTAAGCAAAAGAAACAGAACGCGCTGCATGATGAGAAGAGGTTGTCCTGATGTCTGACAAACAAAGTACCAAAACATCAGCGCTGGACAACATTTCTGTTGTGGTTAGTTCGGGAAAAAAATATGTCACGGATACTGGCGTCAGAGCAATAAAAGATGGCATTAAGAGTTCTGATAGCGAGGCACCGGTCGCAGGTCGAAAGCCCCTCTGGTTAAGGGCTAAGCTACCTGGTGGTGGTAAGTATGAAGCGGTAAAAAACAATGTGCGTGAGCACAAACTCGCGACAGTCTGTGAAGAGTCAAAATGTCCGAATATCGGTGAATGCTGGACCTCGGGTACTGCAACCATCATGGTGATGGGAGCAGTCTGTACTCGCGCCTGCCGCTTCTGTTCTGTTGATACCGGTAATCCGAATGGCTGGCTTGATGCCGAAGAACCGGCAAACACGGCAAGATCAGTTGAGTTAATGGATCTAAAATATGTAGTGATTACATCTGTTGATCGTGACGATCTCGCTGATGGTGGCGCATCTCACTATGCAAAATGCGTAAAAGCAATTAAAACGCTACGACCGCAAACAGCAGTAGAAGCACTGACTCCGGACTTTGATGGTCGCTTTGAACTGGTCGAGTTAGTGGTGGACTCAGGGCTTGAAGTGTTTGCGCAAAATGTTGAGACCGTGCGCCGACTGACGCATCCGGTGCGTGATGTCCGCGCAGGTTATGATCAGACTATCTCTGTTTTAGCGCATGCAAAAAAGTACCGACCTGACGTTTTAACAAAAACCAGTCTGATGCTGGGTCTCGGTGAAACAGAGGATGAGATCATCCGGACAATGGAAGATCTGCGGCAAGCCAAAGTCGACATACTGACAATGGGACAGTACCTGCGACCAACCGTCAATCATCTTGAAGTGCAGCGTTATGTCAGTCCGGATGAGTTTGAACTGTACCGACAGTGGGGGCTTGAGCGCGGGTTTCTGGAAGTGGTTTCCGGGCCATTGGTGCGCTCAAGTTATCGGGCAGAACGAGTGCTTGAATTGAATAACGTCGGGCTTTGACAGTTATTTTTGGTAGTTTTAACCTGCACTGGCGTGGTCACCAAGCGACCGCAGCAACAGACCGGTGCCGCCGAATGCAGGCACCAGCGTCAGCATGAGGTCAAAGGCAGACACATCGCGCAGACTTTTAACGTTGCTGGTTATTCATCATCAGTGAATCAGGCAAGCGCCTGATCAATATCTGCGATCAGATCTTCGATGTCTTCAATGCCGACAGATAGTCTGACCAGCCCATCGTCGATGCCAAGCTCGGCTCTTTGCGCCGCAGGAATTGATGCGTGTGTCATGATGGCCGGGTGTTCTATCAGACTTTCGACTCCACCGAGACTTTCAGCCAGAGCAAATATTTCTACTTTCTCGAGAAATTTCTTTGCACTCGGGAGTCCGCCTTTGAGCACTGCGGTGACCATGCCACCCGGGCCGTCCATTTGTCGTTGTGCGAGTTCATATTGTGGATGGCTTTTGAGGCCGGGGTAGTAGACCTTCTCAATCGTGCTGTGTGACTCAAGGTGACTGGCAACTGTAAGTGCTGACTCGCAATGACGCTGCATACGCAAGGCAAGGGTTTTTAAACCGCGCAGAGCGAGGAAGCTGTCAAAAGGTCCCTGAATGGCACCTACCGAGTTCTGTAGAAAGGTCAGGCTCTCTTCAAGTTCTTTGTTGTCACCGACTACCAGAACCCCTCCGACTATATCGCTGTGGCCATTAAGATATTTTGTTGCAGAGTGCATCACCAGATCAAAGCCGAATTCCAGTGGCCTTTGTACATAGGGACTTGCGAATGTGTTATCGCAGCAGCACAACACGCCTTTGGCTTTTGCAATACCTGCAATGCGTTCGAGATCAGCCAGCTTCAATAACGGGTTGGTCGGAGTTTCAACCCAGATCATGCGGGTTTTCGGAGTGATGGCGGCTTCAAGCAGATCGGTGTTAGCGAGATCTACGAATGAAAATTCCAGCCCCTGGGAATCGCGTCTGACGTTTTCAAACAGCCGAAACGAACCACCGTACAGATCGTTCATCGCGACAATGTGATCACCTGGTTTGAAGTGATCGAGCAGGGTTGCCAGAGAGGCAAGGCCGGATGCAAATGCGTAGCCGCGGCTGCCATTTTCGAGATCGGCAATGCAGCGCTCATAGGCCATGCGTGTCGGGTTTTGCGAGCGGCTGTATTCATAGCCCTGATGCACACCCGGGCTTGACTGAACGTAAGTTGACGTGGCGTAGATCGGCGGCATTATCGCGCCGGTAGACGGGTCCGGTGATTGACCGGCATGGATTGTCCGTGTGGTAAATCCGTAACGGTTTTTTATAGATTTGCTCATGGCGCTCAAGTGTTTTTCAAGCAAATCATTCTAATGATTTGTTGTGTCAGATGATAGCGCGGGAAGTTTGGTGTCGGATGCTGGAAAAGATCGAAGTCAATTCCGGTGCATCGGGTCAGAGTGCAGGGCTTTAACCCTGAGTGGTGGGTTTGAGTTTGGGCCTGGAAAACCTGATGCCTGAGCCGGATAGCAGCTTTATCGAGAGCGTTAGCCTGCATTATTCATGAGGATTCGGCGTCCAGAGTCATTATCGCTAAACAGG
>CAZKAQ010000083.1:0-16131 GCA_964550655.1 uncultured Granulosicoccaceae bacterium
CAAAAATAGGCAATAACGAATATCAAGTCCGGCTACTGCCATAATCCGGTATCCGGATAAAACTGTGACCAGGCAAACCAGAATGCCTGGTGGCTGCCGAGATCTTTACCTGTAGTATCAACTGCCCGTATGCCGCCACCGTCAAGGATGAGCTGTACGTTTTCCACTCCAACCTTTTGATTCTTGTTTAACGCTACAAATGCCTTGCTGCGCTGGAACGCATAGGGTTTACCTGAGGCAGTAATGACACCAATAACATCTTCGTGAACGGATAGCCTGGGGTCAACATCACCGACCGGAAAGATAGGACCGTTGGCATCACGGTTATTACGAAAATCAGGATCACGCCCCAATGCCAGTGACTCTACCAGAACTGTGGTTTCCGGATGTGCACGTTTCCACTCGCCCCACTCTGCAGTGACTACACTAGCTTGCTCAAGTTGAATGCCTTTTTCTGCCAGCGGGCCAGTCAGCGCCTTGCCGGTGAAGGTATCAAATACAGACCAGGTGGTAAGATCGTACATTACCTTATTTGAACGGCTCAATAAGCCAGAGGTACGTAAGACCGGACGTTCTACACCAGATGGCATGTTGTCAGTAAAATATACCTGAGCAGCACCACACAATGTGCAATAAGGCATACCGATATCACGCCCACCAAGTGTATCGTTAACCATCTCCCGTACTTCCATTATTTGCCGCGGGTAGGCCCGATACTCACCGTTAATTTCAACACCGAAAACAATATCATCGTCGTCCAGCCATTTTGCCTGCTTAACGGTCAATACGTCGGGGTTATCTGCTGCAGGAATACAACGACATCTGTCATCAGTGGTGTCGTAAGGCCGGTCATCTATAAGTACGCCACCCCAGGAAACCAGAGTCCAGTCAATATCACCTTCAATAAAAATGTTTTCCCACGCAGGTTCTATTGGCGTAAAGATCGCCTTTTTAACTTTTAAATATCCGGGAGGAGCCGGGATTTTCCAGGCGATAAGATGATCAGTGGTGGTGCCCCATATATTCGCACTTCGATACCTTATGCCAAGTAGTTTACTTGCAGTATCAGCCAGTGATCGCGAAAGCGACCTGTTGTTGACAAATCGCATCATATCGCTGACGAACCAGCCTAACCTCGGATCTCCGGAGTCTGCAATAATTTGCAACGCTACATCCTGATCACGGCCCCAGCCTGAAGTAGTGGCCGGAACTACAAAAGCATCAATTACCGCATTCTGCAGATCATCTGATATGTCACCGGACGGGACTGCCGGTCTTTCACCGAATCGCTCAATTACATTCTTGGACAGTGTCGGCAATGCCGTTTCCTGTGACATAGCAGTTTGACTGACAATACTGAATAACACTGTTGCCAACAGTGTTATATGTCTACCAAGACGATTGGATATGAATTTCACGTTGACACCTTATTAGGGAGGTGTCCATTAGACTATTTTTAAGCTTTAAAGTTCAATAAGCCTGTCATTGGAACTGATATAGAATACTTGAAGTGTGAACAGGGTGAAAGAAAACTGGTTTGTCCGGGTAATAGCAACTTCCAGGTAATAAATGAAAAGATAGTCAATACAATCGGTGCGTCTGGTGTTAAGTATGCCTGGAAGTACTGCCACGCATACAGATCTCTACTTTAATCTGGTGGCGTTTTGCAGGCTTTCTTACCGCAACGTCGTGTTCGACCAGGCTGATAATTGACTCGGCGGTCACCTTGCCGAGCTCCTTTGCACTGAATTTTACTGTTGTAATATCTGGCACGCAGTAGCGCGAAACCTCAAAATCGCCGAAGCCGGCAACTCCGATATCTTCAGGTACTGAAATCCCTCGCTCCTTCAGTGCGGTAATCAAGCCGAATGCAGGAGCATCAGACACACAGAACACGCAGTCAATATCATCGTAGTACTGTTTGAGATTCTTTCCAACGAAGTGTCCGTCTTTGATTGACATCGGTGGCGTACCAAAGCGAATCATTCGATGTGCAGAAAGCCCGGCCTCATCCATAGCCGCCTTAAAACCCGCTCTTCTGGAAGCACCACGAGTCCACTCATCATTGGTTTCGCAGAGAAAAGCAATGTTCTTGTGGCCGAGGGTTATCAATTCCTGCGTCATGTTGTAAGACACTTCATGGTTTGAAAATCCGATACTGTAGCCAATAGGTTTATCAGGCATTTCCCACAACTGAAATACAGGCACCTGCGATTGCTTTAAGAGCTTTAACGTTCGCTTCGTGTGTCCGTCAAAAGGCAGTACGATTGCTTCGGGTCTGCGAGCAAGGAGACTTTCTACCAGCGCTTCTTCGCGTTGGGCCGAGTACTCTGTATAACCCAGCAGTACCTGCAGTCCAATATTTTCCAGGGTTTCTGTTAATGCCTGAATCATTTCCGCGTAGTGAACATTATTAATTGAAGGGACCAGGGTCGCGATAAAGCCCGAACGCTGAGACGATAAACTTCCGGCCGCCTGATCCGGCACGTAGTTCATCTTTTCAACCAGCTTGAGAATCCGTTCCCTTGTTCTTACAGATACTAATCCGTTTTTTCGCAAGGCACGCGAGACGGTCATACGTGAAACACCAGCGGCCCGGGCTACATCCTCCATAGTCACTGGTTTCATTTTCAAATTTTCCTTGAACGAATTTTCAGTCATAAGAAAGATGTTGATTTCAAAAGTTGTTTTGGTGTCAGGCTAAAAATCGTATGTAATTCGGAGATGGAACAGGGAATTCATGGCCGGTAGCTTTAATACGACCCGATTCAATATCTCTGTTGAAAAGTGTGATGGTTGATGAATCCTGATTCGCAACAAGGACCGCTTTGCCACAGGGAGTCAGCGCAAAGTGTCTGGGAAATTTTCCACCTGTGGGCACAACATCGATACGCTCCAGTCTGCCATCAGGCAATACTTTAAAAATAGCCAGTGAGTTATCACCCCGGTTGGATACATATAAAAATCGGGCATCCGGTGATAACTTGATTTCTGATACATAAGAGACCTGATCGCGATTCTCAAGTGTAGATTCATACTGAAGCGGAATTAAACGCTCTTTGCAATCTGATGGGTCAGAGCTGTCGAGCCTTGCAACACACACGGTATTGAATAATTCATTTGATACATAACATATGTCTAACTCCGGGTGCATAGCCATATGCCGCGGACCGGAGCCTGCCTCAAACTTGATGTGAGTATCAGGCTCAAGCTTCTTTGCAGACGGATCATACCGATACTGAAATACAGCATTCTCTCCTAAATCCGGAATAAACACCCAGTCTTTCCAGAAATGCGCACAATGAGCGTGCGGACCAACCTGGCGGTTTTCCCAGTGATCCTCTCGATACTCTACCTGACGCCACTCACCTTCTTTTCTATAGTGCTGCTTAAAACTCTGCAGAACCTTACCAAGTTTGCCATCGGTGTCTACTTCTGCAAGATCAATGATTGCGTCCCAATAGTTGATTACTATTGCCGTGTCTTTCTGCGGCGAGACAGAGATATAACATGTTGATTTACCTGATGCGGTAAAGCTACCCTGGAGAATAAGCTTTGCTTTATCGTCAATACTGTATTGCAGAACTTCTCCATTATTTTTGATGGTTTCTACAATGGCGTACATCAGCTTTGCATTTGAGTGCGGGATAAGTACGGCCGGATTTAAACAGTCGGTAACGTCAGTTTGTGTCAATACGCCATCTTTTGTAATTGACACAGAGTAGATTCCGGCACCCGATGAAGCTGCATGCGGCTGATGCGCCAGTACATCAAGGTTACTGTACGTACCAATTAAAAATTTGTAATCGTTATCAAGTTCTAACGACTCGGTCACCTGCTTATCCTCTTCCTACAAACGGCATGGCGTTGGCCATTACATTTATCCTAAGAACATTCACATCAGCTGGCAGGTTTGCCATATAGAGCAATGCATCACAGACGGGTTCCACACCGACGACGGCCTCTGCGGCAGTACTGCCATCGGGTTGCAATACACCATCTGCCATCGCATCACCCATACTGGAACTGATATTTCCAAGGTCTATCTGGCCGCAGCAAATGCCATAGCGCCGTCCGTCGAGTGCCAGTGACTTGGTTAGCCCGGTAATCGCATGTTTACTACTGGTATAGGGTGCGGAAAACAAACGGGGTGTTGTGGCTGATATTGAACCGTTATTGATAATACGACCAGTGCCTTGTTTTCGCATTTGACGGAACGCGGCACGTGCGCAAAGAAATGAACCGGTAAGATTAATTGCGATGAGCTGCGTCCATTCTGCTACATCAAGTTCATCAACCGGTACTGCTTTGGCTGCAATTCCGGCGTTGTTAAATAGCAGATCAATTTTGCCGTATTTATCTACAACGGCATTGAAGAGATCATCTACCTGCTTTTCATTGCTGACATCGCAAACTACAGCGAGGTTATCTCCGCTACACTGACTGAGCGTTTCATCCAGTGATTTTTCGGTTCTGCCTGCAACCGCAACTGACCAGCCCGCATTGCTCATTGCGATTGCCGCGGCACGTCCAATACCGCCGCCGCCGCCGGTTATAATTGCCACACCTGTCATAGTTTCTCTACCAAGCTATTTGTTAATTAACCCTTCACAGCACCGGCTGTCATGCCCGTGATAATCTGACGTGAAGCAAACAAAGTAAAAATAATCGGTGGGATCGCGAGCAACACACCGGTTGCCATAATCACTCCCCATTCAATATTGAACTCAGACATGTTATTTACGATTAATATCGGAACCGTTTTAGTGTCTCGGTCAGACAATGCGGAGGCAAGCAGGTATTCATTCCATGCAATTCTGAAAGTAAATATTGCAGCAGCTGCCAGACCGGGCTTTATCAAAGGCAGTACGATTTTAAAAAACACCTGAAACGGCCCCGCACCGTCCATTCGTGCAGCCTCTTCGAGTTGGCGTGGTACCTGTACGATAAAGCTTTGCAGAATCCAGATAACAAACGGCAGGTTCATCGCAACATAAATAAGAATAATGCCCGAATGAGTTCCGGCAAGGCATACATCACCGCGACCGCCAAAATTGTCTCGTATCAGACCACCGAGCCACGAAGTTTTAGCGATGCAGAATTCGTTATTCCATAATCCAAAAACCGGTACCAGTAATACTGCCGGAGGAACCATGCGAACCATCAGTGTTGTGGCAGATGCAGTATCGCGGCCCATAAAGCGGAAGCGCACCAGTGCATAAGCCGCCATGCAACCAATGATTAAAGTCAACAATGTTGCAACCAGCGCAATTATAAGCGAATTTATAAATGCACCGCCAAACTTGAGTGAACAGAAATCCAGGTGATCCGGCTCATAGGGCAGAATATCGCACAAAGCGGTTTCGTAATTTTGGATTGTCGGCATGAATAACAAGCCGGCGGTACCTGAAATGATATCAACATCAAGTTTGAACGAGTTGATGAGCATCATCAGAATCGGCCCGACAGCCATAATGATAAGCATCACTAAAATGGCGTAAAAACCAGGATGCTGGCGCTTTTCTGCCACAGACATCAGACACTCTCCTCTATAACGCGCGAGGCTCTGGCTGCACGGTGCTCCATCATTCGATTATTGAGCAGCATCAATACGGTAATTATCAGTAGTAGTATCAGTAAATAGTTAGACATTGCAGCGGCGACACCCAGCTCTCTGAACTCCGTAGCTGTGCGGGAAATTCTTAAAGCCAGAATCTCGGTTGATAAACCCGGTCCGCCTTCGGTCATAACGAGGATGACTTCAAGCACCTTAAAGGCATCTATCAGGCGCAGAAGACAAGTAACAATCAGTACCGGCATCATTAGCGGCAATTTAATATAGATAATCTGCTGCCAGTCGGTAGCCCCGTCGATGCGCGACGCCTCAAGCGCTGAACGCGGCAGCGACTGCAAGGCGGCTAACGTCAGAATAAAAATAAAAGGTGTCCACTGCCAGATGTCAGCAATTATTACAGACAGCAGTGCGTGCTGGCCCAGCCAGTCAACTGATTCCAGCCCTATGCCCTTTAAACCACGATTAAAAATACCCAGTGTCGGGTGATACATGTAACGCCAGATCAACCCGACCACCACCGGTGCAATCATCATTGGCAGAATAAACAAGGTTCGCAGCACAGACATACCACGTAGATTGCGGTCGAGCATGAGTGCCAGCCCAACGCCAATAATCATCTCTACCGACACTACTGAAACTGCGAACTTAAGCGTGACTAAAGTACTCTCCCTGAAGTTCGGATCGTTCCATAGCGTGATATAGTTTTTCAGCCCGACAAAGGTCGAGTCAGTCATTGCCTGACCGGGATCCCACTCACGGAAGCTGCCATAGATCATGTAACTGAGCGGATACAACAGCGCCAGTGTCATGATAACTGCCGCAGGTGCGAGAAACACATACGGAGTCAGCCGGTTAAATGAAGTTGATGTATTCATGCGTCAGGACGGTTGAGTTGGCCTGCAACCTCTCTATTGACTCCAGATGTAATAGCCTGCTTCTTCCATTACTGCTTTGGTACGCTCTGCAACGCCATCAAGGGCCTCTTGTACATCCAGGTCTTCAGTGATGACTCTGGAAAGCGTGGTACCCAGATCAGCATTAATTTTTCCCCATACCGGTATAATCGGACGCCAGTCCGGATCTGCATGCTTTAGCGCTTCACCAAAGGTCGCCATGTGAGGAAACTTCGCGTTTACATCTGCATCACTATGTGTTGAAAATCGCGAAGGATTGCCACCGGCCAGTGCAACCAGTTTGTCGCCCTTTTTCGAGGTAAGCCATTGCATCAATAAAAATGCAGCTTCTTTATTTTCTGCGTTTTTAGGTATACCAATGCCGAATCCACCGGTCTGGCTGCCACGTCGGGTACCTTCCGGGTGCAGCGCCCAACCGACCTTACCGACCACCTTAGATTTGGAAGGATCATCTATCTGTCCGGCGACAACAGTGGTATCGAGGAACATGGCGGTGTCACCTGCCAGAAAAGAACCCAGTGATTCACTGAAACCGAAAGTTGCAGCACCTTCCGGCCCGCATTCAACAATTTTCTTTAACGCATTGGCAGCTTGTACACCCTGTTCGTTGTTTACGATCGGTTTCCAGCTATCGTCAAAGATGCGGCCGCCTAAGGGTGCCAGGTGCAGCAAAAAAGCGTGACTCGCATGGTGACCGGAAGCAGCTCTCGAACTTAAACCACCCATGCCGGGTTCAAGCTCCGGAATTTTACAGGCAATGTCGAGCATCTGTTCATAGGTTTGAGGTACCTCGAGGCCATGCTTGTCAAAGATATCTTTTCGATAACCGAGAATCGATGTTTCTGATCCATAAGGTATGCCGAACAGCGAGCCGGTTTTACCCTGCAAATAGCCTTTGTTGCCTCCTGCAAAACCAATGTTGTAAACATAACCATCTATCAGGTCATCAGCATCATAAGACGGATCAGACAATTTAGGGTTCATGAAGTATCTGGCCAGATTCTCTAACTGATCAGCATAGACATAGTCAGCTTTGGAAAAAACAACATAGGCGATGAGATCGTAGTCTCCTTCTCTGCGACCGAGTTCGAGCGTTTGCCTTTCTCTCATTTTTAGATACGGCAGTTGGTCTACTTCGACCTCTATACCGGTTTCTTTTGTAAACTCAGGCAGTATTTTACGCACTGCATCATAATGCGGATGGGCCGGAAAATTTACCACCACCGTGGTGCCGGCGTATTCATCATACGGACCGGCCATTGACTGGCCCGCCAATAAAACAGAGGTAGCAGCGATTCCACAGAGTGTTTTGAATATGTTGAACATAGGTTCTCCAGTTAAACCTGTTGGTTAAAGTATTTAAAACAGCACGTTCTCGCTACGTGGACTTCTACCGCGCTGACTTCCTAAATAGCATTATCATCAAGATTAAAAAAATGCAGATCATCCAGTTGAACCGAAAATCTCAGACGCTCACCCAGCGCTATCGGTGTATCTGATTTCAGTTCAACCATGACTTTCTGACCTTCACAATCACCTATTAATACAGATTGAGCACCGATGTACTCAGACAAAACAACGTCCACATCAAACGCGTTGTCGGAAGACGCATCCGGACTATATTGAAGATCGCTTGGTCGTACACCGATGAGCACATCTCGCGAGTCAGTATTGGATAGTCGTGCAATTGTATTTGTATCACAACGCAGGCTGAAACCTCTGCCATGCAGATAAACATTTTCATTTTCCTGACGAACAGAAGCCTTTAAAAAATTCATTGGTGGCGTGCCTAAAAAGCCTGCAACAAATTTGTTTGCCGGCCGCTTGAATAGTTGTTCCGGTGTACCCTGTTGTTGAATATAACCACCATGCATCACCACAATACGATCAGCCAGAGTCATCGCCTCAATTTGATCATGGGTAACATAAATCATATTTTTACGTACGCGCTGACGCATCATTGCAAGCTCTGCTCGCATTTGTGTACGCAGTTTGGCATCAAGATTAGACAACGGTTCGTCAAATAAAAATGTTGAGCTGTCACGGGTTAATGCTCGTCCCATGGCAACTCTCTGTCTTTGTCCGCCGGATAACTCGGCCGGTTTCCTGTGCAGGTATTCACTTAAGCCAACAATATCTGCCACTTCACGAACCTTACGTTTAATTTCTTTTTTAGGTCGTTTTTCAAGCCTTAAAGCAAAAGACATGTTTTTTTCTACGTTCATGTGCGGGTATAACGCGTAGTCCTGAAACACCATGGCGAGATCACGTTCTTTGGGTTCAAGCTGACTCACCGGTTTTTGATCAATGTAGATCTCACCTGAGCTTACGGTTTCCAGACCTGCGATCAGTCGCAGTGTGGTTGACTTACCACAACCGGACGGACCGACAAGCACAGTGAACTCGGCATCTTCCATGTGCAGCTCGATACCATGCAGGACTTCAACATCGCCATAAGACTTCTTCAGATTTTGGAGAGTTATTTCTGGCATTGCGAGTGACTAATCCGGTGTCTGTAGTGGATTAATTAAAATTCTGGTAAACAATCAAGCAACAGCTATCGCACCGGCAACTGACGTGTGTGCGTGACCTGCCGGGCGTTTTGAGGTGGCAATTCCGCAAAAATGTTACCGATATCATTTTGATTATAAAATCATGCTTCGGCCAGTCGCGCAAGCACAATTTGTCATTTGTAACTAATTACGCGGTTTGTCATGCGCAAATTGGATGATTTTACAAAACAGGCTCAGACGCAGATTTTGTCCACTATTTGATCAACGATTGAATCAACCGGTTGATCTATGTTGACTGATATCGCAAATTCGCTTTGCGTTGGTTTTTCAAGCGATGCAAGCTGACTGTCGAGTAAATCTCTGCTCATAAAGTGATCTTTTCTGGCTGCTAACCTTGCAGCCAGAATCGCACTACTGCCATGAAGATAGATATACAGTACCGGCTCCCCCGCTCCATCGCTTATTTTATTTCTGTAGGCTTTTTTAAGCGCTGAACAACTCGCAACCACAGTACCATTGCTGTCACGCATGACTTTAGATAACTTTGATAGCCAGGGCCCGCGGTCGCTGTCCGTGAGCGCAATACTACGCTGCATTTTTGCCTTGTTTTCGGCGCTGTGGTGATCATCACCTTCTATAAATACTGCGTTTAGTCGCTGCGCCAGGGCGTTGCCTACGGTGGATTTACCACAACCGGATGAACCCATTACCACCAGCAGGCGGGCATCGCTATAAGCAGGCTGTGATTCCACCGTCGACATACAATGTGTGTCCGTTTATAAAACTTGAAGCGTCAGAACTGAGAAAAATTCCGGCACCGATTAACTCCGGCAATTGTCCCCATCTGCCTGCAGGGGTGCGCTTTTCCAGCCATTGGGTGAAATCATTGTCTGCAACCAGAGCAGCGTTTAAAGGGGTATCAAAATACCCCGGTGCGATGGCATTGACCTGCAAGCCGTGCGGCGCCCAGTCGGTTGCCATGCCTTTAGTCAGATTAGCTACAGCGCCCTTGGTACAGGTATACGGCGCGATACTCGGTCGCGCTAAAGCGGTTTGAACTGACGCAATATTGATTATTTTTCCACGACCGCGATCAATCATGTGGCGCGCAACGGCTTGTCCGACATTAAAAACCGAGGCTACATTCGTTTGCAGCATCTGATTAAAAACAACCGGGTCAAAATCTTCCAGCGGTGTGCGATGTTGCATGCCGGCATTGTTGATCAGGATATCAACCGGTCCGTGATCCTGCTCAATAGTGGCAACGGCTTTTTTTACTGTGGCATGATCGGTAACGTCAAAAACAGATGATTCAACCTGATTGATACCCTGCTCCGCTAGTTTGCTCACGGCATCTGAGACTTTGTCTTTGTCTCGGCCGTTGATGACTACGGTGGCTCCGGCCTCAGCCAGGCCACCAGCGAGGGTAAAACCTATACCCTGACTTGAGCCGGTGATCAGTGCACGCTTACCGGTTAAATCAAAAAGCGTATTATCTGCAACCATAAATGAAGCTTCTCGTCAGATCTGTCTTTTCAGTTTTGCGGCAAAAAAACCTTAATCTATTACCGAAGGTCTGTAATAATGTTATCGGTAACAATCATAGCCTTACCTCCCTGCTTATACAATAGCACCACCGCACGCGACAACAATTCGGAAGCAACCTGATTATGAATGCGCTGGTTATTCACGCTCCTAAAGATCTTAGAATCGAATCTGTCGAAGTACCACCTCCGGCTGAAGATGAGGTACTGATTGACATAGAAGTCGGTGGTGTTTGCGGTTCAGACCTGCACTACTATAACCATGGTGGCTTCGGCACCGTTAAGCTTAAAGAGCCGATGATTTTGGGTCATGAGGTATCAGGACGCGTGAAACAAATCGGCGGTGATGCTATCGATCATTCCACTGATTTGGCTATCGGAGATCTGGTAGCGATATCACCGTCACGTCCCTGTTTTAAATGCAGCTACTGCCACGAAGGACATCACAATCACTGCGAAAATATGCAGTTCTATGGTTCGGCTATGCCATGGCCTCACATTCAGGGAGCATTCCGACAACAGCTTACAGTTAAAAACTGGCAGTGTGTCAAAGCGAATAAAATAACTGCCGCTGAAGCGGCAATGGCTGAACCTTTCGCGGTCGCACTGCACGCTACTAAACTGGCCACTAACCTGGCCGGAGATCTGCTTGGCAAAAGCGTTCTGGTCACCGGTTGCGGCCCGATCGGAATACTTTCAATCGTTGCCGCTCGCAGATCGGGTGCTGCACAGATAGTCGCCACTGACATCACTGACAACGCACTTAAGTTCGCTGAGGAATGCGGAGCAGACAACACGTTTAATGTGGCGACATCTGCCGAGTCTCTTGAGCCGTATACCCGGGGTAAGGGCCACTTTGATGTTATGTATGAGTGCTCCGGTAATGCTCAGGCACTTGCATCAGGCATTGCAGCACTGCGCCCGAAGGGAGTTGCTATGCAACTGGGTCTTGGTGGCGATATGAACTTACCCATGATGCAACTCACCGCCAAAGAAATCAGCCTGCGCGGATCTTTTCGTTTTCATTCCGAGTTTGCAACCGCCGTCGAGTTAATGAGTGCCGGGCTGGTTGACGTCAAACCATTGATCACCCATTCAATTGCGTTTGATAATGCTGTAGAGGCTTTTGATATTGCAAACAAAAGAGAGGAAGCCATGAAAACACAGATTTTGTTTCAGACAGAGGTTAAATTCCAGTAGCATTTCGATTGAACTCACGCTGCTGTGATAATCTGGAACAACAGTGTTCGCGAGAGATCGACAGCGATCGGTTGTGCCCCCTTGGATGCATTTCGCTAAAAATCGCAACTGCTTGAATTTTATTTCAAATAGTGTTTTTATTTAGGTAACGTTAATGTTATCCGTAACATTAATCACCTGTTGTGTTCTTGCCACATCTCTGGCCATTTCGCAGACACAGTATGAGTTATACAACTTCTTCATATGGAGGAATCATGAACAAAAGAGCAGTAAAAGTAGTCGGCCTCGCGCTGGTCATGTTAGTGGGCATCGCCTATGCAGAGACAGACCCGAACAATGCAATTAAATACCGCAAGCACGTCATGGGTGCTGTGGGCAGCCACACCAATGCGCTGGTGACCATTCTAAAAGAAGAAGTACCACATACTGACGCTCTCAAAACCCACAGTGCAGGGCTTGTGGCAGCTACCACCCCATCGGTAGTGATCGCTGCATTCACGCAAAATACCCATGGCGAAGGATCAGAAGAAACTACCGCTACGGCAAAAATATGGAAAGACTGGGCGCGCTACGAAGAAGCCGTTAATGATTTACATGCTGCGGCAAAAGAGATCCAGGCCGCAGCCGACAGCGGCAGCCTGACCTCGTTTGATCAGCTAAAGCCGGCGCTGATGCAGTGTGGGTTTTGTCATCGTGAATCCGGGTTCAGAGACAAGAAATAGTCAACACAAACTGCGTGTGCTTATTAGTTTCTAAAACGCAGTGGCGTCAATCACTGCGTTGCCGGCTCTGCCCGGGATTCCAAAAATGTTCATAGCCAAATATGTTCATAACCAGGGCCAAACTATTCCCGCAAAATTATCAGAGCCATGCAGACTAAAGTCTGGGATGTAGTCACGCGCTTATTTCATTGGGCCCTGGTAGTAGCGGTAACAGGGTCCTTTGTCAGCATCAAACTCCTCCACGATGTTGAACTGCACCTTAAGTGCGGTTCTGTAGTGTTGACGTTGGTGATCTTTAGAATACTCTGGGGCTTTGTCGGCTCGGCCAATGCAAGATTTGGCAACTTTGTCACCGGCATAAAGGCTGTAGTTTCCTACATTCGACTACCAACAACAGCCAAAGCCCGGAGTGCCGGACACAGTCCGTTAGCCGGATGGGCTGTACTCATCCTGCTACTGGGCTTGAGCCTGCAGGTAACGACCGGCTTGTTTGCTGATGACGAAATCTACACCACAGGTCCGCTGGCAGGCATGGTGGGCTCAGACACACGCTCGTGGGCGACCAAAGTACATTATCAAAACAGTGACATTCTTTTAGGACTTATATTGCTGCACCTGCTGGTGAATGCGTTTTACTTTTTTGCACTGAAGATTAACCTGGTAAAACCGATGATCAGCGGTAAAAAAGATCTGTCAGGCGTTAAAAATGTCACGGAGCGTCCTTTTATGGCACTGGTATGTATGCTGGTAGCGATTGCAATCTGCGTGGTTATTTTTAACCGCTAAACCATTCCCCCTGCTCTGGTTTATCAGGCATAAGGTACGCGGGCTCGATGTTACCTGTAGTCCGGTGCAAGGTTATCCATCCGGTCACAGAAAAATTCTGTCAATACTAATCGCATAGCCCGATGCATCGATGGATTGCAGGACTTGTTGTAATGTATTATGCGAGCATTCGCGTTCCACCAGTTGCTGCCAAAAATATTCATGACCCAACTACCTCTCGATAGTGCAAGTATAGAAACATCTGCCGCCGGCATTGACGAAACCCTCGATCTGGCTGGTAATGCCAAGCCCGGATGGCAGCCGGTTCTGCAGCAGCTTAATGCGCTCGGCAGCGATAACATCCTCTCTCGCCAAAACGAAATAAGCCGACAACTGCGAACTACCGGTATTGCCTACAACGCGGTGTCACAAAAAAGCGTTGATGATAGACCGTGGAAACTTGATTTAGTCCCTCTGGTCATTGAATCGGATGATTGGGCAGTGCTAAGTGACGGACTGGTTCAGCGCGCGCAGGTAAAACGACTACTGCTACAGGATTTATACGGCGAACAACGGATTCTGCGTGAAGGCATCATCCCACCGGGAGTTGTGTTTGCTCACGAAGGTTTTTTACGCGTGGCTCAACAGTTGCCGGGCGTTAACGAATTTCCGATATGCTGTGCTGATGTATCCCGCAGTCCATCCGGTGACTGGCATGTTGTAGACGATATCTGTCAGGCCCCGGCTGGAATCGGCTATGCGCTCGAAAACCGGATCGTGCTGTCTCAGGCCATACCTCTGGTGTTTCGCGATAATCCGGTAAAAAGGCTGGCAGGTTACTTCAGGTCACTTCAGCATCACCTGGCGCAGTCAACAAGAGACGACGAACGCTGCGTGATTCTAGCCTATGGCAGTACTCACCCTTATTACTTCGAGTATGCCTACCTTGCGAAATATCTGGGCTACACACTGGTTGAAATAAATGACCTCACTGTCAGAGATGAACGTGTTTACCTGAAAACGGTTTCAGGACTTCAACGGGTTGACATCATCCTTCGATTTATTCATGACAAAAACACAGATCCACTGGCGGTAAGCAACAATCAATCAGTCGGTATACCAGGTCTGCTGCAGGCGGTGTATTCAGGCAACATAAAAATATATAACCCGCTGGGGGTGGCTGCGCTGGAGAACCCCGCGTTTAATGCCTACCTTAAAGAGATAACCAGATTCTACCTCGACGAAGACGCAAAACTGCTTAGCGCTCCAACCTATTGGCTCGGTGATCAACAACACCGTGCAGCGGCCGACTCGCGACGAGATCAACTTTTGTACCGTGACATCAACACAGTCGGCTCACTGCTTGATCCCGTCACCATGAGCGACAACGAACGTTCTGAATTGTTTGGCAAATTAGACGCGCTACCTGAGCGATACGTTGCACAAGAGAGAGTTGATCGATCACATGCACTGAGCTGGATAGGTGAAGAGCGTTCACAAAAACAACTCACCACCCGTTGTTATTTAATTGAAAACGACGGTGAATACAAAGTGATGGATGGCGGCCTTTGCCTCCTCGATAGCACGTCAAATGGTGCGCGACCAGCACGCTACCTGCTTGAAGGCAGTAAAGATGTCTGGGTTCTCGATTCTGACAACGTTACCAACTACACCGCGCCGCAAGCGGTAAGTGAGTCGAAACAAATATCACTCATTGAAGGCGAGCTGCCCAGTAGAGTGGCCGACAATTTGTTTTGGCTGGGTCGGTATGCAGAAAAAGCCGAAAATACTATCCGGGTACTGCATACAGCGCTCAAAGAATACCGTGGTGATGAGATCCTCTCCATTGATACTCGTTCTGAAACGCCTGACGTGATCCCTGTGACTCTGCGCGTTTTGCTTGAGACTTTGACCAAAGTCACCGGCACAAGCCCGGGGTTCGGGGATAAGACAGATCAAAGAAGAATTGCAAATCCATGGCGAGATCTTAAACAGTTGCTTATTGATGAAAATCGCTATGGATCCCTGGCCAGCACCATTGGCAATGTCCGACGTGTCTCTAATCAATTGCGCGATCGACTATCTCCGGAACTAATGCGAGTATTAAATGACTTACATGATAACCAAAAGCAGTTACAGGTGATGGTGGCAGCGGCAGATCATAAATTGCTGCCGACCGATACCGTGCTACTGGCTGCCATCAATGAGCGTTTTGAGGCAATGTTAATCACATTGGCGGCGTTCACGGGGCTGGTACAGGAGAATCTGACGCACGGCGATAACTGGCGATTTTTAATGTTGGCAAAGCGTATTGAGCGAGCGCATCTGTGTGCCGGAATTGTCAGAGTTTTCATGCAACATGAGGTTCGCAACAGTCAATTGCTGGAAGTGCTCCTGCGCCTGTTCGATAGCATGATTACCTACCGCACTCGCTACAGAAGTCGACTGGATACTATATTAGTTATGCATTTATTGTTACTGGATGAGAAAAACCCTAAATCACTGGCTTATCAGTTCCGTCGGATTGACAGTGATGTACGCCATCTGCCCGGTAAGCACAACAGTGACTACCGTGATCCTCTGTTGAGGCTGGCGACTGTAGGATTAAGCCGGGTGCGGCTAGCTGAGATTGAATCACTTTTAAACAGCAGCAGCACACGTCAGACGACAGATGAATTCCTGAAAATACTGGAAGATATCCCGACTGAGCTCAGTAATACGCTGACAGCCACCTATTTTACCCATACAGAAATACAACGTAGCCTGGTGCATACATCTCTATTACAACCTAACACCGACATGCCATCAGAGAACCTGTTACCCAACGGAACGGACTTCAGTCTCTAGCCTGCATTATTCATGAGGCGACCTGCGAATTTGGCTTTTATGTCTTTAGTT
>CAZKAQ010000084.1:0-16129 GCA_964550655.1 uncultured Granulosicoccaceae bacterium
GACCTGTTTAGCGTTATTGACTCTGGGCGCCGAATCCTCATGAATAATGCAGGCTTGGGCATTCATATTTGTTAACGTTGTTATTATCGCGTCACTGGCGATGTATTTTCTAACTTGAAAATGTTATCTCCGCCTGACTCGGGTGAGTACTTTTACTGACGGTAACCAGGTCAACAGAAACATTCAAATAAAAGGACGTGTGCTGTAACATTGAAAATATGAGTATGCTTTTTTCAAGATCGCAGTTTTGCCACAACTCAAGTGAACAATAATTTCCCGGAGACTTTATGGATACACGTCCACCCTTACCACCATTCGATCGTGACAGTGCAATACAAAAAGTTCGTCTGGCAGAAGACGGTTGGAATGGCAGAGATCCGGCTAAAGTGGCTCTTGCCTATACCGAAGATACACGTTGGAGAAATCGGTCCACTTTCGTGACTAACCGTAGGGAAGCTCAGGAATTTCTTGAAGCAAAGTGGAACAGGGAACTCGAATACCGGCTTATAAAAGAGCTTTGGGCATTTACCGAAAATCGGATTGCTGTGCGGTATGCCTATGAATGGCATGATGACAGCGGAAACTGGTTTCGTTCCTACGGCAATGAAAATTGGGAGTTCGCGGAAAACGGGCTAATGCAAAATAGATTTGCGAGTATCAATGACCTGCCTATCACCGAGGCGGAAAGAAAATTCCGCTGGCCACAGGGCAGGCGACCTGATGATCACGCAGGGCTGTCAGAATTAGGTTTGTAGTTTCGGTGTTCGGCTATTCAAATACATCGACTACCGATGACCCCCTTTGCGGGCAGTTATCTGTAGCTTTAGGTGGAAGGGTGAGCGCGGTTTTCAGGTGAGATCCAGTCAGCGATAGGTGTTGTTTTTTGTGAAACGCGCAAGTCTTATATGGAGTCTTAATACACTTGTCGTAAAAACCGGATCTTTCCAAAACTTTGTAATGTTGGAAGCGAACAAGTGCGTTGCGTTGTTGGCACAGATGGTGTATTGTCATGACAAATAAGATATTTGTCAATCGCGAGGTTAGTTATCAATGTTGAAGTTATTAATTATTGCAATGCTTCTTGGTATGGCCCCGGCTGGATTTACGCAAACACTAAATGTGTGCAGTTCAGCTGCATCAGACTCTGATGGTGACGGCTTCGGTTTTGAGAATAATCGTTCCTGCGTGGTTTCTGAGCTATCGGACGTTGCCCCCGAGTTTATCAATCAGGAAAACGGACAGCCCGTGTTACTTATCCGTGCTATCTGGACTGCAGAAGATTTTCTCACGCCCATAGCTTGTTCAGAAGAGTACTTTGATGGTTCTTCTTACACCAGAATCAGACCTGCCGCGCTATTGGAATTTGGTCCGCTGCCGAACGTTGCACCGTTTGTAGGTGAAGTGGACCTGAGTGTGTCTCCTCTCTCTTCAACTCGTGTCAATGACATACCCTGGAATATCGACAACGGAATCTATACCGGACCGACCGGCCTGGGTTATTCTCCATGGGTTGAAATTATTGACGACGAAAGACTTGATGCACAGTTCACAAGGGTGTGGACATCAGACAATGCATACACTCTTTGCACAACAGTCAATCCCGCTGCCTCGTTTGCTCCAACTGGCATCGCACCGGATCCGATTTCCGAGTTTGATGGAAGTACATGTGTTGATACTGATCCCGTGGGAGATGGATGGGGTTGGAATGGTTCGACTTCCTGTCGTCTCGAAGTTACAAACCGTGTTTGTATAGATTCTCCACCTGTAGGGGATGGATTTGGTTGGAATGGCGTCAGCACTTGTCTGATTAACTAAACGCAGCTAACGCTGATTTGTGGCAAACAATTTAGCTTACAAATTAGCGGTAAGGAAAATTAACGGGGTATTCAGCCTCGCTTATTTCTTAAATAAACCGGCACTGCGCTCGCGGTGTCGGTTTTTTTTGTATATGTGTCTGCTTGTTTATGTGGGTGCCTGTCCCTGCAGATGCTTCCAATGCTATTCATAATTTCAGTATCTTAAGGGCGGTCTTAAGGTGACGGGTATAAGATCCGAGCGTCATTGATATAACGTGACTTTCAAGAGCATTAGGCTATAATTGGCTAATTGGGAGTTAAAGTCACAATTAGCATGATACCTCGTAAAGCATCGGAAACATTAAGAAAACTGGCAAAAAGTTTCCCCGTTGTATCAGTCACCGGGCCGCGTCAGAGTGGAAAAACTACGATTGTCCGGCATGTGTTCGCCGAGAAAAGCTATGTCACGCTGGAAGATCCGGATGTCCGGGAATACGCGTTACAGGACCCGCGTGCATTCCTGGCGCAGTTTCCAGATGGAGCCATACTGGACGAGATACAACGCAGCCCTGAGTTGTTTTCTTATCTGCAGGGTGTTGTTGATCAAGATGGAAGAATGGGTTTGTTTGTGCTGACAGGCTCGCAGCAGTTTGGTTTAAGAGCTGGTATCAGCCAATCATTGGCGGGCAGGGTTGGCACAGTTGAGCTACTTGCGCTTTCACTGACAGAGCTTGAAAACGCTGCTTTGCGAAGTGAAACCCTGGATACCCAATTATTCAAAGGTGGTTATCCGCCGATCTATGATCGGCCAGTAGACCCCGGCCAATGGCATGGCGCTTATATCAGCACTTATCTTGAGCGTGATGTCCGGCAACTGATCAATATAAAAGACATCGCACTCTTTCAAAGGTTTCTTCGTATTTGTGCTAATTACACAGGTCAGTTAGTCAACTTGACACAAATTTCAAATGACTGTGGCATTACGCATAAAACAGCCGAGTCCTGGCTGTCGGTATTAGAAGCAAGCTATCTGGTTAAAAGACTCCAGCCCTGGTACAGGAATTTCAACAAGCGCCTGGTAAAAACTCCCAAACTCTATTTCTACGATACCGGATTGGTATGTTGGCTTTTGGGCATTCGTGACCAGGGACAACTTACACATCACGCAATGCGTGGTGCATTGTTTGAGAACTTAGTCGTTAGTGAGACGTTGAAACAGCTGCTTAATCAAGGCGAAAACCCTGAACTATGGTTTTGGCGAGATCGTAGCGGGCACGAAATTGACTTAGTACTAGAGCATGCAGGACAGTTTAGCGCAGTTGAAATTAAGTCCGGAAAAACCTTGAGCTCTGATCAATTCAAAGGCTTGAAATACTGGAACTCATTAAGCAACAACGAAGGCAAAAGTATACTGATCTACGGAGGTGATAAAACGCAACAACGAGACACAATTGAGGTGCTGCCCTGGTTCAGTATGCATAAAATACTATAGTGAAGCGGTGTTACGTAAACCACATTGCAAATACTATACTGCATTGTCAGTCCAGATCAATTTCTCTGGCATCATGAGAAATGAGGTGCACTGTTTTTTTTAACATTGATTTTTAGGGCTAATTTTCTGTCCGTTCCGAACCTCCCGTAGCTGGTTAGTTTTTATATCAGCTACCGGGAAATTATTGTCGTAAAATATTTCTTACCTTTTCCTTTGCTTTTTTTCCGAAGCCAAGTCTATCTGAATAATAAAGCTGCCGGGGTAAGACCCTCGGCAGTTTAATTATTACTTCTTTTGGCCACTGCCGGACCGCTGATTTGGATTCAGCTGCTTACCACGGTTGCCCTGATTCCGGGCGTATGTTTTGTTTACGCCCGAGGTACCTTTATTAGGGTTTTTGATATTGCTCTGATGATTGCTTTTCTTCGTCATGTTCTACATAGCCTCTTTTGCCGGTTAATCGACGGATACAACATCTAAACCGTTACAAACGGAGGCGAACTATGGTTCTGTTGTATCTGGATGCCTTTAAAAGATACCGGCGCTTTGAGCAATGTATTGTGAACGGGTGCTTGGAATCCGTAAGAAACGAACAGATTTGCTGTCATACCAGAGAAACCAGAAGGTATGCCGGGACGAGCAATGCCGGGTCAGTCTGGCAGGCGTTTTTTTAGTCACAGGAAAGCGTAATAAGGGCCTGCATTCAAGAGCTGTTTCGCAGCTGGCGCCTCCAAATTATCAAGGGAATTAACCTGGATGCCTGTCCCCGCAAATGTAGTGTTGATGGCAGATCCGCTCTGATGTGCGCGTGAGCCGTTATCCATTCACCAAGTTTTAGTCAGGATTTGTAGCAATCGGCTGCGCCGCCTGTGTGGATGACGCTCTGATCAGCAAACTACCGTAAGATTTGCCGCGTCCGGCGATTTCTCTTTCTCGGATGCTATGCGTCGGTAAATCTCTTCGCGATGAACTGAAACTTCTTTCGGAGCATTAATTCCGATGCGCACCTGGTTACCCTTCACCCCAAGTACCGTAACGGTGACTTCGTCACCAATCATCAGTGTCTCGCCGGCTTTTCTGGATAAAATAAGCATGTGTAAATCCCTCTGTATTTGCCCTGATCTGAAAGATATAACTTTTTCCGATTAATGTGTTGGTTCTTCCGGTAATAGTTACAAAGTCTGACAATTGGACTTATTTAGTTTATTAAATCAAGTCCTTAGAGGAATGCTTACGATGTCTGGTCAGTTCTGCGATACAGACTACTTTATGCGGGGTACATGGCAGTTCCAGTGATTGCATCATTGTTCATGCATTAATGGACCGGGGAAATGCGATGGGCAATAGTCTAATCGTAGACAAGCAATGATACTTCTTGCCGCCCGGGGAAAAGTCGATGGTGCAGGGTACCTGTGGAATATAGAGGTCCAACTATTGAGCTGCCGGATTTACGAGGTCTTTTTGAGCAACTTGAACATGTATACAGAATCCTGTTGAATCAATAATCGAGTTGTCCTTTATTAAAATCCTTGAGGATGCCTAATTATGTCATTGGAAAAAATTAACCAACTCAGAATGCAGATTATGGAATTACGCGGGCAGGTGGCTGCGTTGCAAAAAGCGCTTCCTGTGGAGACAGTGAAAGACTACCAGTTTGATAGTGAAAGTGGCTCTGTCAGTTTGTCTTCTTTATTCGGCGACAAGCAGAGTCTTTATGTTGTGCACAATATGGGCACCAGTTGTAATTACTGTATGTTGTGGGCGGACGGTTTTAACGGTGTGTCACAGCACCTGCAAGAACATTCTGCATTCGTAATCAGCTCTCCGGATTCTGTTGAAACTCAACAGGCTTATCGAGCAGAGCGTGGCTGGAATTTTCCGATGGTGTCAGTTGAGAACAATACTTTTGCAGCAGATATGGGGTTTACCTCTGACGAGGGTTACCTGCCCGGTGTGTCTGTCTTTAGGCGCGACGATAATTCCATTGTACGCGTTGGCTCGTCGATGTTCGGTCCGGGTGATGACTTCTGTGCTGTGTGGCATCTTTTCGATTTAACGCCTGAAGGTGCGAGTAGCTGGCAGCCGAAGAGAAGTTATAATTGATCCTGTTTTTATTTATTAAATACAGTTTGCTAATTGAGTATAGGCTCAATTCAGAATCGTTCGACTGCGTCGTAGCCTGGGGTGGTAGCTTTGTCGAGTTTGTCAATTGACTTGATGAATGGTGGATGCGCCTTCGGCTTATGCCACCCTACGTGTAGGGGCGAATGAGTTTGATGAGTGTTGAGTTGCTTTTTGGGCTTTTGGTTGTTTGATTTAACGGATGGCTGATCATAGTGACTCGATTACCTGATCAAGTTTTTGGGTAACTTCGATTACACTAATCATCTCCATAACACCTGGTTGTTCTATTCTTGTGCCCCATCGTACTGAGGTGGCGGTTTTTCCAAGGTACTGTTCTGCGGCTTGTTCAAAGTGATCAACGCAGTGGTGTAGTGAATGAAAGGGGCCGCTGCGTTTTGACCAGGTGCAGGCGTATAAGCCGATTACCGGTTTGCCCAGTGCATTGGCCAGATGCAATGGGCCTGAGTCGGGTGACAGTACTACATCGCAGGCGTCAATCATTGCAATTAACTGTTGTAAGGTGTCTTTGCCGGTGAGGTTGATGACTTTGTTTGTTGCTGCACTTTCTATGGACTTTGCCAGTGCCACTTCGGCTGCATTCGGGCCACCGCATAAAACAACCTGCATGTCATACTTGTTGATTGCATAATCAGCCACTGCTACATAACCTTCGATAGTCCAGTTGCGCAGTGTATGGCTTGAGCTTGGCGAGATAATCAATGTGCGTCGATCCGGATCAAAGTATTCATCTGCCAGTGATCGTTGATTCTGATCAACCGGCAGCTGCCATGAGGGTGCTGTTACAGGTACGCCGAGAGTTTGTGCGAATGAAAGAAAAGCCAGAGTCTGGTGTTGTTGTTCTACGAAAGGAATTTTTGTATTGCTGCACAGGCTATGCAGATCGCGCGAGCGAGTGCGGTCCCAGCCTAGTCGAATGTTGGCTCGAATCCCGAGACTTGCCACGTTGGCACGTGCCGATACCTGCATGTGCAGTAATACATCAAAGCGGGTGCCACGTAACGACTGCCACAGCGACCGATAGGCTTTTATACCAGCAGATTTGTCGAACAGAACAAAACGTACATTTTCAACATTTGCCAGCAGCTTGCTCTCGAACGCACCGCACACCCAGGTTACCTGTGTATCCGGCCAATGAGACTGGATAGCTCGAACAACCGGCAGTACATGTATGACGTCGCCGAGGGCCGAGAGCCTGAGAATACAGATGCTGTCGGGCGCTTTGATCAGGGGCAGTTTATGATTCATACAGGCTTGTCTGGTATTGGTTCGTTGTGTGGTACTTGCCAGTCGGGAGGACCAGGTGGCCAGTTTGCAACCGAAAAGGTAATCACTAACCCACGGTAGCAGCAATTTGTTTTATCGGTGCCGGTTCGACTTCGGTATCATTGTACCTATGAACCGCAGACGTTATTTATTCTATATCTCGCAAAACTATGCCTATGGAATTCTCAGGCCTTTGCAACTCGCCATTCTGGAGCGCGGGGGTGAGGTTGCCTGGTTTCTGGAGGGGCAGGTGTCGGCTGAATATCTGCACAGCTCTGAAAAAGGGCTGAGTAGCCTGAATGAAGTATTTGCCTATCAGGCAGATGCAACGATTTTTCCGGGTAATATTGCACCGACCTTTTTACCTGGTATTAATGTGGCGGTCTTTCACGGTTTCGATGCCGGAAAGCTGGATAAGCGTGGTCGCAACGATCACTACAAAATCAGAAATTGTTTTGATCTCTATTGTACGCAAGGGCCTGAATCTACCGGGATGTTTGAGTCTTTGTCTCCGCCGCCGCGAAGCTACTTTGTCAGGCAGACGGGCTGGTGTGCACTGGATCCCTTGTTTTCGGGTACAGAAAACGTCACCGAAAACCTGCTAACTGTTTTGTTTTGTTCGACTTTCTCGAGGCGGCTTTCCTGCGCCAGTCAGCTATACGAAACAATTAAAAAATTGAGTCGGACCGGTAAGTGGCGCTGGATAGTTCAGTTCCATCCTAAAATGTCGCGCCAGACCGTTGAGCTTTACAAAGGGCTGGAATCTGAGCATCTGACGCTGGTGGAGACTGATGATGTTAATCCACTGTTGCGACAGGCGGACGTCATGCTTTGTGATACTTCATCAGTGATTACTATGTTTTTGTTATTGAACAAGCCGGTTGTGACGTTTAACAATATTGCACCGGGAGAGCATCTGTTAAACATCTCAGACGAAAACGTACTGGAGCGCGCACTGGCACATGCTTTTGATAAACCAGCTGAGTTGATGCAGTCTATAAAGGATTTTGCACAGCGGAATCACCCCTATACAGACGGTTTGTCTTCGCAGCGTACGCTCGACGCTATTGATCACACAATAAGCAACCAGTCGCAACTTAAGCCCAAAAAGCTGGATATTTTTCGACAATACAAAATGCGAAAAAAATTGCGTTACTGGAAAATTTGATTACAACGTTTAAGTTTACTGTGCGATTATCTGACTGAAGTATTCGGTAAATGTATCGACTGTGCTCTGATGTGAAAGCCTGCCGTTGATTACATCAGTGGCATGGTCGGTTAAACGCTGCAATTCATCTGGTGCGTTATAGAGAAATCTTATCTTTTCAGCAATTGCTTCAGGGTCTGCCAGCGGTACGATAAAGCCGTTTTGGTTATCTTCTATGATTTCCATTGTTCCCGGATTAGCTGCTGTGATAACCGGTGTGCCATTCGCCAGTGATTCCATCACCGCACGCGGCAGTCCCTCACGTAGCGATGGCGCTACCATGATGTCGCAGGCTTTCGCAATCTGAGGCACATCCTGCCTGAAGCCGGGCTGGTTTATTCTGTCTGCCATACCGGTGGCTTGAATTTGTTTTTGAAATTCGGGTTTATCAAATCCGTTGCCAACCAGAACTACGCGTAGCTCCGGCAGATCCTGCACATGATGTAGTGCCTCGAGAAAGTACTGCATGCCTTTGTAGGGTCGATGGCTGCCGATGCACATAACAGTAAACTTAGTGCTGTCGCTGGCAAATTCTTTAAGGTCGGCTGCGGACTCCGTGTACCAGCTGGTGTCGTGACCTTTGTGTATGGTTGATACAAACGGACGGATTGATTTTCTTACCCGCGCTTTTACGTGGTCTTCAACGGCGTTCGAGACACAGACAATGCCATTGATACGCGGGTTAAACACACCCAGATAGTTGCTTATATCGGTTCGATACAAGCCACCGGTAGTGCCCCGGTAGGCGACCATTTTTGCCGACGTGCCAATGCAGGCCATTGCAGCGTTTGGTATGGTTCTCGATGTTGTGGCGTAGACGGCCTCGATGTTTTTTGATCTGATCAGATGGTTGAGTTTCTTTATGTGTTTCCACACCAGCTTGCTGCCATAGGGCAGATCCTGTAAATCAATGTTGGCGGCTTCGTAGCGACTAAGGTAGGCGCTTTGCGGGTCAACACAGACTGTTAGTTCGTGTCCGGCTCTGGCCAGGCTTAAATAGATTTCAGCTTCGGGTCTGACGCTTGAGAATGATCGACCCTTATCCGGTACTATTAAAAGTCTCATGAACAAACTGCCAGCCGGAGGTATTCATGAATCTGAACTTCAATCATTTGGTCTCACACTGTGTGTGGCGGAAGGGGAAGGCATAAAGCAGTCTGTGGTTTGCCACAGAGTTTACACCACTGTGGTGTTTGTAACTTCGCGATGATTCAAGGGAGTCTGCTTTGTTGGTGGGAGGATTTTAATTGTTTTCTGACTCAGCGGCCAGATGACTGGCTTGGGGGTAGCTTACAGTCTACTCGCGGACGCGTCAGGTTTCCCTCGATCTGTCTCTTCCTGCATAATAGACTGCCGTTGTTTCCTTATAAGGTAATACTTATATGCCTTCATTACAGGCACAGTTAGACAGTACTTGTCGATCAATTCAGCATGAAATCGGAGTTGGTAAAGTCGCCGATTATATTCCTGCGCTGGCGCAGGTGCCGCCTGATAAATTTGCAGCAGCGGTGGTGACGGTAACCGGTGAGAAGGCTGCCTTTGGTGCAGCAACGGAACTCTTTTCGATCCAGAGTATCTCCAAACTTTTTGCTCTTACGTCGGTATTAAACCAGCGTGGCACGGGTGTCTGGGAGCGGGTGGGGGTTGAGCCTTCGGGAAATGCCTTTAATTCAATTGTACAGCTTGAAAAGGAATGTGGTATTCCGCGCAATCCGTTTATTAATGCGGGTGCATTGGTTGTGACGGATATTTTGCTCGGTGATCAGGCGGTTGAACACTGTAGTGCCGGACTGCTAACTATGGTTCAGTCACTGGCGGATGACAGCTCCATTAAGATTGATGAGGTCGTCGCCCAGTCTGAACGTGATACCGCTTATCGCAATGCAAGTCTTGCGCATTTCATGCAAAGTTTCGGCAACCTTAAAAGACCGGTTAGCGATGTGCTGGATATTTATTGTCAGCAGTGCGCCATTGCCATGAGCTGTGAACAACTGGCACGCAGTGTACTTTTTCTGGCCAACAATGGTACTGACCCATTGACGAAAGAAGTGATTGTCAATGAAGAACGTGCCCGCAGGCTTAATGCCTTAATGATGCTGTGCGGCCATTACGATGCATCCGGTGACTTTGCTTTTCGGGTAGGCCTGCCCGGAAAAAGCGGAGTAGGTGGAGGCATTATTGTAGTTGTACCGAATACCGCGGCCGTTGCCGTTTGGTCACCCTGTTTGAATGCCAATGGCAACTCGCACGCAGGCACCGCGGCGCTGGAAGCTCTGGTTAGAGCCACTACATGGAATGTACTGTAATATTGAATTTATGCAGTGCGTTCATACTGAGTGCAATACTCAGCAGAAACAATTGACTGGTAAATGATTAAACTCGGCCACACTAACCGGCTACTGATTAAAAGAATCGGTGCTTACAATATTTATCTCGACGGAGGCGATTCCGGCGAAGTAATGCTGACGGATAGTGCTATTGAGGAACCTGCTGTTGGTGATGAACTCGATGTGTTTGTATACAAAGACGCCGATGAAACGCTGGTCGCCACCACAAACCTACCGCGAGTCGTAGCCGGGGCATGCGCCAGCATGAGTGTGGTTGCACTGACCGACAATGGTGCCTTCCTGAACTGGGGACTTAAGTCAGATTTGTTCGTACCTCGTTCAGAACAACTCGGAGAGATGTCAGTCGGTACGCGATGCGTCGCTTATGCCATGCTGGATAAAACCAGTGACCGAATGATTGCCAGCACACGCTTGTACAAATACCTGAGTGATGAAAATAACAGCGCATTTAAAACAAACCAAAAGGTAGATCTGCTTATCTGCCAGCGAACAGACCTTGGCTACAAAGCGGTGGTAAACGGTACACATCTCGGGGTGCTGTATAGCGGTGAGGTATTCACTGATATTCAGGTTGGCGATGAAGTTAGTGGTTATGTCAAAGCGCCACGGGAAGATAAAAAGATAGATTTAATACTGCAGCAGCCCGGCGCTACCGCACGAACCGACGCTGAAATTAAAATTCTTGACTATCTAAAGAAACACAACGGTGAATCCACTCTTACCGATAAAAGCCCGCCGCAGGAAATTTACAATACCTTCGGCATCAGCAAAAAGGTTTTCAAAAATGCCGTTGGCGGCCTGTATAAAAATCGTCTTGTCTTACTAAGTAAAGAAAAAATCACACTGGTTGAACAAAAGGGTAAATCATGAGTTCGCGTCCCATTGTGTCTGTTGACTGGCTGCAGTCGCGCTTAAGTGACAGCTCGGTCTGTATTGTCGATGCATCATGGCATTTGCCGCCTGAAAATCGCGACGCTCATGCGGAGTATCTGCAAAGTCATATTCCAGGTGCCGTGTTTTTTGATATTGATGCGATTAGCACGCCGGGGGACCTGCCACATATGTTACCGGCTCCAGAAGTGTTTACCGAATCTGTTGCGAAACTTGGCTTACAGAAAAATAAAACGGTCGTGATTTACGATTCGAAGGGTTTATTTTCTGCAGCGCGCGTGTGGTGGACACTCACCCGCTTCGGATTTGAGCAGGTAAAAATTCTTGATGGCGGATTGCCCGCATGGTTGCAGGCGGGTTTTAACACCGAATCCGGTGAGGTAAGTGTGGCGCAGGTTTCTGTGCAGGCAACTCTGGCAGAAGCTTCCGTGGTCAATGCAGAACAAGTCAGGCAGGCGTCTGAGTCGGACAGTGCCGAGATACTCGATGCACGCTCGCAGGGCCGGTTTGACGGAAAAGATCCTGAACCACGCAAAGGTTTGCGCGGCGGGCATATACCAGGCAGTAAGTGCCTTCCTTTTACCGCTTTACTGAATGACGGCAAACTGAAATCAGATAATGAGTTAAGAGAGATTTTTACAGCACTTAATTTATCTGCGGACAAGCCTGTCTATACAACGTGCGGGTCAGGCGTTACCGCTGCAATTCTAACGCTGGGTCTGCACTGCATCGGTGTACACAACACAGCGCTATATGATGGCTCATGGACAGAGTGGGGTGGCAGGGAGGATCTTCCTGTTGCGAAAAACACATAAATTTTACCTGACCGATTAAACACTGAGTGTTGTCCGGCATCTTAAAATGGGTAAAGTTTCCGTACTTGTGGCTGCGCTACGGCTCACCCGTAAAGACTGATGAAACCGTCGTGCTTTTTCCGCAGTCCGCCCACGTACAAACACCTGCGGCAGACTCCGAAGTACACAACTCTTTTGCAAAGCAGTGGGCGGTACCCGTGCATGCGTGGGTAGTTGAAAAAGAAGACGGCAGCATACTTCGATTTTTCGGCAGATATAGTTTGCTTTCTTTTCTGGATTTACTTGGTGTTGTTACTCGTCGCACTTCAACGCCGGTGTTTGAAAACCGGCTCAGTTGGTTTATGGCTGATCGGGAGATGAACAAAAAAGTCAGTGTGATGGTTGGCGATGTTAAGTTTGTATCACCACGTTCGGGTTTGAACGGTCATGTCAGGTTTAGCACATCTTACCGTGGTGATGCGCCGCCCGGCAGTATCATAACTTGTCGGTTAACCGATCTGCCTGAGGGAAAGGCGGCGGTTCAGGGCCAGGTGCAACTGGTACCGGAGGAGGGCTTATCTGTTATCTCTGATATTGACGATACAATAAAGATCAGTGACGTCACTGATAAACGTCAGCTGGTGCGCGGGCTATTTTTTGATCACTACAAACCCGCGCCCGGAATGCCGCAGTTTTATCAGCAGTTGTCTGTTAAGGGTGCAATGTTTCACTATGTTTCTGCATCACCGTGGCAGTTGTATCCGGCACTGGCACCTTTTCTTGAAAAGTATTATCCATTCGGTTGTTTATCGCAAAGACATTTCTATGTGGGAGATAAGAGCTTTGTTGATTTTTTTCGAAGCTCAATGGAATACAAGCTACAGACAGTGGGTAATTTATTGCGACGCTATCCGAAAAGAAAGTTTATTCTCGTTGGTGACAGCGGAGAGAAGGATCCTGAAGTGTATCTGGAGATCGCTCGCAATTACCCGCAGCAAGTGCTGCAGATTTTGATTCGAGAAGTGTATTCCGGCAAAGATCTCGATGATGCACACCACGATGAACGCTGGCAGACAATTAAAAACGAACTGTCACCACAACAGGCGTTTCATGTGTTTCATGATCCTTCGGAACTCTCAGCACAGTTGGAACAGTTGCAGGAAAATTTATGAGTAGTCAGTTTTCTCTTAAAAAACGATTTCAGAGTATGACTTACGCGATCAACGGGCTGAAAATACTCTGGCGTGAACAGCACAATTGCCGGGTGCATTTATTTGTCACGGCGCTGGTTCTGGTGTTTGGACTGATGTTATCTATATCGGCTACTCAATGGATACTGCTGCTGTTACTTATTGCGTTGGTCTGGGTGGCGGAGGCTTTGAACACTGCAGTTGAATATCTTTGTGATAAGGTCACAATGGAGCATGATCCGTTAATTGGTAAGGCTAAAGATGTGGCGGCAGCAGGTGTGTTGATTGCATCTATAATAGCTGCGGCGGGTGGTTTGTTATTGTTTTTGCCGGCTGTTTTTGAGGTTTTTGTTTGAAAATACCTGGCGTTGGTGGATGCGCCCTTCGGCTTATCCCCCCTACTGGTATTTTATATAGAAAAGGGGCTGTCTGAGCAGCCCCTTTTTGTTTACAAAACCTGCTGTGTGTTATTTGGCGGGCTCCATGCCTTTTAGATACTTAAAGGCTTCGCTTTCGGTTGAGAGCATCAGCGTTGTGTTGTTTTGGATAACTGACTTGTACATATCCATGGTTTTCTGAAACTCGTAAAAGTCTCGGGACTGTGCACTTGAGTTGTACGCATTGGCGTAGATTTCAGTAGCTTTTGCATCTGCCGCTCCACGTATCTCTTCTACTTCTTTATATGCTTCAGAGCGAACCTTGTTGAGATCGCGCTCTCGCAAGCCGTTAATTCTTGCAGCTTCACCATTACCCTCTGAACGAAATCTCTCTGCGATCTGTCGGCGTTCACTGATCATGCGTTCATAGATTTTAGGTCTGACGCTTTCGTTGTAGTTGATTCGTTTGAAGCGGATATCGAGCAGTTCAATGCCGAATACTTCAACTTTTTTTGCAGCAGCTGCAAAAATTTCTTTCTCAACCTGTGTTCTTCCCTTGCGGATAGGTACAAGGTTGCCAAGTGTTGCAAGGTCTTCTGCTGAGAGTGAGGCGTCGCGTACCGGTTCACGATCTTTAGTGGTGCGAATGATTTCTATTAGCTCGTGTTTTGCGACAGCATTGCGTGTTTCACTGCCGAGGATATCGTCAAGCCTTGATTGAGCGCTACGCTCGTCGCGTAGTCTGACAAAAAACTGCAACGGATCAGTGATTCGCCAGCGAGCGAATAGATCTACGGCAATGTACAGCTTGTCTTTGGTTGGCATATTACTCGGTTTGCCGTCCCATTCGAGTATGCGTTTTTCAATTGGGTTGGCCTGTTGTACAAAAGGGAGTTTCAATTTCAAGCCGGCTTCACGTACCGGTTCGCCTACTGGTTTGCCGAACTGGGTAATAATGATCTGTTCGGTTTCATTCACTTTATAAAATGGATTGGCCAGCAACAGTAGAAATCCGACAATAACAACAATTGTTACGATGGTTCTCATTTGATCAACTCCTTTTGGTTAGAGAGGTTGATTAACGGCAATACCTGTTGTGATTTTTCATCGACTATTATCTTCGATTCCAGGTCAGGCAGTACTTCCTGAAGTGTTTCTATGTAGATTCTGCGACGTGTGACTTCAGGGGCCTTTTGGTATTCTTTAAATACTGCGGTAAAGCGTGATGCGTCACCTTCGGCTTCATTGATACGTTTTAACCGGTAGCCGTCTGCTGCACGAATGCGCTGATCTTTTTCACCTTCGGCCAGTGGTATCACTTTGTTGTACTCACGGCGGGCGGCGTTGATCAGGCTTTCTTTTTCCTGTTGTGCCTGGTTTACTTCGTTGAATGACTCTTGTACCGGGCGGGGCGGGTTGATATTTTTTAACTGCACCTGGTCAATGCTGATACCAATGCCATACTTTGATGTAAGTTCCTGCATCTTTAATAGTGCTTCGTCTTCGATTTCCTGCCGACCAATGGTGATTACTTCATCAACCGTGCGGTCACCAACGACTGCTCGCATGACCGACTCTGATAAGTCGCGCAGGGTTTCGGCCGGGTTACGTACATCGAATAAATATTTCTTTGGTTCTGCTATCCGGTATTGCACGACCCATTCGACCAGTGCCGCGTTGAGATCGCCGGTGACCATTTGCTTTTGTTCGGTGAGTGAATCGGCTCGGGCCTGACTAGAGTTGGTAGCTCCTGCAGTGGCAAACCCGAACTCTTGTTTGAGTTGCCGTTTGACCGGTACGATGGTGACATCATCAACACCCCATGGCAGTTTAAAGTGCAGGCCGGCCGGTTGTTCGTTACTGTAGGCGCCGAATCGGGTAACCACGCCAATGGAGTCACTCGGTACCGTGTACAAACCGGTTTTGATCAGGAAGCCAATCGCTACCAGCGCCAACAGACCGAGAAAACCGTAGATACCGCCCGGAAACTGAGGCGGGCCTCCACCTGGCGTGCCACCACCGGGTTTTCCCGTTTTGCCTTTTGACCACGGGTTATGGTCGTTGCCGGGCTGACTGAGTTTTTCGAAGTCTATAACTGCCATTTGTAAGGTTCCGATATTTTTTATGTAATTTTAGTGCTGATTCCGATCAGCGTATCATTAATTTATGCGCGCAACCCTTTGGCCTGGTTGACTCGGGCATAACTGCGGGCTACACTTTTCTGCTTTGCTCGATATTCGGGCGTGAATCGTAAGGACTAAGCATGTTCGCGGTAATCAAGACCGGTGGCAAACAATATCGCGTCAGCCAGGGCGACAAGCTTCGGGTTGAGACGCTCGATGCAGATGAAGGTGCGTCAGTAAACCTTGATCAGGTCCTCATGGTTGGTGAGGGTGACAAGGTCACCGTCGGGGCACCGTTAGTGTCCGGCGCTTCGGTAAGTGCAAAAGTTCTGACCCACGGGCGTGGTAAGAAGATTGACATCGTCAAGTTCCGTCGTCGCAAGCACTATCGCCGACAGATGGGGCACAGACAGAACTATACCGAGCTGGAAATTACCGGCATCTCTGGCTAGCCTGCATTATTCATGAGGATTCGGCACCCAGAGTCGTTATCGCTAAACAGG
>CAZKAQ010000085.1:0-15894 GCA_964550655.1 uncultured Granulosicoccaceae bacterium
CCAATCGTGCCTACGTTTACGTGCGGTTTCGTTCGTTCAAATTTTTCCTTCGACACTGTTCTAACGCCTCTTTATGCCATTCACTTGTTTAAGTTGTTCGATTAAAAAACTCAGGATCCGGTAAAGGACTCTGTCACGCTTGCCGGAGTTTCCGCGTACTTCGAAAACTCCATCGAGTAGGTTGCCCTGCCCTGGGTAGCTGATCGCAGAGCGGTCGAATACCCGAACATCTCAGCCAGCGGTACCTCTGCACTGACTGTCTTGCCGGCCGGTGTTTCGTCCATACCCTGAACGATACCCCGACGCTTGTTTAAATCTCCCATCACATCACCCATGTAGTCTTCCGGGGTGACGACCTCGACTTTCATGATCGGCTCTAACAACACCGGATCAGCTTCCATCGCGCCGTTGCGAAATCCCATTGAGCCGGCAATTTTAAATGCCATCTCGTTGGAGTCCACATCGTGATATGAACCGTCGATCAAAGTGACTGCGACATCCACAACAGGAAACCCTGCAAGGACACCGCTTTCCATTTGTTCCTGTATTCCTTTATCAACCGCTGAAATAAATTCCCGTGGTACCGAGCCACCGACAATTTTATCGATGAACTCATAACCTGTTGACTGCTCACGTGGTTCAAGCTTCAGCACCACATGACCGTACTGCCCTTTACCACCAGTCTGTCGAATAAACTTGCCTTCGGCCTCGACAGCCTTTTTGATTGTCTCGCGGTATGACACCTGCGGATTACCCACCGCAGCTACCACACCGAACTCACGCTTCATACGATCGACGATAATGTCGAGGTGAAGCTCTCCCATACCGGAGATAATTGTCTGTCCTGACTCTTCATCCGTGCGTACACGAAAAGACGGATCTTCGCGTGCAAGTCTGCCAAGCGCGGTAGCCATTTTTTCCTGATCGGCTATCGTTTTAGGCTCCACCGCTACCGAGATAACCGGTTCGGGGAACTCCATGCGCTCAAGCGTTATTAACTGCTTAACATCCGACAAGGTATCGCCGGTTGTGACATCTTTAAGCCCTACTGCGGCCGCTATATCACCGGCACGCACTTCTTTTATGTCTTCCCGATCGTTTGAGTGCATCTGCAACAAACGACCAATCCGTTCTTTCTTGTCCTTAACCGGGTTGTAGACCATATCGCCTGATTTGACGACACCGGAATACACCCGTAAAAAAGTCAGTGACCCGACAAAAGAGTCATTGGCAATTTTGAAGGCCAGTGCCGCAAATGGCTCTTTATCAGAGGCTTCGCGCTGACCTTCTTTCTCGCCATGTACGATGCCGGTTATGGCAGGTACATCTGACGGTGAAGGCATTAATTCGACAACCTTGTCGAGCACTGCCTGCACACCTTTATTCTTAAACGCCGAACCGCAGGTAACGGCAACAATGTCACCGGCAATCGAGCGTATACGCAGGCCTTCGATAATCTGGGCCTCGGTTAAATCTCCGTTTTCAAGGTACTGTTCCGTCAGTTCCTCAGTGGCATCAGCTGCCTCTTCAACCATTTTTTCGCGTAACTCTGTGCAGCGTTCAAGCTCGGAGTCTGCGATATCACGTTCTTCAAACTTTACACCTTTGGAGGCATCGTCCCAGTAGATGGCTTTCATCTTTACCAGGTCAACTACGCCTTCAAAGTTTTCTTCAGCACCAATCGGTGCCTGAATAGCCACCGGGTTACCACCCAGCCGCTCTTTTATTTGCTCTATAACGCGATAAAAATCCGCGCCCGCCCGGTCCATCTTGTTGACAAAGACCATGCGCGGCACGTTGTACTTGTTTGCCTGCCGCCAAACCGTTTCGGATTGTGGTTCTACACCACCGACTGCGCAAAATACCGCTATTGCGCTATCCAGCACACGCAACGATCTCTCGACTTCAATCGTAAAATCCACGTGCCCCGGCGTATCAATAATGTTGATCCGGTGCTCGTCAAAACTGCCGTCCATACCGCGCCAGAAACAAGTGGTTGCAGCAGAGGTAATAGTTATGCCGCGCTCTTGTTCCTGTTCCATCCAATCCATGGTGGCAGCACCATCATGGACTTCACCAATTTTATGCGAAACCCCGGTATAGAACAGAACGCGTTCTGTGGTCGTGGTTTTGCCTGCATCGATATGGGCCATGATACCGAGATTCCGGTATCGCTCTATTGGAGTCGTTCTTGCCACTTACCGTTGCCATTTGCCCGCTTACTACTGACCTACCAGCGGTAATGAGCAAACGCTTTGTTTGCATCAGCCATACGATGTACGTCATCCCGCTTTTTACACGCAGCGCCACGCTTTTCAGTGGCATCGAGCAACTCACCGGCGAGCTTCAGGGTCATTGATTTTTCACCGCGCTTACGCGCTGCTTCAATAATCCAGCGCATTGCAAGACCGGTTCTTCGCACCGGGCGTACTTCAACAGGCACCTGGTATGTTGCACCACCAACACGGCGTGACTTCACCTCGACTGCCGGACTGACGTTTTCCAGCGCCTGTTCCATCAGTTCAAGCGGCTCACTGCCTTTCTTTTCCTGCATTACATCAAGCGCGCCATACATGATTTTCTCGGCAACCGACTTCTTACCGCTGTACATAAGCATGTTGACGAACTTGGTCAGCTGGACACTATTGTATTTAGGATCCGGCAGTATCTCTCTTTTTGGCGCTTCACTACGTCTGGACATTAATCTGTTCTCTAATCTTGGTCTGTCAGGCTTTCAGCCTAGCCTTTAGGACGCTTGGCGCCGTACTTTGAGCGGCCCTGGCGGCGGCTTTCAACACCCTGGGTATCAAGGCTGCCACGCACGGTGTGATAACGAACACCGGGTAAATCTTTAACACGGCCACCACGGATCAGCACCACCGAGTGCTCCTGAAGGTTATGACCTTCACCACCGATGTATGAAGTCACTTCAAAGCCGTTGGTCAGGCGCACACGTGCAACCTTACGCATTGCCGAGTTCGGCTTCTTTGGAGTCGTCGTGTAGACGCGAGTACAAACGCCACGCTTCTGCGGACAGGCTTCAAGCGCCGGTACATTCGACTTTTCCGCCTTGCGTTTTCTCGGCTTACGGACGAGCTGATTAATTGTTGCCATTCTATTCCTGTGTGGGCGCTAAAGTGCCCGATAAAGCATTATGGCAGTCGTATAGACCACCAATCCGCTCATGTAAAGCTGGTGTTCTGGTTAGTTTTGGACAAACAGACAGTAATTCGCCGGAGTGCAGAACGCACCTCGGCGAAAGTTAGCCGACAAGTCTAATGGGCCTGTCTGGCTGTTGTCAACAAAATTAACCTTATACCGGCTCTTCGACAGACTCCCCGTCAGACGGAGAATCAGTAGTTGCTGACTCTGCTTCAGATGCACTCATTGCGGCTGCCAGAGATTCGTCAAGTGACTTCTGCGTACGTCCTTCTTTACGCTCCTTGTGGAAGGCAAGGCCGGTACCGGCCGGGATCAGACGACCAACGATAACGTTCTCTTTCAGGCCACGCAGCTCATCACCGGATCCACGAACCGCGGCTTCGGTAAGAACACGGGTAGTCTCCTGGAAGGATGCCGCCGAGATAAATGATTCCGTCACCAGTGAAGCCTTGGTGATACCAAGCAGAATGTGCTCGAACTTAACCGGTTGCTTGCCCTCTTCGAGCAGCTGGCGGTTAATCTCTTTGGCGTCGGCAAATTCCACCTGCTCACCCGCGAGCAGTTTGGAATCACCTGCATCAGTGATATCAACCTTGCGCAGCATCTGGCGAACAATCACCTCAATGTGCTTATCGTTGATTTTTACACCCTGCAAGCGGTAGACATCCTGAATTTCCTTAACCAGATAAGAAGTCAGTGCCTCAATACCCAGCAGTCGCAGAATGTCCTGTGGATTCGGCTCACCGTCGGCGATCATTTCGCCACGTTCAACCTGTTCACCTTCGAACACATTGATGTGACGCCATTTCGGAATCAGCTCTTCATGGTGCTCGGCATTCGGACCCGTGATGACCAGTCGCTGTTTACCTTTGGTCTCTTTACCGAAACTGACCGTACCCGTACGCTCGGCAAGAATCGCAGGCTCTTTTGGCTTGCGCGCTTCAAATAAGTCGGCAACGCGTGGCAGACCACCAGTGATGTCACGGTTCTTGGTGGATTCCTGTGGAATTCTCGCCACAACATCACCCACTTCAACACGCTCTTCGTCATTTAAACTGACGGTCGCACCGGCAGGCAACAGATAGTTTGCAGGAATGTTGGTACCCGCGTAGCAGAGATCTTCACCGTTATCATCGACCAGACGAACCATGGGTCGCAGATCTTTGGCACTACCCAGTGAACGCTGCTTTGGATCAGTGACAACAATCGAAGATACACCGGTTAACTCATCTGTTTCAGTATTGACAGTCACGCCGTCGACAAAGTCAGAGAACTTCGCGATACCCGCCACCTCAGTGATGATCGGGTGCATATGCGGATCCCATATAGCGATGGTCTGACCGGGTGTTACTGTGGCACCATCTTCAGCCTTGACCACGGCACCGTACGGGACTTTGTAGCGTTCGCGCTCGCGTCCGTTCTCGTCAACCAGACCGATCTCACCGGAACGCGATACAACAACCACCTCACCGTTGGAGTTCAGAACGTGCTTGAGATTGTGCAATCTCAGTGAACCACCAGCTTTTACTTCAACAGAACTTGCAGCTGCTGCCCGACTCGCCGCACCACCGATGTGGAAAGTACGCATTGTCAGCTGAGTACCCGGCTCACCGATGGACTGTGCCGCCATAACCCCGACCGATTCACCGTTGTTGATCATGTGACCACGTGCAAGGTCACGACCGTAGCACATGGAACAAACCCCGAAGCTTGTCTCACAGGCTATAGCAGAACGTACAACCACCTCATCAACACTTGATTCTTCAAGCAGATCTACCAATGCTTCATCAAGTAACACGCCCTGGTCTACAACCAGATCTTTACCCGTTGCACTGTATACAGGCTGTGCAGTTACACGACCCAATACCCGTTCGCTGAGTGGTTCTACAACATCACCACCCTCAATCACAGGCTTCATTGTCATGCCGGCTTCTGTGCCACAGTCAAATTCAGTGACAACCAGATCCTGCGCCACATCTACCAGACGTCTTGTCAGGTAACCCGAGTTAGCAGTTTTCAGTGCTGTATCAGCCAGACCCTTACGAGCACCGTGAGTAGAGATAAAGTACTGCAGTACGTTTAAACCTTCACGGAAGTTCGCCGTAATGGGTGTCTCAATGATTGATCCATCCGGCTTTGCCATCAGGCCACGCATACCGGCAAGCTGACGAATCTGCTGTGCTGAACCACGAGCACCGGAGTCTGACATCATATAGATAGAGTTAAACGATGCCTGCTCCTGCTCTTTACCTTCTGTATCTGTAACCTTTTCGGTGCCGAGCTTTGAAAGCATCGCCGCTGCTACCTTGTCGTTTGTCTTCGACCAGATATCAACAACCTTGTTATAACGCTCACCCTGAGTTACGAGACCGGATGCGTATTGATCTTCGATCTCGCGTACTTCAGCTTCGGCAGCGCCAATAATGGTTTCCTTGTCAGCAGGAATCGCCATATCGTTAATACCAATTGATACACCTGACCGGGTTGCGAAACGAAACCCTGTGTACATCAGCTGATCAACGAAGATCACTGTGTCTTTCAAACCAACATTGCGATAACAGGCGTTAATAAGACGCGAGATATTCTTCTTGGTTAAATCACAGTTCACCAGATCAAAAGCCAGTCCGGTCGGCAGTACTTCTGAAAGAATCGCACGACCGACAGTAGTATCAACCCGTCGGTGATATTCCGTCTTCTCGCCATCTTCATGAATCAGTGTGTCACGAACGCGGCACTTGATTTTAGCGCCGAGTTCAACCGCCCCTTTGGAAAGTGCTCGCTCTACTTCCTGTACCGAACCAAATGCCATGCCCTGGCCTTTAGCACGAACATCTTCACGAGAGATGTAGTAAAGGCCAAGAACGATATCCTGTGAAGGCACGATAATCGGCTCACCATTAGCTGGCGACAGAATGTTATTGGTCGACATCATCAATGCACGGGATTCCAGCTGCGCTTCAATAGACAGTGGTACATGTACCGCCATTTGATCACCGTCAAAGTCAGCGTTGAATGCCGCACAAACCAGTGGATGTAGTTGAATCGCTTTACCTTCAATCAGTACCGGCTCAAATGCCTGAATACCCAGACGGTGAAGTGTCGGCGCGCGGTTGAGCAGAACCGGATGTTCGCGAATCACTTCTTCTAAAATATCCCAAACCTCCGGACCTTCACGTTCAACCATTTTCTTGGCAGCTTTGATGGTTGTTGCCATGCCACGCAATTGCAGCTTGCTGAAGATAAACGGTTTGAAAAGCTCGAGCGCCATCTTCTTCGGCAAACCGGTCTGATGAAGTCTCAGTGTCGGACCACATACGATTACCGATCGACCGGAGTAGTCAACACGCTTACCCAGCAGATTCTGACGGAAACGACCCTGCTTGCCTTTGATCATGTCAGCAAGCGACTTCAACGGTCGCTTGTTACTACCGGTAATCGCACGACCACGTCGACCATTATCAAGCAATGCATCGACAGATTCCTGCAACATACGCTTTTCGTTACGTACGATGATGTCCGGAGCATTCAGCTCCAGCAGACGGCGCAGACGATTGTTACGGTTAATCACCCGGCGGTATAAATCGTTCAGATCTGATGTCGCAAAACGACCACCATCCAACGGCACAAGAGGACGCAGATCAGGCGGCAGAACCGGCAGTACCGACATCACCATCCACTGCGGCTTGTTACCAGATTCAATAAACGAATCAACCAGCTTCAGTCGCTTGATAAAACGCTTGAGTTTGGTTTCAGATTTTGTAGCGTCAATCTCTTCACGCAACTTCTTTGATTCAGACTCAAGATTGATATCTTTTAGAAGGTCATGAACAGCATCAGCACCCATACGGGCATCAAATTCATCGCCGTGTTCTTCTATTGCTTCAAGGTATTGTTCATCACTCAGCAACTGACCGCGCTCAAGTGTTGTCATGCCTTCATCAATGACAACATAAGCCTCAAAGTACAGCACGCGCTCGATTTCACGCAGCGTCATATCAAGCAATAAGCCAATACGCGACGGTAGTGATTTCAAAAACCAGATGTGCGCTACCGGGCTTGCAAGTTCAATGTGCCCCATGCGCTCACGACGCACGCGTGTCAGTGTGACTTCAACACCACACTTTTCACACACAACACCGCGGTGCTTTAAACGCTTGTACTTGCCACAGAGACATTCAAAGTCTTTTACCGGGCCAAAGATCTTGGCGCAGAAAAGCCCGTCACGTTCCGGCTTAAAAGTACGGTAGTTGATGGTTTCAGGCTTTTTGACTTCACCATATGACCACGACCGGATCATTTCCGGTGAAGTCAGACCAATACGAATACGATCAAAATCTTCGTTTGGCACTTGTTGTTTGTAGTTGAACAGTAAGTCTTTCATGTTAGCTCCTGATGAGTTCGATTAGTAATTGATCAACAATGGTTAGTTACCAATAGAACTACTAATCCTGTTCAAGGCGAATATTGATGCCGAGAGATCGAATCTCTTTCAGCAGCACGTTGAATGATTCCGGCATACCGGCTTCCATTCGATGATCACCATCAACAATATTTTTGTACATTTTGTTTCGTCCAACGACATCATCCGACTTAACCGTCAGCATCTCGCGCAACGTATAAGAAGCGCCGTAGGCTTCAAGTGCCCAGACTTCCATTTCACCAAATCGCTGACCACCAAACTGCGCCTTACCACCCAATGGTTGCTGGGTAACCAGACTATATGGACCAGTCGATCGAGCATGCATTTTGTCATCAACCAGGTGGTTGAGTTTTAACATGTGCATGTAGCCTACAGTGACAGGCCGATCAAACGTCTCACCAGAGCGTCCGTCATACAACATCGCCTGACCGGACTCCGGCAGTTCAGCAAGCTTGAGCATTTCCTTGATCTCACTTTCAGCTGCACCGTCAAATACCGGTGTTGCCATTGGCATTCCGGATCGCAGGTTGTTCGCCATCTCAAGGATTTCTTCATCTGTCATGGAGTCGAGATCAGTACGCGTGACTTCATCGTTGTGGTTGTAGACCTTATCGAGGAAGCTGCGGATATCGGCAACCGCTTTTTGTGCATCGAGCATGGCAGAAATACGATGACCAATGCCTTTAGCAGCCCAGCCGAGGTGTGTCTCCAACACTTGTCCGACGTTCATACGCGATGGAACCCCGAGCGGGTTCAAACAGATATCAACCGGTCGACCATGTTCGTCATAAGGCATATCTTCAACAGGCACAATCATTGAAATCACACCCTTGTTACCGTGACGTCCGGCCATCTTGTCACCCGGCTGCAAGCGACGCTTGACTGCAAGGTAGACCTTAACCATCTTCAGTACACCGGGTGCGAGTTCATCACCCGAGGTGATTTTCTCTTTCTGCTCGACGAAGCGCTGTTCAAACTGCTCACGCTGTTCGTTGATAGCCGTATTCATCTTTTCAAGCTGAACGTTAAGATCTTCTTTTGACATACTGACGTTGAGCCATGAATCGCGCTCGAGATCGTCAAGATACTCTTTTGTAACTACAGAGCCCTTCTTAAGACCATTCGGCCCCTTGTCAGCCTCCTGTCCGACAATAAGCCGCTCGATACGTGAAAACATATCGTCTTCAACGATTCGCAACTCGTCGTCCAGATCCTTTCGAACCTGCTTGAGTTCTTCACGCTCAACCTGCAAAGCACGTGCATCTTTCTCAACACCATCGCGTGTAAACACACGTACGTCGATAACAGTACCGTCCATACCTGGCGGCACACGCAGCGAGGTGTCTTTTACATCAGACGCTTTCTCACCGAAGATCGCACGCAGAAGTTTTTCTTCCGGTGTCAGCTGAGTCTCACCTTTAGGTGTCACTTTACCAACGAGAATGTCATTCGGCTTAACTTCAGCACCGACATACACCACACCTGACTCATCAAGCTTTGAAAGCAGCCCTTCAGAAACGTTAGGTATATCAGCCGATATTTCTTCAGGACCGAGCTTCGTATCACGCGCCACACAGTTGAGTTCTTCAATGTGTATGGTAGTGAAACGATCTTCCTGAACAACACGCTCCGAGATAAGAATTGAATCTTCAAAGTTGTAGCCGTTCCAGGGCATGAAGGCAATCAGCATATTCTGACCCAGTGCCAGCTCACCCATATCTGTACTCGGACCATCTGCCAGTACATCGCCACGGGCAATCACATCACCCGGCTTCACCAGTGGACGCTGGTTCATACAGGTGTTCTGATTTGAACGCGTGTACTTGGTCAGCGTGTAGATATCGACACCGGTTTCACCTTGTGCGGCTTCGTCATCGTTTGCACGAACCACAATACGACCGGCGTCAACGGAATCGACTGAACCACCACGTAAGGCAACCACTGTCGCACCGGAGTCAACCGCGACAGTACGTTCCATACCGGTACCGACCAGAGGCTTCTCGGCACGCAGTGTCGGCACCGCCTGACGTTGCATGTTTGAACCCATCAACGCACGGTTCGCATCATCATGCTCAAGGAATGGAATCATTGACGCCGCAACAGATACGATCTGCTTAGGTGAGACATCCATATACTCAACTTTGTCCGGCGGAGACATGGCAAATTCATTTGCGAATCTGCAAGAGACCAACTCGTCAGTCAGTCTGCCGTCGTCATCAAGCGCTGCATTCGCCTGAGCAATGACGTAGTTACCTTCTTCAATCGCAGAAAGATATTCAACCTCGCCCTGTGTCTTACCGTCACTGACTTTACGATATGGTGTTTCTAAAAAACCATACTGGTTTGTCTGTGCGTACACAGCCAATGAGTTAATCAAACCAATGTTCGGCCCTTCCGGTGTTTCAATCGGGCACACACGTCCGTAGTGAGTGGGATGCACGTCACGTACTTCAAAGCCCGCACGCTCACGAGTCAAACCACCCGGACCAAGTGCTGACACACGGCGCTTGTGAGTGACTTCAGACAGTGGATTGTTCTGATCCATAAACTGCGACAACTGGCTTGAACCAAAGAACTCTTTAATGGCCGCAGCAATAGGTTTGGCGTTAATGATGTCCTGAGGCATCAGGCCTTCACTCTCCACCATACCCAAACGTTCACGAACAGCACGCTCAACACGTACAAGACCAACGCGGAATACGTTTTCAGCCATTTCACCGACGCTTCTTATACGGCGGTTACCGAGGTGGTCGATGTCATCAACAATGCCAACGCCGTTACGGATATCAATCAGACATTTCAATACATCGAGAATATCGATCTTGTCGAGAATGCCCGGGCCTGTGATTTCATCTCGACCAAGACGACGATTGAACTTCATGCGACCAACCGCCGAGAGATCATATCGGTCTTCTGTGAAGAACAGATTGTTGAACAAAGTTTGAGCCGCTTCTTTGGTCGGTGGCTCACCTGGACGCATCATGCGATAAATTTCGACCTGCGCTTCCAACTGGTTACTGGTCTGATCAATCCGCAGCGTATTGGAAATATACGGACCTCGATCAAGATCATTGGTATAAATGAACTTCACTTCTTTGGGTCGAACTTCCAGCAGCTTTTCAATGTTCTCTTCTGTGATCTCATCGTTGGCCTTGAGGTTTTCATAGGCCTCGCCGGTTTCCTTATCGATCAAGTCATGCGCCAGTATCTTGCCGATCAGAAAATCTTCAGGCACTTCAATCTTGGAAACTCCGGCCTTGTCCAGCTGACGTACATGTTTGGCGTTTATACGACGACCGGCTTCGACAACAACTTTCTTGCCTTCTTTAAGATCAAAGCCAAGAGTTTCACCGCGCAATCTTGAAGGAACCAGCTCAAAGTTGATTTTAGCTTTGGTCATAGTGACCACGTGCATCTCAAAGAATGCTTCGAGAATTTCTTCCGTGCTGTATCCCAATGCACGAAGGATGATTGACGCCGGCAGTTTGCGACGACGATCTATTCGTGTAAACACACAGTCCTTTGCGTCAAATTCGAAATCAAGCCACGAGCCACGGTAGGGAATTACCCGCGCTGAAAACAATAGCTTGCCTGATGAGTGGGTCTTACCGCGATCATGGTCGAAGAACACACCCGGGCTACGATGTAACTGCGAGACAATTACCCGCTCGGTTCCATTGATAATAAAAGTGCCGTTGCCTGTCATTAGCGGCAACTCACCCATATAGACTTCCTGTTCTTTAATATCTTTTACAACACGATTATCACCGGATGCCTTGTCATAGATTACAAGTCGGCACAATACGCGTAAAGGTGCAGCAAAGGTCAAACCGCGAATGTTACATTCGCGTTCTGTGAAAGGAGGCTTGCCAAGTCGATACTTCACATACTGAAGCTCAACGTTGCCAGCGTAGCTGACAATCGGCATTACCGATTTAAACGCACCGTGAAGACCTTTGTCTTCAAGCTCGTCGCCTTCTTTATCCCTCTGCAGAAAGGATCGGTACGAATCTAGCTGTGTTTTCAGCAGATACGGTACCTCAAGAATAGTTTGACGCTTGCCAAAGTCTTTCCGGATACGCTTTTTTTCGGTGAAGGAATAGGTCATCGAGGTTCCTCTTTACCCATTAAAAAAATACAACACCGCGAACATTTGTTCTCGTCAGAAAAAATGGTCGCTCTACTTTTGTCGTGAGACAGGAAAAGGCCGACGCTTAAACAAGCGTCAGCCAATACCTTAAAGCTGTAATAATAGTTACTTGATTTCAACCGTGGCGCCGGCCTCTTCAAGTGCTTTCTTGGCTTCTTCAGCTTCGTCTTTTGATGCACCTTCTTTGACTGGTGTTGGTGCGCCTTCAACTTTTGCTTTGGCTTCTTTCAGACCAAGACCTGTGAGACCACGAACCGCTTTAATTACACCAACTTTGTTGTCGCCCATGCTTGCAAGGATGACATCAAACTCGGTCTTCTCTTCTGCGGCAGCGCCACCGTCACCGCCGCCCGCGGCAGGTGCAGCTGCCACAGCTGCTGCTGCAGATACGCCGAACTTCTCTTCCATATCGCTGATAAGTTCAACAACTTCCATCACAGACATGTTGGAGATGGATTCCAGTATTTCTTCTTTAGACATTATTCAGTAACTCCTGAATCAGTAAATTTGAGTGATTTATAAAAATTAGTTGTGATTCCGACAGCCTAAGAACCCTCTTTGGAGACACGTACCGCCTCCACAGTTCTTACCAACTTACCGGGGACTTCATTCAGCGTACGAGCAAGCTTCGTTACCGGTGCCTGCATAACAGACATCAGCATCGAGATCGCCTGATCACGAGTCGGCAGATCTGCCAACTTGCCAATTTGAGAAGCGTCAAGCTTTTCACCACCGACCGCAGCCATGGTGATAACAAGCTTGTCATTCTCTTTGGCAAAATCGCGGAACAATCTGGCAGCACCACCTGGATCTTCCTGGGAAAACCCGAAGATCAGAGGACCTGCCATATCATCCTTCATACACTCAAACTCGGTACCTTCTACTGCGCGCCTGGCCAAAGAATTTTTGACCACACGCAGATACACACCAGAAGAACGTGCTTTCGAACGCAAATCAGTGAGATCGGTAACCGTGATACCCCGGTACTCGGCTGCAACTGCCGAATGAGCTGATGCCGCAACACCCGCTACTTCAGCAACCACTGCTTCTTTCTCTTGTCGAGTTAAAGCCATAGAGCACCTTAATTTGGAGGGTCACAAACGACTCTCCTGTTTATTAAAACCCGGACAACATCATCCGGCTCGTCTGCGCAGGCAATTAAGCATTGTCAATATGACGCTGCACCTGCGGTCTTTGACGTGAAGCCTCCATAAAGGTGGTTTCACTCAAAGTCTTTCAACAGCTTTCATCTTGAATAACGGTCTTTATAGACCATTGTTCGCGATTGTTGCCGTACTCTGTTACCGACCTTCACTCGGCCGGTTTACCTCATGAGTTACAAGAATCACGAGGCCAAAACTGATAAACCCTGCTTATTAAGTCAGCGGGCCCAAATCAATAGTTATTCCCGGCCCCATGGTTGACGTGACGGTTGCTTTACCCAGGTAGACACCTTTGGCGGACGACGGTTTCGATTTAACCAGTTCAGCGATGAGACCTTTCAGATTGTCAGTCAGTGCCTGTGGTTCGAAAGTCAGTTTACCAACCGGACAATGAATGATGCCGGCTTTGTCTGTACGAAACTGAACCTGACCTGCCTTGGCGTTCTTTACAGCAGTGACCACGTCCGGTGTTACCGTGCCGACCTTGGGGTTAGGCATTAGACCGCGCGGACCAAGAATAGTACCCAGCGCACCGACAACCCGCATTGCATCAGGTGAAGCAATAACAACATCGAAGTCGAGCTGACCGCCCTTGATCGACTCTGCCAGATCTTCAAACCCGACAATATCAGCACCGGCTTCTTTGGCTTTATCTGCCATTTCACCCTGCGCGAATACCGCTACACGGGTAGTCCGACCGGTACCATTGGGCAACACAGTAGAACCACGAACAACCTGGTCAGATTTACGTGCGTCAACACCGAGGTTAATGCAGACATCAACTGTTTCATCGAACTTAACCGAAGACACTTCTTTTAAAATCGAGAACGCTTCGTTGGCTTCGTATACTTTAGCCGGATCAATTTTTTCTTTGATCATTTTGGCGCGCTTGGAAAGTTTGGCCATCTTATACACCCTCCACTTCAATGCCCATACTTCGAGCACTGCCGGCAATCGTTCTAACAGCAGCATCCATATCAGCTGCGGTTAGATCGGCGTCTTTGGTTTTTGCAATTTCTTCAAGCTGGGCACGGGTAACCTTGCCGACCTTTTTGGTGTTAGGTTCACCGCTGCCTTTTTGCAGGCCAGCCGCCTTTTTCAGAAGATAAGATGCCGGTGGCGTCTTCATCTCGTAGCTGAAGGAGCGATCGTTGTAGACAGTGATCGTTACCGGCACAGGAGCACCCTGCTCAAGCTGCTGGGTAGCAGCATTGAACGCTTTACAGAACTCCATGATGTTTACACCGTGCTGACCCAGAGCCGGACCCACCGGCGGACTCGGATTAGCTTGCCCTGCGGGCACTTGAAGCTTTATATAAGCATCAATTTTTCTGGCCATTATTATCTCCCTCGGGTGCAAACGCTTGCCATCTAAGCAAGCTCCCCGATATTCAGACCGTTAAAAGAATACAACCGTTTTAAATATCGTATAACTATCAGGCCTTCTCGACCTGACTGAATTCAAGCTCTACCGGTGTCGAGCGACCAAAAATCTGCACCGCCACCAATAGTTTATTTTTCTCAAAGTTAACTTCTTCAACCACGCCGTTAAAATCATTGAACGGACCGTCGGTAACACGCACCACCTCACCAACATCGAACAACACCTTCGGCTTCGGCTTATCAACACCATCCTGCACCCGTTGCAAAATGGCATCAGCTTCTTTAGCAGTAATTGGCGCCGGGCGATCTGCCGTACCGCCAATAAAACCCAGAACTCTCGGCACATTTTTAACCAGATGCCATGTCTCATCATTGAGATCCATCTGCACCAGAACATAGCCCGGGAAAAACTTTCGCTCCGAACGTCGCTTCTGACCACCGCGAATCTCTACCACTTCTTCAGTGGGGACGAGTATTTCACCAAAATCTTTGCCTAAACCTGCGCGCTCTATACGCTCCAGCAGGGAACGCTTAACCGACGCCTCATAACCTGAAAAAGCCTGCACTACATACCAGCTTTTGTCTTCACTGATATTCAGCGGACCATCCGTCATGGAAGGTTGCTTCGTGCGTACCGGTGCTGCCTTCGCAGGCTCTGCAGCAGGCTCGGGCTTTTGCTTCGCTTCTTGTTGTTCTTCAGTTGCAGCTACTTCAGTTGCAGCTTCGGCTACCGTCTGCGTTTTTTCCTTTTCAGGTGTGCATACTGCCGCCGCTTCCGGCTTATCTTCCGGCTTTGGGTCACCAACAGCCGGCGCCTGCTCCGAGGTTTTGTTTTCGTCTGTTTCGTTCACAATTGTTTCCTCAGGCGCCGGTGATCATACGAAACGCTCCGCCGAGCATCAAATCCAGCACCCACAAAAATAAACCAACGATAAAGACGATAATCATGACCGTGATAGTCAGCTGCACTGTCTCTGCACGAGTCGGCCAGACAACCTTTCTGACTTCAGTTCGAGAATCCTTGAAAAAACTGAGTGCTCGCTCACCACGGCCGGTCTGTATAAACAGAAAGGCAGCCACAGCCAGAATCACCAGAAAAGCGAGCACACGATATAAAAACGAATACTCACTGAACAGGTAAAACAGTGCCAGCCCGCCTATTACCAGCACGACAGCACCGATCAGTTTCATCCGATCTGCGGGACTATCAATAATCTCTGCTTTTGCCACCATTAAATTCCGTCACCAGGCCCATACAGGCCATTATTATTACCCCGCCACCTTCAACGCTGTGCCGAAAGTGGCAGGCCAGGAGGGACTCGAACCCCCGACCTGCGGTTTTGGAAACCGCTGCTCTACCAATTGAGCTACTGGCCTAATCTTGTGCCTTATCCTGCGGCGCTAAGCCCCTTTCCGTAACGCAAAAGAGCGGAGACGAAATTCGCCCCCGCTCACACATCTTTAGCATTATAGATTGTCTAATCGCCTTGTGTTTAACAAATGTGCAAAGCTAAGCGCCCTTCAAATCCACAAATTGCTTTTAACAGCTGTATGAAATCAAGCGTGAATCTTTGAGACAACGCCGGCGCCGACGGTTCGGCCACCTTCGCGAATCG
>CAZKAQ010000086.1:0-15837 GCA_964550655.1 uncultured Granulosicoccaceae bacterium
CTTCAGATCGCACAATTGCCGAGTATAATAACGATATCTGGCGGCTCTAGTCCGGGCTAGCCCGGGCTAGACCAGGTAAATAAATGATCAGGCAATTCTGATGGTCTGGCTGCATTCGGGCCACGCTATAACCCTCTGACGGCAGGCAGAAACACTGGCCGTCACTTCTGGTTTGTGATTTGCCACCGCCATCTATCGGGAGCAAACATGCGTGATCCAGTTAACTCACCTGAGTGGAAAGCACTGCAGGCACATTATGAGGTCATAAGAGACACTCATATGTGTGATCTATTCGTTGAAGATCCGCAGCGGTTTAATTCGTTTTCTGTCAGTGCCTGTGATGTGCTGCTTGACTTTTCCAAGAACCGCGTTACCGCCGAGACAATGGATCTGTTGCTGGCACTGGCTGAAGCGTCCGATATTAAATCTCAAACGCAGCGCATGTTCAGTGGCGAAAAGATCAACAGCACGGAAGACCGCTCGGTACTGCATACGGCCCTGCGTCTGCCTAAGGGTCAGACACTTGAGGTTGATGGCGAAGATGTGGTGGCGCAAATTTATGCAGTGTCTGATCACGCGGCAGCTTTTGTTGATAAAGTGCGGAGTAAGCAATGGACCGGTTATACCGGTAAGCCAATTACAGACATTGTAAACATAGGCATAGGCGGGTCTGATCTTGGGCCTTTAATGGTATGTGAAGCACTCAAGCCATGGCAGCAGAAGGATCTGAACTTTCATTTTGTCAGTAATGTTGATGGCAGTCATATTGCCGAGGTAATTAAAACGGTAGATATGCAGACAACACTGTTTATTATCGCTTCAAAAACATTTACCACGCAGGAGACCCTCACCAATGCAGGCTCTGCAAGAGCGGCATTTCTGGCGTCCGGAGCAACTGATCGGGATATAGCCAAACACTTTGTCGCGGTGTCCACTAACACTGAAGCAGTCGCAGAATTCGGTATCGATACCAATAACATGTTTCGATTCTGGGATTGGGTTGGTGGACGTTATTCATTGTGGTCAAGCATTGGTTTATCCATCCGTTTATCTGTTGGCAATAAAAACTATAATGCATTGCTTGACGGTGCCCATCAGATGGATACTCACTTTGCGCAAGCTGACTATAAACACAATATACCGGTCTTACTGGCATTGTTGGGTGTCTGGTATGGCAATTTTTTTAACGCCAGATCGCATGTGATCGAACCTTATGATCAGTACCTGCATCGCTTTCCTGCGTATTTGCAGCAACTGGACATGGAAAGTAACGGTAAGCGTGTGCAAATAGACGGCAGTGCTATCAACTATAAAACCGGTCCGGTTATCTGGGGTGAACCGGGCACCAATGGTCAGCATGCATTTTTTCAACTGATACATCAGGGCACAGATTTAATTCCGGCGGATTTCATTGCTCCGGTTAAATCGCAGAATCCCGTTGCAGATCATCACACAATGCTGCTGGCTAACTTTCTGGCGCAGACTGAAGCACTCATGAAAGGCAAAACCTTGCAGCAGGCAGAGGCAGAGTTACGTGAGCAAGGCTTCGAAGAGTCCCGTGTAGCCGCGCTTGCACCGCACAAAGTGTTTGAAGGAAATCGTCCCACCAATACGATTATGGTCGACGAACTGACACCGAAAGCGCTGGGTTCTCTGATTGCGATGTACGAACACAAGGTCTTCGTGCAGGGGAAAATCTGGGGTATAAATTCGTTTGACCAATGGGGTGTTGAGCTCGGAAAACAGCTCGCCTCTGCCATTCTGGGTGAGATGCAATCGCAGGAAATTGGCAGTCATGACAGCTCTACCGCAGGTTTACTCGCACACTGCCTGAAAATTCAGTCGTCCTAACGACTCACTGACTGGCGCACCGGCCGCCGTGTTGTAGCGGGAGCACCGTTCGATAACTTGCCGCATTTCAACAATTGCACGCCTGTGGTTGCGTTTTCACAGCAAGGTTGGTCGTCCCTGATCACTCGCTGGCAGATGGTCTCGGTCAATATTTTGCGACAAGACTCGAAGGTTTGGCGGACAAAAAGCGATGAAAACAGAAACGCGTGCGGTGGTGATCGGTGGTGGCCTTGTCGGCTGCAGTATTCTGTACCACCTGACTAAGCTTGGCTGGAAGGACGTCATGCTTCTGGAGCGTGACGAACTGACTTCCGGCTCTACATGGCATGCGGCGGCCGGTATTCATGGTTTGCACGACAATAACAATATTTCAAAGCTTCAGTACTACACGATCAAAATCTATAAGGAGCTTGAAGAAGAAACCGGTCAGGGTTGCGGTATCTATCAGCCGGGTTCAATCTATCTTGCTCAAACCAAAGATCGTGAACACCAACTGAGGTTACAGGCAGCCAAAGCGCGGTACTTTGATGTCGAGTTTCATGAGTTGTCATTAACTGAAGCGCGGGATCTTCATCCGCTGTTAAATACCGACGGTATCCGTTGTGCGATGTTCGAGCCCGATGGTGGCAATGTTGATCCCTCCGGTGTGACCCATGCCTATGCAAAAGGTGCCAGAAATAACGGTGCAGAGATCCATCGCTTCACGCCGGTGGTGGAAACCAATCAACGTCCGGACGGCACCTGGGATGTGATTACTACCAAAGGCAACATTCACACAGAAGTGCTGATCAATGCTGCAGGTCTCTGGGGCAGAGAGGTCGGTCATATGGCGGGACTCAATTTGCCACTGATACCCATGGAGCATCAGTACTTTGTTACCGATGATATGCCGGAGGTGGTAGCGGCTGGTCGCAGATTGCCGTCAATAGCAGATCGTGACGCCGAGTTTTATCTCAGAACAGAAGGTAATGGTCTGTTAGTCGGTGCCTACGAAAAGGATGGCAGGTTCTGGGCTGAAGAAGGTACGCCGATGGATTTTGGTCATGAATTGCTACCGGATGATCTGGAGCGTATTTCCGATAACCTTGAACTGGCATTCAAGAGAGTGCCGGCGCTTGAGTCTGCCGGTGTGAAGCGAGTGATAAACGGCCCGATGATCTGGTCACCGGATAGTGCAGCTTTGTTTGGTCCGGTACCGGATCTGAAAAACTACTTTTGCTGTAATGGAATTATACCGGGCTTCAGTCAGTCCGGTGGTCTCGGCTTGTTATTGGCGCAATGGATTGTCGAAGGCGAGCCCGAGCTTGATCTGTTCCCGTGGGATCTGGCGCGATTTGGTAAATGGCCTGATAAAAAGTACACCAGAGCTCGCGCACTCGATTGTTATGCCAACCGTTTTAAAATTCATTTCCCTTATGAAGAGCGTGAGGCAGGTCGGCCGTTAAAGACTCGTCCGGTCTATGAAAAACAAAAAGCCGCCGGTGCCGTCTTTGGCCTTAACTATGGCTGGGAGCATCCGTTGTGGTTTGCTACCGACGGTGTTGAAGCTAAAGAAGATTATGGCTTTGAACGTCAGGCATGGTTTGATCACGTAAAAGATGAATGCGAAGCGATGCGTGAATCTGTGGGCATGCTGGATGTTTCAAACTATGCGAAGTATGAGATCAAAGGCGCCGGTTGCGCTGATTGGCTGAATAAGATAATCGCCAATAACATTCCAACAGAGGTTGGCCGTTCGTGCCTGACACCCATGTTAGGTGTACGCGGTGGTATAGCCGGTGACTTCACTGTTACCAAGCTGGCAGATGATCACTTCTGGATGTTCGGTTCGGGTATGGCCGAGGAATACCATAGAAGGTTTTGGGAAATGGTACCGGCACCGGATGGAGTGACACTCGAGTCACGCACAGATGATCACTGTGGTTTCAGTGTTGCCGGACCGAAGTCACGCGAGATGTTGCAGCGCATGACTAACGCTGATTTAAGTAATGATGCATTCAAGTTCATGCGCTCGCAAAAGCTTGGTATTGCCGGTATAGAGGCACTTGCGATGCGGGTATCTTTTACCGGTGACCTTGGATGGGAAATCTATGTGCCTACCGAACATCAGGAAGCATTGTTTGATGCACTGATGAAAGAAGGCGAGGCCTATGGTCTGCGCCTGGTCGGCGGTCGTTCGCTGCTGAGTCTGCGGGTCGAGAAGGGCTATGGCTCCTGGGGACGTGAATACTCACCTGAGTACTGGCCACATGAAGTGGGGCTTGAGCGCTTGATTAAGATGGACAAGCCGGAATTTCTCGGTAAAGAAGTCTGGGCTGATCTGCAAAACAAAGCGCCGCGTGAAAAACTGGTACTGCTGTCTATTGACGTAACTAATGCCGATGCCTCGGGCGGGGAGTCTATTTTTGCCAAAGACGGAACACCGGTTGGACGTGTCAGCTCCGGTGCCTATGGCCATACGGTCAAGCAGTCGCTTGCATTGTGTTTTATCAAAACCGAATTTGTAAAAAGTGGCGCCGAGTTTGATGTAGCAGTACTCGGCATGCCTCATCACGCAAGACTACTTGATGATCCACCGTTTGACCCGAAAGGTGAAAAGCTCAGGAACTAGCCTGCATTATTCATGAGGATTCGGTGCCCAGAGTCAATAGCGCTAAACAGGTCGCCCTATCGCCTGAGAAGCGTGGCCCGCCACGCACCGAAGGGGATAGGGTGAGATGTGACGCGCTATTGGCTCTGGCGTCGAATAGACAGTCTGTCATTTTAGTATTGACCATAAATTCACCGCAAAAACTATAATTAAGGACATAAAAGCCAAATTGGCTGGTCGCCTCATGAATAATGCAGGCTAGAGCTTCAATTCCGGGTAGACTGAAAAAAGCGACTGCAAATGCAGTCGCTTTTTTTAATTGTGGGCTACAGTGCTGTAAACTTTAATTTGTACCCCGGCACTGGATAAATTGCATGTATATTGATGGTCAATGGTTTGATGGTAAAAAAACCTTTGAAGTAGTGAACCCTGCCACCGGCGAAGTAATAGGTGATGTGGCAGACGGTGATGCGTCGCACGCAACAAAGGCAATTGAAGCGGCGCAAAACGCCTTTGCCGGCTGGTCGCAAACCACTGCACACAAAAGATCTGCCATACTCTACCGCGCATGGCAACTCATGCTTGAGAACAAATCAGAACTTGCAACCCTGATGACCCGTGAACAGGGTAAGCCACTTAAAGCCGCCAACAATGAAGTGCAGTACGCCGCAGATTTTTTACTCTGGTTTGCCGAAGAAGCCAAGCGTACTTACGGTGAGACCATACCATCCGCCAGACCTGATCAGCGCTTTATAGTATCTCATCAACCTGTGGGTGTTGTTGCAGCAATAACACCATGGAACTACCCAATCTCCATGTTGACTCGCAAGCTCGCTCCGGCTCTGGCAGCAGGTTGTACGGTTGTACTAAAGCCTGCAGAGGCAACACCGCTGTGTGCGATTGAAGTATTTAAATTATTGCAGCAGTCGGGTGTTCCTGCTGGTGTGGCCAATCTGGTAACCACTTCTAATCCTGAGCCTGTAGGTGAAGTCTTCTGTAAGCACCCGGCGGTTCGCAAACTGACATTCACAGGCTCAACGTCTGTCGGCAAAAAGCTTTCCGTCGATGCAGCGCCGACATTAAAGCGCGTTTCTATGGAACTGGGTGGACATGCACCGTTTATAGTATTCGATGATGCTGATCCGGTGCATGCGGCTAAAGGGGCGAGCCTGGTTAAATTCTTAAATACCGGGCAGGCTTGTATCTGTCCAAACCGAATTTTTGTGCATGAGAAAATACTCCCCGAATTTGTTAAAACACTTGCTGCACGTGTTGCGGGTATGCGCGTAGGCAATGGATTGGATGATGGTGTGGCAATTGGCCCATTGGTTGATGAAAAGGCAATGGCAAAAATTGAAAATCAAGTCAGTGATGCCAGCAACAAAGGTGCTGATGTTATCTATGGCGGTGAAAGATTAACTGAAGGGGATCTTGCTGGTGGTTGCTTTTATTCACCAACTATTATCACTGGTGTAGATGACACGATGCTCATATATCGTGAAGAAACCTTTGGCCCTGTGGCTCCTGTTATTCCTTTTGGTGATAATGATGACGTCATCGCTATGGCAAATGACACACATTACGGACTTGCAGCTTACATTTATACTAAAGACCTATCCCGGGCGCATAGAACCGTAGAGCTGTTAAACTTTGGCATTATTGGCGTTAACGATATCAATCCGACCAGTGCATCCGCGCCTTTTGGTGGCATGAAGGAAAGTGGTCTCGGACGAGAAGGTGCCAGGGAGGGTTTAACAGAATATATGGAAACTAAGCTGGCTGGATTTTCAATCTAAATTCCAGCGTGACACACTTAACCCGGACTATTCATGAAATGGCGAGCATATCGTGCAGAGATTTGTTTTCACAGTGCCTTATTTTTAAATATCAGGTCTTCTTGCGTCCCTTGTTTTTATAAACTTGGCTCATTGATATTTGCAAAAGAAAAAATTTGCTCAGGGCGCGTAGTTGTGGAATCAAAGATCAAGTGAGATGCCGTCGATTTCGTGAATAGTCCGGGTTAGCAGGTTCATACAATAAACTGCTTGCGACGGCAGATCTTTGCGTTCTGGTTCTGCCCTTTGCAAAAGGTAAGTATCCGGTAGAAATTTATGTCTCGTTCGACCTTGTTGTCATTTATTTACTTTGCTCTTGCTCTTTTGGGCTTGTTATGGAGCTGGTCGCACTTTATTCAGTTTTTTAGAACCACTGATGGTTTGGCCTTGCAGTTGTTTTTTGGCGCAGTAATGCAAAATGAGGCCAGTGCCGGTGTTGCTATAGATGCTACCTTGGCAGGCGTTGTATTTTCGGTGATGGCGGTCACCCGCGCTTCTCGTGACGGTGTAAAGTGGCCCTGGTTATATGTGGTGGCTACTTTCGCTATCGGGATCGCCGTTGCGATGCCTGTATACCTCGGTTTTCGTGAAAGAGTACTTGCTGCCAGCAAAGAATGATGCCGTATCTCTGATTTGACCAATTAGCAATGTTAACTGGGTGGGCCAAGTAATTCGTTGCGTTTTTACCCGTAATGTATTGATTGATGAAACTTTGTTAATTCCTGCCGTTTATACTGGCTTGTATATGGGCTAACAGGCTCTACCTTTCGTGTTCGTCAGAAGCGGACTTGCAATCCGCGCGATGTCACAGGATGATTAAGTAACGGCGATTCGGAGCAGAGTTTTGACCAACCACATCGATTACTTTTACACCTGTACATCACCATTTACGTGGTTTGGGCAAAAGCCGTTTGCAGCGGTAGCGGCGAAACATAAAAAAGAAGTTCGCTATAAACCCGTTAATCTTATGGAAGTATGGAAAGTATCGGGCGGCGTTGCACCGCCGCAAAGGCCGCCAATGCGTCAGCGATACCGGCTGCTTGAGCTGCAGCGTGTTGGTCACTTTCATGGCCTTGATGTCATTGCCCAGCCGAATAGTTACCCGGCAAACCCGGAGCGGGCTGACTGCTGCTGTATTTTGCTGGCTCAACAGGGTAGTGATCCAGGTGAGTTTTTGTTTAGCGTTGGTGAGGCATTATGGTCGCAGGATCGCCAGATCGCAGATGAGGCAGTGCTGATCGAATTACTGGACAAGGCGGGCTTTGACGGGAAAACCACGGTACAGGACTCTAAAGATCCGGCAATTGCCGAGATGCGCAAGGCCAACTCTCAGGAAGCGGTTGAGCTTGATGTGGTTGGAGCACCCGCGTATGTGTATAAAAATGAAGTGTTCTGGGGGCAGGACAGAATCGCCCATCTTGATCACATGATCGAGACAGACCGCGATCCAATTACGTAAGTTCTTTACTGCAGGATGAGCTTGAAGGCAGAAAGAGGATGCCCGGGTTCAGTGTTGGTGCCTGCATGCCTGCCGTAGAGAATTCTGCCAATGGCTCTTAAAAGCGATATCACCAAAGTTGAAGTACTTGCTTTTGATGTTTTCGGAACTGTGGTCGACTGGCATGGGTCCATAGTCAGAGAAATTAAAAGGTTTGGCTTTCCGGTTAATGCTTCAGAGTTTGCACGTTCCTGGCGCGACGGCTATCAGCCGGCAATGGAGCAAGTGCGCTCCGGTAAGCAGGGCTGGACAAAAATCGATACGCTGCATCGACAGATTCTGAATCAGGTCATAGATGACTACGGTTTATCCATTAATGAAGCAGACAGAACTACCTTAAACCGTATCTGGCATCGTCTGGATCCGTGGCCGGATGCAGTGCAGGGGTTGAGCCGGTTGAAAGCGGCTTACTCTATTTGCACACTGTCTAATGGCAATCTCTCGTTACTATCCAACATGGCAAAGCATGCCGGATTGCCGTGGGATCTTATCTTATCGGCTGAGGTATTTAAAGCCTATAAGCCGCAAAGCGAAACCTATCTGGGTGTGGCGGATGTATTTGATGTTGAGCCTGAAAGAGTGATGATGGTGGCGGCTCACAGGAGTGATCTTGATGCAGCACAACAATACGGACTGAAAACAGCGTATATCGAAAGGCCTGCAGAGTACGGTGTTGATCAGATTAAGGATGTCAATGCTGACTCAAAATATGATGTACATGCAAAAGATTTTATGGACCTTGCAACACAAATGTCTGATCGAGTGGCCGTATAGCTGTCTTGTTGATTAGCAGAGCGTGTGTCTGCCTGATTTATTGTCGGTAATTCTTCTGATAACAAGTAACATAACTAAAAGTAGGCTGCTTAAGGGATTGACCGCGCCGCCTGAACTCGCATTGCCTGAGCCACTGCCGAAATTATCACTTAGTGCGATTTGATTGCTATCGTCCAGCGCCGACAAAGCGCTGATGTTACCGTGTAGGTCAGTTTGAAAACTGTTGTCATTGGTGTTGACATCAATAAAGCTTTCACCTGCGACGGATACAGCAATTTTTGCAGTTTCGGGCAGCGGATCCTGAAAGTCTAAACCGATCTCTGTGGAGTCCAGCGGTATAATGGTGCCAAGGCGACACTGTATTTTGTCACTTGAAATATTGCTGCAGTTACCCGGTACAGTCGATGATCCAACTTGTGGTCCCGATATTGTCAGCAGTCCGTCCGGAGTAGCACGTTGTGTATCTTTGTTGCTGATGTTTATGCTCAGAGAAGTAGCACTAATATTCTGTAAGCTCGCTGAAATATCCAGTGCATCAGCGTAGCAATAGTTTGCAGCCATTACTCTGGCAACTGATTCTTTACTACAAGAAGAGAATGTCCTGCCGCTGCGGCTCGAAAGAAACGGCCACATGATATGATTATTCTCGGAGGCACAGTTTGTGTCTGTGTCGTGTGGGGCACCCATGGTGTGTCCGATTTCATGCGTAGACAATAAGGCCGCGAAGTTATACGGCGTTACTACCGACACATCGAATCCATCTGTTCTGCAAGCGGATCCGATCCATGCTAATCCAAGTGCTGAATCGCTGTTTTTGTTGCCACTAAACAGTGTTGCAAGGCCAATGTCACCTTCGAGATCGCTGCTTTGCATTCGATATTCTCTGAAGTTACGCATCATGGCTTCCATTGGTACACTGCCAAGATTCATTGGATCGTTGTTGCGGTCTTCTATGACCACAACTGTATCGACAATCACTGCTGTACCGAGTTGTTCACGGAAAAGACCATCGGTGGCATTAAGAATTGAAAGGGCCTCTGCAGCACCTCGTCCCGAGAAGTAGTCGTTGTATTTACTGTCGACCACCACCCCGATCTTTGCTACCTGGTTGACCACACCTTCTGTTACCTGTGTGTGGGTCTTGATAGTACGAAGAAAATTGTCGAGTTTATCTTCTGACTTCGGTGGTATCAGTGCATGATCCGGTGCCTCTGAAGCGTTACCATCGATATCTCCCAATAACAAGGTATGAAAATCGCTCAACGATCCACCGGTTGTCACAGGTAGCAGTTCGAGCCTTTCGGTGTTAGTCGAAATCATGCCGCGAACATTCTTATTGTCTATTGTGATTCTTGCCCATGACTCAGGTTCACCTGCAACAATACCTGCAAAAGCGTTCAGGGTATTATCAATCTGACTAAATGCGTTTCCTTTAAATACCGCATTTGTCACGGCCTCGCTTTTGTTCAACAGTAAAGTCATATGCTGTCGGTTAACAAGTAATTCTGCCTGCCAGAGATATCCGTCTCTGCCATATGGCGTCATGCTCAACAAGTGAGTTGCGATTTCTGTGCGCTCTTTGAGGTAGTCTATTCGATTGGAACTGCGCTCAAACCAGAGTCTTGACATGTATTGGTCTTTGGCCCAGCTTACTCCCGCTACTGACAGTCCCGTGTGTCTGTCGCGCAGCTCAGTCATTCTTGCCGTTGCGGTATCGCCATCTCCCATTTGTTCGTGGGCAATTGCTTCGGCGAACAGCGCTGTATCGATATACCGACTTTGTGGATAATTAATTCGCAAATGTTCGAGCTGTTCGATTGCGGTCAGGTAGTCGTAGTTATCCATTAAAGCGATGTAGGCTCTGAGATACCAGGCATCATCGACAAGCGCGCTGTCTGCATAGCTTTCAGTTAATTCTGTCAGCAGTTGGTCTGCCTGCTGTGAGTCGCCAGAGGCTCTGGCATCGAGAGCGCTTAAGTACACTTCTATGCCGGGGGCTGCACCGTACCTGACGGCTTCCTGCAGTACCGGTAGTTTGAGTCTGGCGTGACGACGTGCCGCGCTCTGTGGTTCAGGTAGCTGCAAATATTCGCGATATGCCTCTGCGGCATTCACATAGTCTGTGGCCTGTTCATAGGCAACCGCCTGTTCCAATAGTGCGTTAGAATGGGCGCTCTGTGCGAAGACTTTGCTGCTCATTGAGCCGTAAAGAAACGCAGAGCAACACAAGAAATGTATAACAGCGCGTGTGATTAAATGTGTACGAATATTCACAATTTTCAACGGACTGACTGGTTAATACTGGTGGATTTGACACAGCATCTGTACGGTCTTTTTGCTTTGAAATGTGCGAGTATTGTCAGAGGCATGGCAAATGGTCGGATAGTGCCGGCTGCTGTGGCGAGCCGTTATCTTCTGCGACGGAAACGAATCGTTCCTGATCTTTTATTTGTCGGTAATTGAGATTTTTTCTTGACTCTTCCCCACACGACGAAACTCCCTCAAGCCGGCCAGTGTATCCCGCTGTATATGAATCAATCGAGGCGGCATAAAACAGGGTTTGTGGCAGCTTTGCCGGCATTATTGGTTTTGTTGTTGAATCTGTGTTGCGCGACGCTGATGGCCTCAGAAACGGAGCAGCAGGTAGTAATCACTGACATTATTGTGAATCGCAGCAACATTTTTGCTTTGCCTGCTGATACAACGGGCCCGCCCGTGCAAGGGCAGCGGCTTGCGCAGACCGTTAACCGGTTTCACAAAGTAACGCTGGAGTCAGTGATACTGCGAGCAGCCGGAATCGATGTAGGTGATACGATTCCATTGGTCGAGGTTGACGAAATCGAGAGAAGGTTACGTAACCTGGGTATTTTCGCGTCCGTCGACGCGACACTTGTAACCACAGATGAGGGTGTAGAGCTTCACATCACGACAAGAGACACTTTCTCTATTGTGGCAGGCTTTACGGGATCTTTTCTCGGCGGGGTCGGGAATCTTGGCTTTACCGCAGGTGAAAGAAATCTTTTTGGTACCGGAAACAGACTTCAGTTCGGGTTTGCGCGCTCAACCAGAGATGGTTTTCGGGGTTCTGTTTCATTCAGAGATTTACATTTTTTTAATAAGCCGTGGCAAGCAGACTATTCAATCGGTCGTACCAGCGATGGTGATTTCTTCAGCGCTGTCTTGAGTGACAGATTCAGGACCCTGTCTGATCGTTATGAATGGTCGGTGGCGCTCGATTACGTTGAGTTCTTTAACGAGTTCTATCTTGATGGCCGAACCGTCCTGCAGATACCCGAAGACAGATCAAGACTCGTCACAAGACAAACATGGCGCTGGGGAGAGGCGGATCGCTTTTTACTCACAGGCCTTGAAGTCAGTTTTCAGCAGTCAGAGTTTTCACAACCGGCCGGTTCATTTCAAGGCATCACGCAGCCCGTAGACACCAGAACGTTGTTCATTGGCGGATCGTTCACCAGCGATAGAGTAAGCGGCCGCAAGGAACTACTCGGCCTTGATACGCTCAATTTTGTTCAGGATATTCGTCTGGGCACTGCCGCACGCGTAGAGCTTGGTGTCAATGTAGAAGATGATTTTAACACCGACGAAGACGTGCAACTCGACCCGGCTGTATCTGTGTTACTTAACAGGGCGTCAACATTAGGTAAAAATACACTGCTCAGAACGACGTTAAGCGCCGATGCACTTTTTGAAGAGGCGGGTGAACGTGCCTGGAATGCGACCGCACGCGTTGGTGTTTACAATACAGCGATAGATAAACTTACTTTGGCTTTCAACGCAGACTATACCACCGGTGAGGATGGTAGTGATTTGCCGATACAATTAACCTTAGGTGAAAGTAACGGATTGCGCGGTTATGAAACCCGACAGTTTCAGGGCAGACAACGTTTGCGCACCAATCTGGAAGCTCGATACAACGCAGGATGGAAACTGGGTTTTCTTGATGTTGGTATTATTGGCTTCGCTGACGCTGGCTGGGCTGCTGCCAGAGACGACACCTCTCCATCACTTAACAGATCAATAGGCGCAGGTCTTCGTCTGGGCTCGAATGCATTATTTGGCTCGAGAGTGTTCAGAATAGATGTAGCATTTCCTCTGGATCCACCACCGGGTGATGACTCAAACCCGAGTTTATCGGCGGCTCTCGGACAGGTGTTTCGCTTCTAAAACGATGCTTCAAACGATACAGGGGATAACGTTATGGTCAAGCTTAAAACAATATCATTAGCCGTAATATGCTGTGCTTCCACTGCGGCCATTGCTGACAGCTCTCTGTTCTATGGTACCTGGGGATCAAAAGTCAGGTGCTCACGGGATTTAATTATTCCAAATGGAACAAAACGCTGGTCACCGTTTGAGATAAGTGCTGCGTGGCTGAAGCACGATGATGTCTGGTGTCACCTTGACTGGATTAAAGTTGTTCCCGAAGAGGATGGTGCCTATGCGGTGGTACATGCGCTTTGTGGTGAAGACGATAACCGCGACTATCGCATTAATTTCAGTCTCAGTGGTGATGAACTCACGCTGAGCTGGGACCTGGTATTTGTGAACAGTAACCTCAGACGCTGCTCATAAACTTTGCTGTGTGCGTTGCTGCACTATTAACGTTGAGTACGTATCAGTCCTTCCTGTGCAACAGATGCTACCAGTTCCCCTTCTCTGGTAAAGAAATCACCGCGGGAATAACCTCTGCCGCTGCTGGCCCCCGGGCTTTCTATGCTATACAGCAGCCAGTCGTTCATTCTGAATGGCCGGTGGAACCACATAGCGTGGTCAAGACTTGCCATAAATACCTTTTTGCGTAATGCCAATGCCCAATGAGGTAGTAATGCGGTTGCAAGCAGGTTGTAATCTGATACATAAGTCAGGGCAACCTGGTGGGTACGATCGCTATCCTGTAAAGTGCCGCACGCCTTGATCCAGATGTGTTGGCGTGGTTCTGTGCCTGGTGTGCTGTATTGTTCAATACCTCTTACAGGTCTGCATTCTATGGGTCTTTCAATGCGTGTCAGTTTGTAGAGTTCAGGCGAGGTCTCTCTGAGCTTCTCGCCAATCTGTTGATCATTGAGCAAGCCTTCCGGTGGTGGTACATCAGGCATTGATATAGAGTGGCTCAGGCCTTCTTCCGGTAATTGAAACGATGCCTGCGTGGTAAAGATTGGGCGGCCTTTTTGAATTGCCTTGATTCGTCGAGTGGTGTAACTGCCGCCATCTCTAACGCGCTCAACGTCATAGACAATCGGAAAGTCGATGTCACCCGCCAATAAAAAATACGCGTGCATTGAGTGCAGTATTCGATCATCCGGTACGGTGAGTTGTGCCGCATGAATTGACTGTGCCAACACCTGACCGCCGAACACACGGCCCCAAGGGGTGCGATAGCTTTGACCCCGGTAGAGGTTGTCTTCAATGCGTTCAAGCTCCAGTACGGAGCGCAGTTCGTCAAAGTCTTTCAATTGAATGGTCCGGATTCGATCAACGGTGGTTGCCAGTATAGCCGTAATGGCCACAGAGCACTAACGGCCACAGGTGGTGGTGATCTCAGACTACCGGGCGTGTTTATTCGTCTGAGAGCTGTTGCATGATCAGTTTCCATGCTCTCTCTGCTTTTTTACCCTGATCTTTAAAGACGTTTTCCAACTGTATTAGTTGTGTGCCCGTCAGTCTTGCCTCCAGTCGTTTGCCGCTTGCCGTCAGACTAAGCTCGCGAATTCTGCGGTCTGCTTTTGACTGCTCATTTTTGACAAGCTTCATGCTCAGGAGTTGTCGCAGCGGCGGGTTGAGCGCCTGTTTTGATATCTGCAGAATCTGTAGCAGTTCATTCACTGCGAGTTCCGGTTGCTGACCGACAAAGTACAGAATTCGATGATGCACGCGGCCGAGGCCACGTCTGGCAAGAATTTCATCCGGGCCGTGAGTAAATGCACGATAGGAGAAAAAAAACAGTTCTATCGCTTGCCGAAGTTGTTGTTCGCGATTTTTTTCTATCATGGTTGTATGTACTGATCCAGGCTATCCAAAACAGGGCTATCGAAAAATAGGTCAATAATATTGACTAAATAAAGAATTTACTCTAAAAGGTCAATAATATTGACTAATATTTGAGAATCGCAATGTTCGCAAATAGAATTGGAAATCTGGCTGAATCACCTGTACGGCAGATACTTAAAGTGATTGATCGCCCGGGTATGATCTCATTTGCAGGAGGATTGCCGGCTGCAGAGTGCTTTCCGTGTTTTGATTACACCACATTGAGCGCCAGTCATCTGCAGTATGGTCCGTCCGAAGGTGAAGATAAACTGCGGGAACAAGTGGCAACACTACTGGGTAAGCGCGGCCTGCAGGTTGTAGCAGATCAGGTGATGATACTATCCGGTTCACAGCAGGGGATCGATTTAGTGGCCAAGCTATTCATTGAGCCCGGTGTGAAAGTAGCTATTGAGGCACCTACTTATCTTGCCGCACTTCAGGCGTTTGATCTGTTTGGTGCTGAGTATCAAGGTTTTAACTTCAATGATCCAAAAACAGACGGTACACGGTTAACTTACGCCATCCCGACCTTTCAAAATCCGACCGGCCATTGTTACACCACAGAACAAAGAAAGTCGCTGGCCGCAGCCTGCGATGCAACCGGTAGTGTGTTATTTGAAGATGATCCCTATTGTGATTTGAAATATAGCGAGTGTGACCGGACACCTGTATGTCACTTTGTGAAAGAGGCTGACTGGATATATCAGGGATCTTTTTCAAAGTCCTTTGCACCCGGATTAAGATTGGGGTACATGGCTTGCTCAAAATCGCTGTTGCCAACTATGGTGCGTCTGAAACAAGCAGCTGATCTTCATAGCTGTCGTCTTAGTCAGCAGCTTATATCAACGCTGCTGGATAATCGTGATGACCGCGATTTGAGCGGCTTTTATAAAAAGCGCAGAGATAGTTTTCAAGCTGCGCTAAAAAATTCGTTCTCTGAACTTGCCCATTGGCAACAGCCTTCGGGGGGAATATTTTTTTGGTTGAAGCTCAAACCTGCGTATCAGGTAGATACACGTTTGTTGTTGGGTGCAGCAATCAATGAAGGTGTGGCGTATATGCCAGGTGAAGCTTTTTACCCATCAGGCACTGAGCCTCAGTCGACACTTAGATTGAACTTTAGTCATGCCACACCGCAGATGGCTCGGGAAGGCTTGCACCTGCTCGCGAAAATAATCGAAGCTGCTGCTAACCTGCATTATTCACAAGGCGACCGGCGAAATTAGCTCTTATGTCTTTAT
>CAZKAQ010000087.1:0-15836 GCA_964550655.1 uncultured Granulosicoccaceae bacterium
GGCTTTTATGTTTTTATTTATAGTGTTTGCAGAGAATTTTTGTTTAAACCTAAAATGACAGACTGTCTATTCGACGCCAGAGCCAATAGCGCGTCACATCTCACCCTATCCCCCTCGGCGCGTGGCGGGCCACGCTTCTCAGGCGCCAGGGCGACCTGTTTAGCGCTATTGACTCTGGGCGCCGAATCCTCATGAATAATGCAGGCTAGACAAACTCTCATCTGTACATTTTTTTGATACGGCACACCGGATTATCTGGTTACTGGTTTTGCGTTGATCCGAGTTTTTCATCGGACAGCTCCGATTCTGTAACCTTTTTTCCAGGCTCTCTCACATCGTTTCTGCGATCACTCAGGTATACGTGCCAATAGTGAGTAAGCAATATAGAAAAGCCTGCGAAAATCATCATGTTCTGTGAGACAAAAAACCGTAAATATAACTGTGGGAAAATCAGATAGTGTGCCGCAATATACAACGCACAAACAATGCTTATCCTGCTGACTCTTTTATTGTACTCACCAAGTTTGGCAAACATCCATATAAGCAATATCATAAATGAAAATGCCGCACTAACCCCGAACATCGGGCTGATCCAACGTGATGTGTCGACCAGTGAATTCAGGTATTCGTTAAATGTAAATCCTATCTGGCTATACTCAGTCGGATGTGTTGCAAGCATGTCACTGATAATCGCGAAATAGTACAACGTCTTCCAACCATAGCTTCCAGCCCAGTTCTGGATAAACAGGAAAGATGCCACCAGAACAACACCACACACAAACAATTTAATGATGTTCTTTCGATCACCGGTCGCAAAAAGCATCAACAACATCAGGCCCGAGAATACCGCCAGATCTACTCTGATAAACACTGAAAAAGCAATCAACGGCAACAACCATCTGCTCTCTCGCAGATAAGCAATACAGATAAGCACAACCCATACAGAAGATAATGAATCGGCAAGAATTTGCTGAAGCACCTCAAGGTCTCTGGTGTACTTATAAAACGCCAATGGAAGAGCCAACTGAAAGACCGGATGAATGTGGCCTCTAACCGAAGCCCAGAGCAGCAGCAGTGACAATATAAAAGCCAATGCGGCCACATAGTGCCCCGCATCATATATATTCACACCCAGATCGCGTAATGTTTTTACCAGAGTAATAAACGCGATACGAATCTTGTAATACGGAAGTTGCTCATTGAAAGCCTGAGCATCTTCATACATGGTTTTGCGATAACTGTTGGCCGATGTAATCGCTTCGTATTCAGTGGCGGTCGCATGCTCTTTCAACTCAGCATAAACACGCTTGTGGATTTCTTCAGGCGCTGTACCGTCTATTGCTTCGGCGGACGCCGCATAGGCAAGCATGTCCCACTCGGCAATCGGATTCGCAAGCGAATAGACAAGAAATGCAGCGCCACATACCAGTAGCCATAGAGTCGCTACCAGTTGAAGGCTGCGATGATGATAAGGCTTGTTCGTCATTCAAAAGGTCGCTTCTACTCGTGTTAGTACTTTTTCCCCGGGAACCAGTCATTTCTGTCTGCGATCCATCATCAGCGCTGGTCCGAAGCTTTCGACAACCACAAGGGAACTAAATTCCAATCTGACCATTAATGAATCTGTACGATATGTGCCAATATCGAATACATTAGTGAAATTCAAATCGGATTACTCGATCGTCTCACATCACACCTGTGATGCAGTTCAAAAGTAAAGAGGGGCTGTTAACAGCTTAATTCGGGGTTTCAGTCGGACGGCCCCAGGTCACTCAGGACTCCTGATCGGGGACCACACCAATTCAGGCATCCGGAACTGGTGAGTGACTGATCTAGTACGACAGTCCATTGTTTGACGAACGTCAAACCACAGCGCAGCGCATGTAAAAAAGGCCCTGAAAACAGAGCCTTTTAACTAACAAATTCTGCAGAAATTTTTGCTACTCCGCAGCAGCAGGCTCTGACTTTTCCACCAGTTCAATAATCGCCATTGGCGCTTTGTCCCCTGGTCTGTATCCGCATTTCAGAATGCGGGTATAGCCACCGGGGCGTGCCTTGAATCTTGGACCAAGCTCGGTAAATAACTTGCCAACCGCTTCCTTGTCGCGCAGTCGCGAGAAAGCGATACGACGGTTAGCAACAGAATCGTCACCCGCTCTCGTGATCAGCGGCTCAACAACCCGGCGCAGCTCCTTGGCTTTGGGCAGTGTCGTTTTGATTGCTTCATGTGTCAGAAAAGAAGCCGCCATGTTTTTATACATCGCTTTACGATGGCTGCTGTTCCGATTTAGTTTTCGACCACTTTTACCGTGTCGCATCTCATACCCTTAATCAATTTTTATTAAGGTCTGCAAAACAAACCTTATGCTGTCTTTTCGGTGACTCGACTAACTTTGCACTAACTTTGGCTATTTAAGGCCATCGCCACGTGGACGCGCCAACTCAGGTGGCGGCCAGTTTTCAAGACGCATACCCAGCGATAATGCCTGCTGTGCCAATACATCTTTTATTTCAGTCAGTGACTTCTTACCCAGATTTGGTGTTTTGAGCAGCTCCACCTCTGTGCGCTGGATCAGGTCACCGATATAGTAAATATTTTCAGCTTTCAGGCAATTTGCAGAACGAACAGTCAACTCAAGATCATCAACCGGACGCAGCAGGATTGGATCGATGTCAGAGGTAGTCTCATCAACTTTCTCTTCACCGGTCTCAGCTTCGAGCTCGACAAATACAGACAGCTGTTCCTGCAGAATGGTCGCCGCTTTGCGGATCGCCTCTTCCGGATCAATAGTACCGTTGGTTTCAAGGTCTATCACCAGCTTATCGAGGTCAGTGCGCTGTTCAACACGAGCACTTTCAACATTGTAGGTAACTTTTGATACCGGGCTGAATGATGCATCAAGCTGCAGTGCACCAATGGGACGGTTCTCGCCTTCTTCGACAGTACGCTGGGTTGCCGGCTCATAGCCCCGGCCACTACGCGCTTTCATGTTAATAGAGATCTCGCCGTTCTTGGTCAGATTACAGATGACCTTTTCCGGGTTTTTGATTTCTACATCATGATCAACTGTTATGTCTGCCGCTGTCACCACACCAGGACCCTTCTTTTTCAGAGTCAGGTTGGCTTCCTCTTTGGTGTGCAGCACAATAGATACTTCCTTGAGGTTAAGCAGGATATCCAGTACGTCTTCCTGCACGCCTTCAATTGTGGTGTACTCATGCAGCACGCCTTCGATTTCAGCTTCAACAACTGCTGCACCCGGCATTGAAGACAGCAGAATGCGTCGCAGCGCATTACCCAACGTATGACCGAAACCACGTTCCAGTGGCTCAAGTGTTACTTTGGCATGGCAATCGTTTGTCGCTGATATATCGACAATTCTTGGTTTTAGAAATTCTGTTTGCATTGCACCCATAGCCTTAATCTCTTTCGTGTGTTGCCTAAACGTCTGTAGCCCGAAGCTTACTTAGAGTAGAGTTCCACAACGAGTGATTCGTTGATTTCTGCCGGTAGATCACTGCGGTCTGGCAGAGTCTTTAACGTTCCTTCCATCTTCTTCTCGTCAACTTCAATCCAGCCAGGCACAGTACGCTGCTTGGAAAGCTGCAGCGCGTCCGTAATTCGGGCCTGCTTCTTCGCACGTTCACGGATACTGATCACTTGATTCGGCTTAACCTGATAAGAAGCGATATTGACGGTCTGTCCATCGACCAGAATCGCTTTGTGAGCGACGAGTTGCCGCGCCTCGGCACGAGTCGATCCGAAACCCATTCTATAGACGACGTTATCGAGCCTGCCTTCCAGTAAGCTCAACAGGTTTTCACCGGTAGAGCCTTTTATGCGGGCAGCTTCCTTGTAGTAGTTACGAAACTGTCGCTCAAGTACACCGTAGATACGACGCAACTTTTGCTTCTCACGAAGCTGTAGAGCGTAGTCTGAAAGACGCGCTCGTTTTGCACCCGCTTGTCCTGGAGGAGTTTCAAGCTTGCACTTTGAATCCAATGGACGAAGGCCGGACTTAAGGTACAAATCAGTACCTTCGCGACGACTCAGCTTACACTTTGGACCTATGTATCTAGCCACTGGTAGCTCCTAGACGCGTCGGCGCTTGGGCGGCCGACATCCGTTATGTGGTATTGGGGTAACATCAATGATGTTACTGATTTTAAATCCTGCCGCATTAAGCGAGCGAACCGCAGAGTCACGTCCGGGGCCTGGTCCCTTAACTTTGACATCAAGGTTTTTCATGCCGTATTCCGCTGCAACTGCACCGGCACGTTCCGCCGCAACCTGTGCTGCGAAGGGTGTGCTTTTGCGCGATCCGCGAAAACCCGAGCCACCGGCAGTTGCCCAGGAAAGAGCGTTACCCTGACGATCAGTGATCATCACGATGGTATTATTAAATGAAGCGTGAATGTGCGCGATGCCATCAGTGACAACGCGATTCGGCTTCTTTTTAGTCGTTTTTTGAGCCATATCTTTTTCTCTGCTTAGCGCTTGATCGCACGACGTGGACCCTTGCGGGTACGTGCATTCGTCTGCGTGCGCTGGCCACGCATCGGTAAACCTCTGCGATGGCGAATACCACGGTAACTGCCCAAATCCATCAGGCGCTTGATGTTCATGCTGACATCACGACGAAGATCCCCTTCGATGGTGAGTTTGCCAACTTCCGTTCGCAAGTCTTCAACCTGCGGTTCAGCAAGATCTTTTACTTTAACAGTCGGATCTACACCGGCCTGTTCGCATACCTTGTAGGCAGTAGTGCGACCGATACCGTAGATAGAAGTCAAAGCCACCCAAGTGTGCTTGTTGACCGGGATGTTAATTCCACCGATACGCGCCATTTAGAAGCTACCTTTTATCATCATGATAACCATTAACCCTGCTTTTGCTTGTGACGAGGATCCGATGAACAGATCACTCGAATTACGCCCTGCCGCTTGATTACTTTGCAGTTACGGCAAATCTTTTTTACAGAAGCTCTAACTTTCATAACTGTTTATACCTTTAGCTGTTTCCAGACTTCTTGTCGCCTTTCTTCGAGCCACCTTTAAGGTTGGCCTTCTTGAGCAGGCTGTCGTACTGGTTGCTCATCATGTGAGCTTGTGACTGAGCGATGAAATCCATAATCACCACCACAATAATCAAGAGTGATGTACCACCGAAGTAGAACGGTACGTTCCACCATAAAATCAAAAATTCAGGTAACAGACATACCAATGTAATGTACATCGCGCCTATCAGTGTCAGGCGAGTTAACACACCGTCTATATAGCGCGCCGTCTGTTCACCCGGCCGTATGCCCGGAATAAATGCACCTGACTTCTTCAGGTTGTCTGCAGTCTCGCGAGCGTTAAACACCAGCGACGTATAAAAAAAGCAGAAGAAGATGATGGCGGCTGCATACAACAAAACGTACAGCGGCTGCCCCGGCTGTAAGGTAGCAACGATATTCTGCAACCAGCCAACACCGGATGCATTCGATGCGAAGTCACCCAGAGTAGCCGGGAAAAGTATGATACTCGACGCGAATATCGGTGGAATCACACCGGCCATATTCAATTTCAATGGCAGGTGACTTTGCTGACCACCAACCATTTTTCTGCCCTGCTGCCGCTTGGCATAATTGACTGTGATACGACGCTGACCACGCTCAACAAATATCACGAAGGCAGTTACCGCTACCGTCAGCATGACCAGTATCAAAACAATTAAGGATGATAACTCACCGGTTCTTGCAAGCTCTAAGGTACCGCCGATTGCTGCGGGCAGACCGGAAACGATGCCTGCAAAAATAATGATTGATATACCGTTACCGATGCCACGCTCTGTTACCTGTTCACCAAGCCACATCAGGAACATCGTACCGGTAACCAGACTGATTGCACCGGTCAGAATAAAACCGATACCACCGAAATACACCAGTGGTGCTCCGCCTGCCTGCTGTGTTTGCAGTGCAACACAAACCCCGACCGCTTGCACAGACGCCAGCACCAATGTGCCATAGCGTGTGTACTTGGAAATCGTTTTACGTCCCGTTTCACCTTCTTTTCGAAGTTGCTCTAAAGAGGGAACCACGTGAGTCAATAACTGCATGATGATCGATGCCGAAATGTAGGGCATCACACCCAGAGCAAACAGTGACATCCGGCTTAAAGCACCTCCACCGAACATGTTGAACATGTCCAGAATACCGCCACGCTGCTGTTCGAACAGTGCTGACATCACATTCGGGTCAACACCCGGAATAGTAATGTGTGTGCCTATGCGAAAGATCACCAACGCAAGCAGCACAAACCACAGTCTCTGCCGCAGTTCAGAAGACTGTCCTATGCCACTCAGTGATGGTGCCGCAGTTGCCACAATTATTCTCCGTTAGACACTTTAACGATGGTGCCGCCTGCAGCTTCAATCGCTTTAGCAGCACCGGCGGTCGCGACAACACCTTTAAGCGTGTGCGCTCTGGTCACTTCACCGGACAAAATTACTTTCGCTTTTTTGGTTTGGGCAGGAACAATGCTCGCCGCCATCAGAGATTCAAGCGTAATATCACCTTCTATCTTGCCAAGCTCAGACAAACGAACTTCGGCGACATGACGACCAACACGCGACGTAAAACCGAATTTCGGCAAACGGCGCTGAATAGGCATTTGACCGCCTTCAAAACCAACCTTGTGATAACCACCTGAACGCGAATGCTGTCCCTTGTGTCCACGACCAGCGGTCTTACCGAGGCCGGAACCCATGCCGCGACCAACGCGCTTGGCGAGTTTTCTGCTGCCCGGAGCAGGTTTTAGATCATTAAGATGCATGAGTATTCTCTACGCCTCTTCTACACGGAGCATGTACGAGATCTTATTGACCATCCCGCGATTCTCCGGTGTATCGATAACTTCTACTGTCTGGTGCATACGACGCAAACCCAAACCACGAGCACAAGCCTGATGCTTCTTTAAACGGCCATTGGCACTACGTACCATGGTCACTTTGATTTTTTTATCAGCCATTGGTGTGACCTGCTATCTCTTCCACCGACTTACCACGCTTGGCAGCAACGCTTTCAGGAGACTGCATGGCATTGAGCCCCTGGATAGTTGCGCGCACTACGTTGATCGGGTTATTGGAACCGTTAATCTTAGCCAGTACGTTGCGAACACCTACCGCTTCGAATACCGCACGCATCGGACCACCGGCGATAATGCCGGTACCTTCAGACGCCGGCTGCATATAAACACGTGCGGCACCGTGTCGTCCGTTCAGTGCATACTGCAACGTGCCATCTTTCAACGGCACGGTATTCATGTTCTTGCGGGCTTTCTCCATTGCCTTTTGAATGGCAACCGGTACTTCGCGAGCTTTACCGTAACCGAAGCCAACTCGCCCTTCGCCATCACCGACAACTGTCAGTGCAGTGAAGCCAAACTGGCGACCACCTTTAATTACCTTGGCAACACGGTTTACCGCGACCAGCTTTTCAATAAGGCCGTCGGCAGGTTGGTTATGATCGTTCTGTGCCATCTTTTATTTGTTCCTAAAACTTGTTCTTAGAACTTCAGGCCGGCTTCACGTGCGGCATCTGCCAACGCTTTAACCCTGCCGTGGTACTGAAAACCGGATCGGTCAAAAGCAACTTCTGTAATGCCTTTAGCAGAAGCTCTCTCACCAATGACTTTGCCAACCACTTTAGCTGCCTCAACGTTACCCGGATAGCCGAAACCACTGGCAACATCTTTTTGCTGTGTAGAGGCGTTGGCTACCACTTTGCCTTCGGTATCGATAACCTGTGCATACATGTGCTTCGACGTGCGATGCACCGTCAGGCGCGGCGCACCCAACTGTCGGATCTTCGCACGGGTACGTTTAGCGCGACGCAACCTTGAAGTTTTCTTATCGGTTTTCATCAGTTCGGCTCTATTTCTTCTTGGCTTCTTTCATCACCACGTGCTCATCAACGTAGCGAACACCCTTGCCCTTGTAAGGCTCTGGTGGACGGTAGGAACGAATATCAGCTGCTACCTGTCCAACTGCCTGCTTGCTTATTCCTGATACAACCACTTCTGTCTGTGATGGTGTTTCTACTTTCACGCCTTCCGGAATGTCGTGCACTACAGGGTGTGAAAATCCCAGTGTCAGGTTAAGTTTATTACCCTGTGCCTGGGCACGATAACCAACACCGCGCAGCTCAAGCTTTTTCTCAAAACCTTCATTCACGCCAACCACCAGGTTATTCAGCAGAGCCCGCATAGTCCCGGCCATAGCAATTGACTTCTTTTCAGTGTCATTGCTTGCCACTTTCAGGTTTCCGTCTTCCATGGCAACACTGACAAGACCGTTGACTTCCATCTCACTGTTGCCCTTGGGGCCTTTGGCAGTGACTTTCTGACCACTGACCTGTACATCAACACCACCGGGTATCGTTACAGGTTGATTCGCTACACGTGACATAGTGTTCTCTTTACCTTACTTATGACACATAGCAGAGGACTTCACCGCCCTCGCCAGCTTGTCTTGCCGCAGAGTCCGCCATTACACCTTTGGACGTCGAAATAATTGCTACACCGAGACCGCCAAGTACCTGAGGCAGTTCATCTTTGCTTTTGTAGATTCTTAGTCCCGGTCGGCTAATACGTTCTATTTTGCCAATCACCGGAGCGTTCTGGTGGTACTTTAGATTAACTTTCAAAGCCGGTTTGCCGTCGAGTTCTTCTTCGTTATAGCCGCCGATATAACCTTCTTCGTGAAGTACCTTCGCGATAGATTTTTTTGTTTTTGACGCAGGCATGGTGACTGCCACCTTGCGGGCCATTTGGCCATTGCGAATACGGGTCAGCATATCGGCAATCGGATCAGACATACTCATATTTGTTCTCCTACCAGCTCGCCTTGGACAGACCGGGAATATCACCACGCATTGCAGCTTCACGCAGTTTGTTTCTGGCCAGACCAAATTTTCTGTAATAGCCGTGAGGACGGCCTGTCTCGCGACAACGATTACGGCCGCGGGTTTTGCTGGAGTCTCGTGGCAACATCTGTAGCTGACGTGACGCGAACATTTTCTCTTCGTAGTCAGTAGTTTCTGACTTCAAAATACCGCGTAACTTTTCACGCTTTTCTGCGTAGCGACCGGCAAGTTTGGTGCGTTTTACTTCACGCGCGATCATAGATTTTTTAGCCATTAGCTATTGCCACCTTGCTGTCGGAACGGGAAGTTGAAACTTCTCAACAACTCACGCGCCTCATCATCTGTTTTTGCAGAAGTCGTAAAGGTAATATCCATACCACGGATAGCATCGATTTTGTCGTAGTCGATCTCAGGGAAGATAATCTGTTCCTTTACACCCATAGAGTAATTACCGCGCCCGTCAAATGCTCTGGCACTGACACCACGAAAGTCTCTGATACGTGGTATGGCAATAGTGATAAGGCGATCAAGAAATTCATACATATGCGCACGACGCAATGTCACCTTGGTACCAATTGGCATTTCATCTCTGATTTTGAATCCCGCAATCGATTTACGCGCCAGACAGACAACCGGCTTCTGTCCGGTGATAGTGGCCAGATCGCCTGTAGCCTTCTCAACAATCTTTTTATCACCAACAGCTTCGCCGAGCCCCATGTTCAGGGTGATCTTCTGTAGCCGAGGTACTTCCATTGCACTCTTGTAGCCGAATTTTTCAACTAATGCCGGCACAATCGTGTCTTTATATGTCTGTTCCAACCTGGTCATTTGAATTTTCTACTCTCTGGGTCCACTCGTCAGGCCAAGCCTAGACCGTCTCACCATTAGATTTGAATATGCGTACTTTTTTTCCATCATCAAGCAGTTTAATGCCCACTCGATCGCCTTTACCTGTCGCCGGATTGAAAACCATCAGATTTGACAGGTCGATAGGCATTTCCTTATCAACGATGCCACCGGGCACGCCAGAGTTTGGATTGCCTTTTTGATGCTTCCGGGCAACGTTGACGCCGTCAACGAGTGCTTTGTCTTCGAGGATCTGCCGCACTGTACCGCGACGCCCTTTGTCTTTGCCTGCAACAACGATTACGTCGTCACCTGTTGTTATTTTTCGCATTGTCTTGTTTTCCGCGACCTTGTCAGTCAACTAGAGCACTTCAGGTGCAAGTGAAATAATTTTCATGAAACGCTCTGAACGCAGCTCGCGAGTCACCGGCCCGAAAATACGAGTACCGATGGGCTCAAGTTTGGCGTTTAAAAGTACCGCAGCATTTCCATCAAAACGAATAGCTGACCCGTCCGGTCGACGCACTGCTTTAGCGGTGCGAACTACCACGGCGTTGTATACCTCACCCTTCTTCACTTTACCGCGCGGAATGGCATCTTTAATGCTCACCTTGATAACATCACCAACGCGCGCATAACGACGACGCGATCCGCCAAGCACTTTGATGCACTGGACGCTTTTGGCACCGCTGTTATCTGCGGCATTCAAAACGGTTTGCATCTGAATCATTGTTTTATTCTCAGTTATTCACAAAAGCCGCTTAAACAGCTTTGGTGATAATCTCGTCAAGGGTCCAGGACTTGGTCTTGGAGAGAGGACGACAAGACTTAATCCGCACAGTGTCACCAATGTTTGTCTCGTTGGCATCATCGTGAAAGCGATATTTGGTAGAGCGTGTAATGAACTTGCCATACATGGGATGACGTACGCGACGCTCAACCAGCACAGTACCGGACTTGTCCATCTTGTTACTGACAACACGACCTGTAACGGTGCGCTGCAAAGTCGCTTGCTGTTCGCTCATGAGAGTTCCGCCTTATTCTGGTCTGCCTGCTTTTGGGCAATCACGGTTTTAACTCGTGCAATATTTTTTCTCGCCTGGCCAAACAAGTGTGGACGTACCATTTGTCCTGATCCCTGCAACATACGCAGGTTAAACTGCTCTTTACGCAGCGATACAAGTTCTTTCTCGAGTTCATCAATCTGCTTATCACGCAATTCACTGGCTTTCATTACGCTACAGTCCTCACAACAAATGTTGTTTGCACAGGTAGTTTGGCAGCAGCACGGGAAAACGCTTCCCTGGCAATCTCTTCACTCACGCCTTCCATCTCATATAAAACTCTGCCCGGCTGAATCTTGGCTACCCAGTATTCAACATTACCCTTACCTTTACCCATTCGAACCTCGATAGGCTTCTTGGTAATAGGCGTATCAGGAAAAATCCGTATCCAGATCTTGCCGCCACGTTTTACGTGTCTGGTCATTGCACGACGAGCCGATTCAATCTGACGCGATGTGATACGACCGCGAGCGGTGGCTTTTAAAGCATACTCGCCGAAGCTGACTTTATTACCGGACTGTGCAAGGCCGCGATTGCGTCCCTTGTGCTGCTTTCTGAATTTTGTACGTTTTGGTTGTAACATGTCCTAATCCGGATCAAGCGCCAGCGGGCTGTTTGGCAGGCTGTTTGGTTGATTGCTTGGCTTGGCCCTGGCTCTTGGCTTCTTTAACTTCACCGCCGCGGACGTCGTTGAAGTCAAAAACTTCACCCTTGCAAATCCATACCTTGATGCCAATAACACCATAGGTTGTGTGAGCTTCTGCCACACCGTAATCAATATCTGCACGAAGTGTGTGCAGCGGCACCTGGCCGTCGTGATACCACTCGCGACGCGCTATCTCGGCACCGTTCAAACGACCTGAAACGGCAATCTTCACACCGCGTGCACCAAGTCGCATGGTATTAGTCAGTACGCGCTTCATTGCACGACGAAACATGACACGTCTTTCGAGTTGTTGAGCAACACCTTCAGCAACCAGCAAAGCATCAAGCTCGGGCTTGCGTATTTCAGAGACGTTAATCTTTACGTTGTTGATATTCATATCGAGCATGGGCGCGATGACGCGGCGCAGCTTTTCGATGTCTTCACCCTTCTTGCCAATCACAATACCCGGACGCGCTGTGTGCACAGTAATAACGACTGCACGTGAAGGACGATCAATTTGTATACGACTGACAGAAGCATGGGCAAGCTTCTTTTTAAGGTACTTGCGAACCGCCATATCTTCATTCAGATAATTGGCGTAGTCGTGACTGTTTGCATACCAGGTGGAGTTCCAGTCTGCAGAGATCCCCAGACGAATACCGATCGGATGGACTTTCTGACCCATGACTTACTCTCCCACTTCCACAGTAATGTGGCTGGTGCGCTTTAAAATTCGGTTAGCGCGGCCTTTAGCTCGAGGCTGAATACGCTTCATTGTTGGACCTGCATCTACCATGATCGCAGAGACTTTAAGTTCATCGATATCTGCACCATCGTTGTGTTCTGCATTGGCAATGGCTGAATCAAGTACGCCTTTAACCAGATCAGATGCCTTCTTGTTACTGAAGGTGAGAATCTCTAACGCTTTCTCTACCTCAAGACCACGAACCTGATCTGCAACCAGTCGTACCTTTTGCGGTGAGATGCGCGCGTGACGTAGTTTTGCTGTGGTACCCATTATCGTGCCTTCTTATCTGCCACGTGACCACGATAGGTGCGAGTCAGAGAAAACTCACCCAGTTTGTGACCAACCATGTTTTCACTGATCAACACAGGCACATGCTGACGCCCGTTATGTACAGCGATGGTAAGACCAACCATTTCAGGACTGATCATTGAACGGCGTGACCAGGTCTTGATTGGCTTTTTACTATTCGCAGACACCGCTTCATCAACCTTTTTTACCAGGTGATGATCGATGAAAGGTCCTTTCTTTAGTGAACGTGGCACTGTCAGCTCTCTCTGTTAGCTCTACTTGGCCTTACGGCGACGAACAATAAGATTGTTCGTACGTTTGTTTGATCTTGTTTTGTAGCCTTTGGTCGGAACACCGGTCGGGCTGACCGGATGACGTCCACCGGAAGTACGACCTTCACCACCACCATGCGGGTGATCAACCGGATTCATCGCAACACCACGTACTGTGGGTCGAACACCGCGCCATCTTTTGGCACCGGCTTTACCCAGCTTGCGCAGTGAATGTTCACCGTTGCTGACTTCACCAACAGTGGCGCGACAATCAACCAGTACTTTTCGCATCTCACCGGAACGAAGTCTCAGTGTGGCGTAGGAACCCTCACGCGCAACATACTGCACTGCAGCACCTGCACTGCGTGCCATCTGTGCTCCTTTACCAGGCTTGAGTTCAATACAGTGAACTGTTGTACCCACCGGGATATTCGACAGTGGCAATGTATTGCCAGGCTTGATTGGTGACTCCCGACCCGAAAGGATCGTGTCACCAACGGCAACCTTATTGGTAGCGATAACGTAGGTGCGTTCACCATCCGCATACTTCAGCAGTGCGATGTGCGCCGTACGGTTTGGATCATATTCAATGCGCTCAACTACTGCGGGTATGCCGTCTTTGTTGCGCTTGAAATCAATGATGCGATAACGCTGCTTGTGGCCACCACCTACGTGTCGAACCGTGATTCGACCGGATGAATTACGACCACCTGACTTTGATTTTTTTGCCAGCAGTGGTTCCCACGGCCCGCCTTTGTGCAGATCTTTGTTGACCACTCTTACCTGAAAGCGGCGACCTGGCGACGTTGGTTTTGTTTTATGCAGTGCCATGACGTTTAGCTCTCAAGACCCGTGTAGTCGATATCCTGACCTTCAGCCAGACGCACGACAGCTTTACGTGTAGTTGAACGACGGCCGATTGTCTGGCCTCGAACCTTGACCTTGCCCTTGATGTTGGCGATGCGTACGGAAATGACATCTACCTTGAACAGCTTTTCAATAGCGTTCTTCACTTCAAGCTTGGTAGCTGTCGGCTCAACTTTAAAAGTGTGCTGACCGGCAAGCTCTGCCTGCATCGATGTCTTTTCAGACACAACAGGTGCGAGCAACACGTTGTACATGCGCTCTTCATTCATGACAAACGCTCCTCAACTTTCTTAACCGCTTCAGACGTCATCACAACGTTGTTGTGACGCAACATTATCCACGGGTTAATACCATCAACGTCTGTTGTGGAAACGTTGGGGAAGTTACGACCCGCCAGATGCAGGTTGTCGTTAACACCGGCATCAATGATTAACGCGTCTGCTAAATCCCAGTCTTTCATCGCGGTGCGAAGTTCTTTTGCTTTTGGTGCTGAAACCGGAATGGAATCAACCACGGTCAGGCGTCCGCTGCGGGCAAGCTCGGAGAAAACAGAGCGCATCGCAGCACGGTACATTTTCTTATTTACTTTCTGGCTGTAATCACGCTTTGAAGAGGCAAAGGTTACTCCACCGGCGCGCCATATCGGGCTTCGGATAGTACCGGCACGAGCGCGACCGGTTCCCTTCTGACGCCATGGCTTTGCACCACCACCACTGACCTGGGAACGGGTTTTTTGCGCACTGTTGCCAGAGCGCCCGCCCGCCATATAGGCAGTGACCACCTGGTGTACGAGAGTCTCGTTGTACGGTGCGCCGAATACGTCATCAGAGACGGTAACAGCTGCACCTGTTTTAGCTTGCAATTCCATAATCGACTCTATTCTTCGCTGGCCTGATCTTCGCCGGCATTATCTGCAACATCATCAGCCTGTTTGGCCTCTGCTGCTGCGGCTTTCTTATCTTCAAGCTCCGCTTTAGTGGCGAGCCTGCTGTCCTTCGATTTCATTGAAGGCTTGACAATCACATCACTACCTTTGGCCCCCGGCACACTGCCGCTGATCAACAATAGATGACGCTCAACATCTACTTTCACTACTTTAAGGCTCTGCTGGGTGCGTTGCACTGATCCCATGTGCCCTGCCATACGCTTGCCTTTAAATACACGGCCCGGCGTCTGGTTCTGTCCGATTGAACCCGGTGCACGGTGAGAAACCGAGTTACCGTGAGTCGCATCCTGCATTTTGAAATTGTGTCTCTTTACCCCGCCGGCAAAACCTTTACCGATGGTAACGCCGCTTACATCAACCTTCTGGCCGGCTTCGAAACGATCAACGCCGAATTCATCGCCGACTTCGATATCGTCATTCGTGCCTTCTGTGCGGAACTCCCAGAGCCCGCGACCCGCCTCGACACCACAGGCTTTAAAGTGCCCGGTTTCGGCTTTTGTCAGCAATGACGCACGCCGCTCGCCGGCAGTAACCTGCATAGCTGAGTACCCGTCTTTCTCAACAGTACGCAAAGCAGTGACCCGGTTCGGTGGCATTTGCACCACGGTAACCGAGACAGCGTTGCCGGCGTCGTCAAAAACGCGAGTCATACCGGCCTTGCGACCGACAATGCCCATCGTCATTAGTGTTCTCCAATATAAAACGGCCACACAAGCATCTGGAAGAGCTTATGCAACCACTTAGGCAGGGTTCTTGTACAGCTAGCCGCCCAGTATAGCAGGATGTTAACAATCCTGTCACGCTCGGAAGCTAAATTAGACCAATGTAATCTTGGCCCGGGTTACAGAACCTAGCTCAGCTTAATTTGTACGTCGACACCGGCAGCAAGATCGAGCTTCATTAAGGCATCGACTGTCTTGTCTGTCGGATCAACTATGTCCATCAAACGCTTGTGCGTTCGAATTTCGTACTGATCCCGCGCATCTTTATTGACGTGCGGGGAAATCAGTATGGTAAAACGTTCTTTTTTAGTCGGCAGAGGAATAGGACCGAGAACCCGCGCGCCTGTGCGCTTGGCAGTCTCGAGGATTTCCCGTGCAGACTTGTCGATCAGACGATGATCAAAAGCTTTGAGTCTGATACGTATGGTTTGAGTCGATGCGACGGCCATGTTCTTATTCCTTACCTTTATACTTACGCGTGAATCTTTGAGACAACGCCGGCGCCGACGGTTCGGCCACCTTCGCGAATCG
>CAZKAQ010000088.1:0-15666 GCA_964550655.1 uncultured Granulosicoccaceae bacterium
TTATTCATACGTAACGAAAATGATCGATAAAAACGCACCGTCAGGGCGCGTTCGCAGTAGCAGAGGTTCTGCCGCGCAGACTCCTAGGGTACCTGACTGACGCCGAATCCTGTCGGATTAAACCAGGAGATATCCTCACCCTCCGTACCAATCCATGCATACTTGGCATCCCGTAAACCGCCATCATCATCGTCATTTACTTCGATGGTAATACCAAATGGAAATCCATTTTCAATACCCGTTTCGCGCAAGGGGATTGTCGCGGTGAGAATATAGCCCTCGTTTGTAAATTCAAAACTACCGTTCAAATTAGCCGGTAAAAATGGCCCGCGTTCACGACTGAAAACTCCCTCACCTAGCGGCGCAAACCGAAACTGGAAATCATTTGAACCATCATAGCTCGCACCCCTGTTGCCATCACCATCTATAAATATTTCAACGCTGTCGTCCTGATGAGAAACGTTCTCTGAGTTTGTATCGCTGTCGGTAATGATCTGCTCATCCCGTACACTAACCACTACTCTGAGGTTATCAATCTCTTGCACATTACCATCTGCATCAATCAGTTCGTCTTCCAGCGTGGCACACCACCAGGCTTGATGATCAGACTCGGTGCCGTTAGTAAGAACACCAATGGGTATCCTCTGACCACATATGCCGGACGGTGGATACATCACGCCACCCGTTGGAAAAGTACCATCGACATTAATCGTGACATCAAGGAGGTTTACCGGTGAACGGTTCTGCTCAAGCTCTGTAAGGTTAAACCGGCTATCCCTGTCTGAATCAAAGGCAATAACGTAGTCATTGTCAAACGCCACCGACGCTGCATCTGTGCGAACAAAAACTGATTTTTGCTGCTCGGCAAGTTTCAGGTAACCGCTTGTTCCGTGATCGGTACCCCACTCCACAGCAACACGTGAAGATTGATTCACAGGAACGTTCACTGAACCACGCCATATGTCATCATCGCCCCGCGCAAGATCGGTAGCTACGTCGTTGACGCTTACCTGCAACTGCAATTCAGTTGGGTCAATGCCTGACACAGTTCTTAATACTTCTGGTAGCTCTATTTCGGTCATCGACGCTGTGTTCACCTGCAACACCTCGGAATCCGCATTGCAGGCAGCCAAAAACGGGATTAGCACGCTAATCGGGGCACTTCGTCTGATCACTCTGATCTCCTCCGGTAAACCTGTTTATTCAGCATATTGCCTTTACTTTTACGTCATGACAAGGAATTTGCTCAAATTCACCACAATTATTGCATGTTGTAGGAATATCGTAAGATGCACCGAGTACCAAACCAGCTGAAAGGGTTCAATAGAATCGCCAACTTATGTGCAAATACCGATTTCTTAAGGCACTGTCGCCACTCATAATATCTGGCTTACTGTTTACGCTGGCCTTGTCGAGCCAGTCAATCGCCCAATCAATCTCAAAGGGCGATACTGCGCTTTCTTTCGAAGATGCCCGGCACCTGCTGACTCGCACAGGATTTGGCGCGAGTCCGGGAGAAATTAGCCGTTTTATTGGTATGCGCCGCGCCGAGGCGGTGAGTCGAATTATGCAGGGTCTTAGCTCTCAGGCAACCACTCCCCCTCCAGGCTGGATAAACAACAGCGCCCCGCACCATTATAAATTCGGCAGCTTCTCTACAGCTAAAAAACAAAAATTTCGTCTGACACGCCTGAATGAAGTACAAGCGTTGCGACAATGGTGGATTCGGGAAATGATCTCAACCCCAAACCCGCAGAAAGAGCGTTTGTTGTTGTTCTGGCATAGTCATTTCGCAACTGCATACTCTGCCCTTAATCATCAGGCAGTATCTATTGCACGACAGCACATGATGCTGCGTGAAAACACAGCGGGTAATTTTCGCGTGTTGTTAAAGAGTATTATCCGCGACCCGGCAATGCTTAACTACCTGGACAACAACACCAGTAAAAAACAAAAGCCCAACGAGAATCTCGCGAGAGAGATAATGGAACTCTTTTCACTTGGAGAAGGAAGCTACACAGAATCCGATATTAAAAACGCAGCCCGCGCCCTGACAGGCTACAGTTTTTCCCCAACGTATGACATGCGTTTTGTTTTTAATCCACGGGACCATGACGATGGTGAAAAAACTATTTTTGGAAAAACCGGCAAGTTCAATGGTGATGATCTGGTTGATCTTATCCTTGAACAACCTGAAGCTGCCAGATATATCACTACAAAACTCTGGAGAATGTTAATAAGTGATATTGAAATAACAGATGCAAGATTGACTGAACATGCCAGCGCATTTAGAAACTCTGACTATGATATCAAAACACTCTATCAAAGCCTGTTGATAAGCGATGCATTCTGGCAACAAAGCAATCGTGCCAGCCAGGTAAAATCACCTGTCGCACTCACAGTAGGTACTATTCGCTCTACCGGTATACTTCCAAAAGACTGGCAAACCCTGGCGCAACATCAGCGTCAGATGGGGCAGTATCTGTTTGAGCCACCGAATGTTGCGGGCTGGTCAATCGGGGCGTCATGGATAACCCCCGGCAGACTACTCACCAGGCTTGAGTGGCTTGAGCGGTTCCATGTGCAATCTACCACCGAGTCAACAGTAACTGACATGAACAACATGTCAGAGACTATGTCTTCTAAAATTATGCTGGCATCAAGTGCTATGAACATGACCGACGATCCTGCGACAGGAGACAGCATGAATACAAAACCGCAACTCGCTGTTCGTATGGCATCAGAAGAATTCGATGAACACGTGCAATATCGAGTCAGGGTTTATGGAAAAGAAAATGCCAGCTGGGATTCCGGTGTACTTGAGCTCACCGGAGGCCACGACACTAAAAGACTGGGCCGCATTCAAATAAGAAATCTGCCATGGCAAACAATTAGTTTTCCAACTCCTATAGCAGAAGAAGATATCACTGCCATCGAAGTATCTTTTATAAACGACGGCGCAACCCCTGACGGCGCTGATCGAAACCTGTATATAAGCCGCGCTTCTATCGGCAACAGAACCTGGCTTCCCTCTGATGGTATCCAGACAGGTAAATGCCCGCGAAAAAAGCCCGAGCAACAAGGCAATATTTACTGCCCCGGTACACTACGTATGGAGAAGTCTCAGAACATATCAACATCAGAGCTGGCACCACCAGATGACAGCACATTGCGTGTAAGCGGGGTTAATTTGAATCTTGTACGTCCTGCAAATAAAAAACCCAGGTCAGAGATAGTCTTCACATTATCAGAAGTAGAGTTCAACGGCGAGTACCGGGACACACTAAATGTCAGGTATATCAAACATAAAAACGGTTATGCAACCAGACTAAGCAGTACCGGTTGCTGGCCAAAATGTGTAAACGCATGGCCTGAATGTGCCTTACAAAACAAATTTGGTCATATAACACTGTCACTGGAACTTGCACAAAATGAACAGCACTGTATGTATAAGGGACTAGAGGATAAAGATAAAAAACTCGCTCACGCACTGTGGATGATACTGGATGACCTTTACGCAGCCGCTATACATGATCCTAAAATGAGTCGACCAAATGTAGCTCGTAACTACCGACAATGGCAAAAACCGGTAGATGAAGTGTTGGCAGAATTGCCGACATCTATATTTTATGATGATGCCGTTACTCTGGAGATTGTCTCTCGGCCAATCATTGACGTGACCTTGAGAGAACCACTGATAACACCGACACCAGCCGGGCGAAATGCAAATCAAAGAAGTGAAGATCTCAAACAGCTTTTGCACCTCCAACCCGATACAGATTTTGCGAAGTTGCTTTTACCATTTAATACCGCTGGTGAGGCCTCAAATACAGATGCACCTCTCACAGACATTCTGACCGAACTCTCCTACCAGCTTAAGTAAATGAACGCGCTGGAAACAATATGATGAACAGACGAACAATACTTCAACTTCTGTGCGGACTAACAACACTACCGCTGATACCCGGGGCATCATTTGCAAAAACATCCAGGCGAAGAATAATTCTACTGGAACTGGCAGGTGCTAACGATGGTTTAAATACGGTTGTGCCGTACAAAGATGACCGCTATCACGAGCTCAGGCCAATCATCGGTCTGAAAAAAAATCAGATTATCTCGGTCAGTGATGACCTCGGTTTCAACAAAGCACTTAAAGAGCTTATGCCTGTATGGGAAAAAGGCAATGCGGCGATTGTGCATGGCCTGGGGTATCCCAATCCAAACAGATCTCATTTTAAGTCAATTGCCCTGTGGGAAACCGGCAGTGACGGCAATCAGAGTCGCAGAAACGGCTGGGTTACCCATGACATTGAACACGCTTACGCCATGTCTGAAGTCGATGCGCATGGTATTTCGCTTAGCGGCAGTATAGATATTTTCAACAGCAGTGGAGGTAACTGGCTTTCCATGAAGTCAGCCGGTCAATTTTCAGATCTTGCACTGAAAGCGCCACAGAAAAAAAGCTCGCAGCAGAGCAAAATTATGAATATTCTACTCGAACGGGCCAGCACGCTTAACGCATCGGTGGAACAGATCGCTAAAAAAATTGATAACAATCCCTACCCTGTCAAACCTGCAGGTGGCGGTGCTTTTAATGCACAAGTAGCCCATGCCATCAACTTGATAAACGCAGGTGTAGATGCACCACTTCTTAAAATCACGCTGTCTGGTTTTGATACACACGAGAATCAACCAAACAGACATACAAACCTGCTTAAGCAACTCGCCAAAGGTGTCGCCAGACTGCAAACAGAGTTGAGCAAGACAGACAACTGGAACAACACACTGGTAATGAGTTATTCAGAGTTCGGGCGCCGGGCGGCAGAAAACAAAAGCAACGGTACAGATCACGGCACGGCAGCCGCACATCTGCTTTTTGGCGGCAATCTGAATGGCGGACTCCACGGCCAGCATCCCGACCTTGGAAAACTGGTCAACAATGACTTGCAACATACTCTGGATTACAGAGCGCTGTATAGCAGTGTCATACAAGATTGGCTCAGGCTACCCTCAAACGCGTTCTCCGAGTATCAGGCAGATGAGCTGCGAGGTTTATTCAGCTGACACCACACTACTATTTTATACTCCGTGCGTACGGCTATAACCACTGACAGCGGGTGGTGTCCACCCTGTTAACTTACTGTTTTCAGATTCGAAAATCTGAACAGCCAATGGATAACAAGGCGTTTCATCGTCTGAATGACTGCTGCCACAATTGCCACCGGGACATGTAGATAAAGCGCCCAGAAGATCTATTTCTGCAAAGAACTCAATATAATCACCTGCACGTGCGGGCGTTGCCTTCATAAAGTATTGATGCGTATCGAGTGTAAAGCCGGTACACATAAATACATTTAGTACATCGTGCACATATTGCTCTGCATCAATCGGGGCAATGCCACGGTGCGCTGCTAACGCACGGGTAAGATTTGAATGGCAACAGAAGTGGTAGTCAACCTGATTAAGCTGGTAGTTGGTGTAAGGGTCACATCGTGTGCCGATAACATCATGCACAGAGCCACCGTATTCATCAATCCCGTACCAGCCAAGTGTGTCGTGTGTGATAGTCGCCATAGGTCTGAGACCCGGCATTGAACTCCACAGCCTGTCCCCGGTAGTAACATGGGATGCCTGCAGCTGTCGCGTTTTTCCACTGTAAAAACGCTCTGACAGATCGTGTGCATTCCAAAGATTAAGATCACCGACCTGATGCCCCTGCACACAGACAATCCTGAAAATCTGACCAGCTTTCACTTCAAATACACCGGCATCCCTTGGTGCTATTGTGATTTCAGATACCTGTTCCATTGATTCACGAACGGATTGATAAAAAGATAAATCCACCCTGGGCAGTCGATCATTGCGGTAGCAGATAACCGGTTCAATGGACCGGCATTCGGCAGCTTCTTCTGAGGTTCTTTGTGTCATTTGTGTAGTATAAGTGTTAGTTGGTAGTGCATTAAAATGGCGAGCATATCGCACAGAGATTTGGTTTCACAGTGAATTTTCTTCTTGCGTTGAATACTTACTGATATTTACAAAAGAAAAAATTTGTTCGGGGCGCGTAGCTGTGGAATCAAAGATCAAGCGAGATGCCGTCGATTTCGTGAATAGTCCGGGTTAAGTACCTGAACTATTGCTCAAAACTACTAACCGCTACCGGCCCTTGGTTACTCTGGCGGTCGGCAAGGTAGTTTATTACAAACTTGCGGCCAGTCGAACACCTTGATTGATAGCACGTTTGGCATCAAGCTCTGAGGCCTTGTCTGCTCCACCTATCAAATGCACATTGGAGTCCGCTTGCTCAACCAATGTGTCATACAACTCGCGATTAGGCACCTGCCCGGCACAAAGAACAACAGTATCCGCCGGAAAGAATTCATCACCCTCGGTGTTGTATGTGACTTGTACACCATCATCAGAGATTGCGTTGTAGCTAAGACCACCCACCATCGAGACACCGGCATGCTTGAGTGTAGAGCGATGTATCCAGCCGGTAGTCTTACCAAGCTTTGCACCCAGTTTACCGTCAGAGCGCTGCATCAGGGTAACGCCGCGCGGTGACTTTGGAAACTGCATGGCAACCACCCCGCCTCTGGAATCTTCCGGATCTGCAACTCCCCAGGCCGACATCCAGCTGGCAGGATTTTGAACATCAGGAGAATCGTCGGAATGAATCAGAAACTCTGCAACATCAAAACCGATACCACCTGCACCAATAATAACAACCTGCTCACCGACCGGTGCTTTATGTCGCAACACATCGATGTAACTGAGCACACGTTTGTTATCCTGGCCGGGTATTTTAGGATTACGCGGTGTTACTCCTGTTGCAATAATAATGTCATCGTAGCTACTCAGCATTGAAGCTTCCACCTGAGTATTCAGCGTTAAATTAACGCCGGTCAGTTCAATTTGTCTGCGATAGTAACGAAGCGTCTCGTAAAACTCTTCCTTACCCGGGACTACTTTGGCCATATTTAACTGCCCGCCAATCTCACCTGCAGCATCAAAAAGATCAACACTATGGCCTCGCGACGCAAGCACTGTGGATGCTGATAATCCCGCCGGACCGGCACCAACGACCGCAATGCGTTTTTTCTTGTATGTCGCGATAAAATTCAGCTCTGTCTCATGACAGGCGCGTGGATTCACCAGACAGGAACTCAACTTTGAATTAAAAGTATGATCAAGGCAGGCCTGATTACAGGCAATGCAGGTATTGATTTCATCACTGCGATTATTTTTGGCTTTTAACGCGAACTCCGGATCAGCCAATAGCGGTCTTGCCATAGAGACCATGTCAGCGTGGCCGTCGGCCAGTACTTTCTCTGCGGTATCCGGCATGTTTATCCGGTTCGAGGTGATCACCGGTAAACTGATTTGCTGCTTTAGCTTTTCTGTCACCCAGGTAAACGCCGCCCGGGGAACCGACGTTGCGATAGTAGGGATACGCGCCTCATGCCAGCCTATACCACTGTTTATAATGGTGGCCCCGGCACTTTCAATACCCCTGGCAAGCTGCATGACTTCATCCCAGTTGCTGCCGTTGGGTATCAGATCGATAATCGACAAGCGGTAGATAATAATAAAATCATGACCGACGGCTTCTCTGGTGCGTTGCACAATCTCGAGTGCAAAGCGCATTCTATTTTCGTAGTTGCCACCCCATTTGTCATTTCTTTGATTGGTGTGCTCTACCAGAAACTCGTTAATCAGATAACCTTCGGATCCCATGATTTCAACGCCATCATAGCCAGCCTCTCTTGCAAGCACGGCACAACGAACAAAGGCTGCAATCTGTTTCTCCACAGCACGAGCGGATAACTCACGTGGCGTGAAAGGTGTGATCGGGGATTTAATTTTTGAAGGCGCTACCGCCAGCGGATGGTAGGCGTATCGGCCGGCATGTAGAATCTGCATTGCAATCTTACCGCCCTCCGCATGCACTGCATCGGTGACGGTTTTATGCTTTTTTGCGGCACGACGGGTGACCAGCATACCGGCAAATGGTTTTACCCAGCCCACAATATTGGGCGCATAACCGCCAGTCACCATTAAACCGACACCACCGCGTGCGCGCTCACAAAAATACGCTGCGAGCTTTTCATGATTATTACCGTCTTCAAGGCCGGTATGCATTGACCCCATTAATATACGGTTGTCGAGTTTGGTAAATCCGAGATCCAGTGGTTCAAAGAGTTTCGGATATAAAGGATGCATAAATTAACCTGAGATTTTTACTTCAGGGCCGTCACCGGCCACATTTATAAACGTCTACTGAGCTTCAATAAGCAGATTGTCGCTCAACTGCACTTGTTGCAATGTACCATTGAATGGACACTTGAATTGTAATTCGTATGCGACCAGCTGGAGATCTGCCTGGTGCTCGCGGTCGGGGTCAAATAAACGATCACCCACAACCGGAAATCCTATAGATGACAAGTGACTTCGAATTTGATGTTTACGACCAGTTTTGATATCCACCTTCAGCGCAGAGAGCTCTTTGTCTTTGTGATAGTCACTTTGCAACACAACAGTGAGAGCAGATTTATTATCAACAGGCGCCTCTATAGTAAACGGTATTTTCCGGTCAAACTTACCATGCACCTTTGCCAGATAAATCTTTTGCACCTGGCGCTGCTCAAACAAAGCAGTCAGCGCTTTACAGGCATTGGGAGTATGCGCAAGCACTATTAACCCGCGTGCGGCTCGATCGAGGCGATGCACCAGCAAACATTTTTTGCCATGTACCGAAGCTGCTGTTTGCGTGATAGTACAGTGATCGCTCCACTTACTACCCTGACTCAACACGCCGGGTGGTTTGTACCAGACACTATAATTACCCTGATCAGACACAAGCACCGGCGACACAGGCTTCTGATCCAGCACAGAACGATTGTAATTTATAACAAGCGTATCTCCTGCGCTCGACTCGGTATCAGGGTCTCTGATACGTTTCAACCTGGCTTTTTTACCCGGCTTTCTGCGCCACAGCCCACCTTTAGCGGCCGCCTCTGATACTTCCTCGCGGGAGAGATCGCAGGCTTGTGCAAGCTGAGCAAGCGCTGCCCAGTGACCTTCGAGAGCGATTTCTTTTTGTAGGACCGGTGGCTGCAAGGCAGTGCCAATGAGTAGAAACAGCTCAATCTACACCAAAGCATCTATTTTTTATGTGAGGATTGATCAAGCTTTGCCTGAGCCTCATTAATCGGAACCTCAATAAACAGAGTTCCGCCAGGCTGAATCGTGCTGAAAAAACCACAGCACAATGGCACTCACAACGGCGACAAAGAAAAAATAGACGGCACCCGACCACCAGGCGCCCATAAATTCGACCAGAGATGCCAGCACCACGGGTCCGGCAACCTGACCTGCACTCAGGGTTTGAAATACAACACCTAAAAGTAAACCACTTTTTTGCGCTGGAACAAATCGCGAGATACTGGCAAACACCGATGCCGGCAGCATACCGCCAGTCAAGCAGGCCAGCAAGCCGCAACCCACCCTCACTTGAACTGCGACCTGCTCAATAAAAACAACGCTGGAACAAAGACAGGACCCCAACAATGCAAAAGTTAAAATCGACTTAAGCCTGACACCTCGCCCTATCAACCAGCCGCCAAGCAGATTTCCCAGAATGTTACACATGACTACGAAGACGGATACTCTTGTCGCGTGCTGTACAGACAGTGTGGATGTCTCTGTAAGGACCGTTGGCAGGTAAGTAACCAATGTTACAAAGAACATCGAATAAAGCCCGAAGCAGACTGCCAGCAGAATCGGGTCACGCTCAAAAACAGAGTGATGTAACGCTGGTGCCACAGATGTACCGTTAGCAGTTACCTTTTCCTGATCTACTGCTTTTAAAACCGGTAGTACTGCAAAGATCAACAACACCAGACAGAACAGGGACATTCCGCAGGCAAACCACCACAACGGGCGCCATTGTTCAACAGTGTAATTCTGTACTATAACAGACAGCAACATACTCAGTGCCACCCCGCCGGGTATAAAAGTACCCCATAAACCCATAGCCAAAGGGCGGGATTTTTCGCTGATCACTTTGGCGATAAGTATTGGAATCGAGATGGCAAGTAATATGTAGCCGATACCTTCAGCCAGTCTGCTACCGAGAAGCGGCAAATAACTGTCTGCGCTCGCACCCACCACACCGGCCAGGCCGGATATTGATACCCCGCAGAACACTGCCAGCACTGCGCCGAATCGAGAGACAAACAGTCCGACCAGTGTCGCCAAAAACATTGCCGCGACACTATAGCTACTGGCCACCGTGCCGGCTTTGAACAGCGACAGATCAAGATCAGCTCTTATAAATGGCAACGCCGCCGCGACCTTGCCGACATTGTAGCCCGCAAGATATCCGCAAAGTGTCAGCATTAGCACAGTGACCCAGCGTCTGTTGATACCGGGACTTACTATCTGCAGTTTTGGCGGCGGACTACCGGTAATATTCAAAAGAGCAGGCTCTTGACGGGAAAAACGATACAGGCAGTTGTATTGATAGTAGACATCCACAGCAGATTAACACACCATGTCCATTCTACCGTTTGCTCGAGCATATTCTGTTTTTATCTTGTCTTCTACCAGTGAACAACGGCAGTGAATAACCGACAATGAATAACCCGGTTCAACTCCCCTTAGGGGTAGTGTTGCTACTGATTATGCTCGCGCTGTTTTCACTGGTGCATCACTTTCTATTACCGTCAATTAGATGGTTCATGCGCAGTCGGGCTAATCTGGTTATCAGTGAAGTCAACGATCGGCTGGCGTTGAAGATCCCGTCATTCAAATTGACCCGTCGTGACGTACTGATTGATCGCATTTCCTTTGATCCTGAAGTACTGAAAACTGTCGAAGAAATATCAGAGAAAGAGGAAGTCACTCGTGAAGAGTTAATGACAAAAGTCAATCGCTATGCACGGGAAATCGTGCCTGCTTTCAATGCTTTGCTGTACTTTAAAACCGCCTACTGGCTTGCAAGAAAGGTAGTACACAGTCTCTACAGAGTTCGACTGGGCTTTGCAGACGACCAGGCACTTGCAGAACTTGATGACAAGACCAGTGTAGTTTTTATCATGAACCACCGTAGCAATATGGACTACGTTGTTGCCACCTATTTGGCTGCAGAGCGTACGGCACTGTCTTATGCAGTTGGTGAATGGGCTCGAGTCTGGCCACTGCAACAGTTAATCAGGCTGATGGGTGGTTATTTTGTCAGACGTAATTCCAGCAACCCGCTGTATCGCAAAGTACTTCAAACTTATGTACAAATGGCAGCCAACGGCGGCGTACCACAAGCGGTATTCCCTGAAGGGAAATTAAGCCGTGACGGCAAACTCGGAGAGCCCAAGCTCGGATTACTGGGTTATATCACAAAGGGTTTTGACCCAACGGGAGAACGCGACATCGTCTTTATTCCAGTCGGCATTAACTATGATCGTGTACTTGAAGATCGTACTCTTATCGCAACCTCAAAAGTAAAACCCAACTCTGCAAAGGCCAAAAAGAAAACTGCCAAACTAATTACAACTTTCAAATTCTTTCAATTCGCTTTTAAAAACCTGCGCCAGCGTCTAACCGGCACGCACTATAGAAACGGTTATGCCTGTGTAAATTTCGGACAACCGGTTTCTCTAAAACAATGGCAAAAGGAAAACGGCCATAACAGCAACGCCCCGCTGGAAGATGTGTCGGAACTTGCAACAGACCTGCTCAACAGGATTGGCAATATCATACCGATACTTCCTGTGGCTCTGGTAGCCACAGTGGTTCTGAGAAAGCGTAGCAACTTAAACGAACTTGAATTAAAGAGTTCTATTTATGAACTTTTCGAACAATTAGAAAAACAAGGCTACCGCGCCTACATTCCCCGTGGTAACCGCGAATACGCAGTGACTGTGGGTATTAGAATGCTGACTCTCAGGCATCTGATTCTTGATCAGGACGGCATCTACTCAGTCAACCCGAAAGAGGTTGAATTGTTAAACTATTACGCAAATTCTATTGCACATCTTGTTGAGACCTTACCTGAGCCTCACTTCCCAACCCATGTAAGTTAACAATTCACTAAAGCAAGTATTTCAAATCTCCAGCAACACACAAAACAACGACCCGGCCCGGATCTGTGGATCGTTGCTTATCCCTCTACTTAAAATATCATTCAAGAGAATTACATCGATAAGATGTGAACTTCAACATTAAAACTAAAACCTCAGCATACCCGGCACGTTCACGTAGGGGGGATAAGCGCAACCAACGCCAGACCTGCCATCAAACATATACGTGTGCACGTCATCAATACTCGCACATGCTCAAAGCGCATCCACCACATTGCATATTGGTGGATGCACCTCCGGCTTATGCCACCCTACGAAAAGCTTCAGGCTATCGACGCGGTTAAGTCGCAGCGTACAATACAAATAATACTGTATACTCATACAGTATGTCAACTTCACCCACATACGCAGAACTCCACTGCATTTCCAATTTTACTTTCCTGCGCGGTGCCTCACGCCCGGAAGAGCTGGTAGTGGCCGCAGCAGAGCTGGGCTATCACGCAATTTCCATTACCGACGAATGCTCAATGGCAGGTATTGTCCGTGCCCACACACAGGCAAAAAAGACCGGCATCAAATTGATTATTGGCAGTGAATTCAGGCTGGAACACGGATTCCGATTGGTACTGCTGGCTCGCAACCACACAGGCTATACCAGCTTATGCAGCCTGATAAGCAACGCAAGATGCAATGCTGAAAAAGGCGACTATCAAATTGACAAAAGCCAGTTTGAGAAAATCGATTCCGAACACTGTATCGCAATACTTATCCCGCCACATATCAACACTCAAAAAGAAAGCAAGTCAGGCCCTGCCCTGCAATGGTTAAAAAAGCATTTCATACACCACTGGCTATCTCTAACCATTCTGTACTCCATTAACGATCAGGATCATATTAACCATACACTTGCACTTGCCAGGCAATACAACATTCCGCTAGTCGCAAGCGGAGATGTACATATGCACGCAAGACACCGGCGCGCGTTGCAGGATGTAGTCACTTGCATCCGTGAGAACTGCACACTACAAAATGCCGGACGCAGGCTTCTGATCAACGGCGAACAACACCTGCGCCCGATTGAAACTATCGCAGCACTCTACCCCGCTGCAGATGTTGTTGCAGAAAGCGTAAAAATTGCAGAACTTTGTCACTTCAACCTCGATGAACTCAACTATCAGTACCCGAAAGAGCTCGTACCTTCAAATATAAAACCGATTAATTATCTGCGCCAGCTCACTATAGAAGGCATGCAGTGCCGCTGGCCGGATGGCGCAAGTACCGAGGTCAGCACGCAAATAGAAGCCGAGCTAACACTGATAGAAGAACTCGACTACGAACACTACTTTCTCACTGTGCAGGATATCGTGCGCTTTGCACGCGAAAATCATATCCTTTGTCAGGGGCGCGGATCAGCTGCAAATTCCGCAGTATGTTTTTGCCTCGGCATTACAGAAGTTGACCCGATGCGTATGAGCATGCTGTTTGAGCGTTTTATTTCAAAGGAACGCAATGAACCACCGGATATTGACGTTGACTTTGAACACGAGCGGCGCGAAGAAGTCATCCAGTACATTTACAACAAGTACGGCCGCCACCGCACAGCACTCGCCGCCACTGTGGTCAGTTACCGCCGCCGCAGCGCAATACGCGACGTTGGCAAAGTACTTGGCCTGCAGGACGAACAGATTGACGCACTGGCAAAGTCCATGGCCTGGTGGGACGGCAACGATGTCATACCCGAGCGCCTGGCTGAAATGGGTTTTGCCGAAGACAGCCCGTTAATGAAACGCTTTGCCTGGTTGCTTGAGCAGATCATGGGATTCCCGCGTCACTTGTCTCAGCATGTCGGCGGTTTTGTTATTTCGCATCAGACGCTATCAACATTAGTACCCACTGAGAATGCCGCCATGCCCGATCGCACGATCATCCAGTGGGATAAAGACGACCTTGAAGAGCTCGGCTTATTAAAAGTAGATGTGCTCGCGCTCGGCATGCTGACTGCTATTCGCAAGTGCTTTGCACTGTTGCAACAGCATCGCGGCGTTACCTGGAGCATGGCAACCATACCGGCTGAAGACAAACCCACTTATCACATGATTCAAAAGGCCGACACCGTCGGCGTCTTTCAAATTGAATCTCGTGCCCAGATGTCAATGCTGCCAAGGCTTAGGCCACGTAACTTCTACGATCTGGTGATTGAGATTGCGATTGTCCGACCCGGTCCGATTCAGGGCGGCATGGTCAATCCATATTTAAAAAGAAGGCAAGGTCTCGAGCCAGTCACCTACCCCAATATGGCACTGAAAAAAGTATTAAAGAGAACCTTGGGGGTACCGGTTTTTCAGGAACAGGTAATGGAACTTGCCATGGTGGCGGCAGGCTTTTCTGCCGGCGAAGCCGATGAGCTGCGCCGCTCAATGGCGGCCTGGCGCAGGGTCGGCACAGTTGAACGCTTTCGCGAAAGACTCATGAAAGGTATGCATGACAAAGGCTATGACAACGAGTTTGCCGAAGCCGTATTCAGACAGATACGCGGCTTTGGGGAATACGGCTTCCCGGAATCACATGCCGCAAGCTTTGCTTTACTGGTTTATGTTTCTGCGTGGTTAAAGTGCCATGAGCCGGCGGCTTTTTGTTGCGCGATAATGAACAGCCTGCCAATGGGCTTTTACTCTCCATCTGATCTGGTGGCAGATGCCAGACGCCATGATGTCAATGTGCTTGAAATCGATATCAACCGCAGCGTCTACGATCACACATTAACACCCGATCCGGAATTACCTGATACCTGCTCACCCGACGCACACTCGCCTGACGAACAACACACTTATATAAGAACAAACGACAAGTCTGAGCTTGCCGTACAACTTGGCTTGCGACTGGTCAGAAATCTATCGCACGGCGCTATTGATCGCATCACCGAACAACGTCAACTCGCAGGGCTTTACCAGTCTGTTGCTGACCTGGTTGACCGTACACAAATTAATTCACGTGATCAGCAGGCACTCGCGGCAAGTGGCGCTTTAAAATCGATCAGCGGCGATCGCCATCGAGCGCACTGGGATTTACTCGGCGTTGAACAACTGCCCGGCATGTTGCGCGATGCCTCATCTAAAGACATTCCGCAGCAGTTGTCATTAATCAGTGAGGGCGAAGATATTGTCGCTGACTATCAAAGTGTCGGCTTTACGCTCGGGCGCCATCCGCTCGCACTACTTCGCGATAAGCTCGCCGCAAAGCGCATCATCACCACCCGGCAATGGTTACAAACCATAGACGATGGAAAATTCGTCAAAATCGCGGGCCTTGTTAAAGTACGCCAGCGCCCGGGCAGTGCCAAAGGCGTGATTTTCATGACCACGGAAGATGAAACCGGGCTCGCTAATACCATCATCTGGCAAAATGTCACCGAGCGCTGCCGCAAAGCAGTAATAAGCTCAAGACTTGTAGTGATCAGCGGCGTTACCCAACGCGAAGGGGAAGTTGTACACCTTGTGGCACAGCATGTAGAAGATAGCTCATGGATGCTGGGTGATCTCACAACCCGTTCGCGTGATTTTCACTAGGAGCTTGCGCGGCAGAATTC
>CAZKAQ010000089.1:0-15274 GCA_964550655.1 uncultured Granulosicoccaceae bacterium
AAATGGCGAGCATATCGCGCAGAGATTTGTTTTCACAGTGGATTTTCTTCTTGCGCCCCTTGTTGTTATAAACTTGGCTTATTGATATTTGCAAAAGAAAAAATCCATATTCAGGTTATCTTAGGGTGGAATCAGAGATCAAGTGAGATGCCGTCGATTTCGTGAATAGTCCGGGTTTAATTCCAGCTCTTATTCTGATGTCGCCTTTGATTCGACTGTCGCCGACCTGTGTGCTGTATGTTTTGCGGCACTGTGTCGCGAGCATTGCTAAATAGTTCTATTGCGGCCGTATATCGTTGTTGTCGGGTGGGGTAAGCTAAGCCTTTCTCATGATCAGGTACTTGTTTGGCACAGCTATGGAAATCCGTTTGAAATGACTCGCTTTTCCGCATGGAGTGTATTCCGCAATGGTCTCAGTGGCCAATCTGGCTGGACCAGACAGTGGCGTGACCCCGAACCCAAAAAGCAATATGACATTGTTATTGTCGGTGGCGGTCTGCACGGTTTGGCAACCGCCTACTATCTGGCTAAAAATCATGGCTTGAAGAACATTGCGATCCTCGAGAAGGGCTGGCTCGGTGGCGGTAATGGCGGACGTAACACGACCATTGTGCGGTCCAATTATTTCCTCCCCGGTAATCGTCAGTTTTATGAACACTCACTTGAGCTCTGGGAAGAACTCAGTCATGAGTTGAACTACAACGTGATGTTCAGCCAGCGCTCTCATATTTCACTGTTGCACAGCCCTGCGGCCATAGATGCTTCTGCACGCCGCTACAACACAATGCGACTGACCGGAACATCGGACGCTGAAATCTGGGATCTCGAGCAACTGAAAAAAGAGGTTCCGCATCTGAATTACGGGCCCGATGCACGTTTTCCCATTCGCGGTGCTGCGGTACAAAAGCGTGCCGGTACTGCACGTCACGATGCAGTCGCCTGGGGATACGCGCGCGCGGCAGATGCACTCGGGGTAGATATCATTCAGAACTGTGAGGTTACCGGAACCACTCGCAGCAATAATGAGATCACCAGTATCACCACATCACGTGGCGATATCGGCGCAAAAAAGGTCGGCTTTGCTGTGGCCGGTAACACCTCGCGGTTGTGGCAGATGGCAGGCTTTAATACGCTGCCTATTGAGTCGCACAAATTACAAGCGTTTGTCAGTGAGCCGTTGAAGCCTCTGCTGGATCAGGTGGTTGTGTTTGGTGTCGGTGGCGCGCACTTTTATATTTCCCAGTCAGATAAAGGCGGCATGGTCTTCGGTGGCGATCTCGACTGGTACAAGTCTTATGCTCAACGCGGCAACCTGCCTATTGTGCAGGATGTCGCGGAATGTGCCATTTCAATTCTGCCGTGTCTGGGCAGAGTCAGATTATTAAGACACTGGGCCGGTGTGATGGACATGTCGATGGATGGCTCGCCTTTTATCTGTAAAACCCCGCTGAGTAATTTGTATTTGAATGCGGGCTGGAATTACGGTGGCTTTAAGGCAAGTCCGGCATCCGGCTGGTACTTCGCAGATTTGATCGCCAATGATCGACCGCATGAAACTATAGAGCACTTTAATCTTGAGCGGTTTGCCCGGGGAGTGATACTCGATGAGCGCGGTGCAGGTCCGGATCCGAAACTCCATGGATAATACTCACAAAGCGTTTGTCGTCGGTTGCAGGGTGGTCACCGTTGGCAGGAAGAAAAAATGATTCGTATTAATTGTCCGTTCTGCGGTGAAAGAGATCATAGCGAATTCAGTTACGGTGGCGACGGCAGTATTGTCTACCCGGCACTGGATGCGCCGGCTGAAGAGTGGGTTGAAGCAGTCTTTCAGCGCGAAAACATTCGTGGTTTACAGACAGAGACCTGGCAGCATGTCAGTGGTTGCAGGCAATGGCTTCTGGTAGAGCGTGACACCATGACGCATGAGATTCATTCGGTTCGTGCAAGCCATGAAGGTGTTGCAAAGGTACTGGAGGCGGGTAAGTGAGCGCTTCAAGATTACCGCAGGGCGGGCGAATAGATCGCTCGAAGCCGATCAACTTCAGTTGGGATAAAAAAACAGTCAAAGGCTTTGCAGGAGACACGCTGGCTTCTGCAATGATGGCCAGTGGTGAAACTGTTTTCGGCCGTAGTTTTAAATATCATCGTCCGCGCGGCATTATGTCAGCCGGTGTTGAAGAGTCCGGTGCAATAGTTACCGTTGGCAGCAGCAGTCGCCGTGACCCCAATGTTAAGGCCACTACACAGGAGATTTATGAAGGTTTGGAAGCTTTCGGACAGAATGCCTGGCCGAACGTAAGGACGGACCTGGGTGCGGTAAATAGTTTGATGTCACGCTTCTTTTCAGCTGGTTTTTACTACAAAACTTTTATGGGTGTTCCTCCAATGGAGTGGGGCAAGGGTACCGGCATCTGGATGCAGTATGAAAAACTGATCCGTAAAGCCGCCGGTATGGGTGTAGCTTCACGTGAGCCGGACCCCGATTCCTACGAGCATGGCCACAAATTCTGCGATGTTCTGGTGGTAGGTTCAGGGCCTGCCGGTCTTGCGGCTGCAGTCAGAGCTGCCGAGTCAGGGCTTGATGTGCTGCTGGTAGAACAGGACTACGAAGCAGGTGGCGACTATCTTAATCAGATCAGTCCTGATGCAGAAGAAAAGCGCCAGTCCGCGCTTAAAGCGCTGCACGCGGCGGGTGCTACTGTGATGACCAGAACTACAGCGTTTGGTCTGTATGACTACAGTGTTGCAGGGTTGCTTGAGCGCGTAACGGATCATCTTGCTGATCCCGCGCCGCACACTCCCAGGCAACGCTTTTTAACGGTACGTGCCAAACATACTATCCTTGCGACCGGTGCGCTGGAACGTGCGATCGCATTTGGCAACAACGACATTCCGGGAGTGATGACAGCTGCTGCAGCCGGCACGTATGTAAATCGCTACGGTGTACTGCCGGGAAAAAAAGTAGTCATCGCAACCAACAACGATTCTGCCTATGCCTCTGCAATGACCCTTGCGAGAGCTGGCGCTGAAGTGACAATGCTTGATGCAAGAGCATCGTTGTCGGATAACGTGACCGGATTGCTTGATGCGAAGGGCATAACGCTAAAAACCGCCAGTACCGCTTTGAACGCCAACGGTAAGAAGGCTATTACAAGTATTGATCTCGCGGTTGCAAACGGTTCCGGCTTTCGTGCCGGTGGAACGGTTGATTGTGATTTGTTACTGCTGTCGGGCGGTTGGTCGCCAGTGGTTAACCTGTTGTCCCATCGCAGCGTCAGGCCGGTCTGGGATAGCAATAATCTGTGTTTTGTATCACCTGATCATGACGAACCCATCGAAATGGCAGGCTCTGCAAATGCGGTTTGGGGTATGAGTGACTGTGAAACGTCGGGCATCGCTGCCGCAGATAAAGCCATCGCCAGACTCAATGGTCAAACCACGTCTGTTGCACTGCCTGCTGCGGGTGGTTGGGAGACACCGATAGCACCATTGTACGAAGTATCAGTCGAAGGTAAAAAACTTAAAAGTTTTATCGACCCGCAACACGACGTAACCACTGACGATGTACGACTCGCACATCAGGAAGGCTTTGTCTCAGTGGAACATCTAAAGCGTTATACCACTCTGGGTATGGCAACCGACCAGGGAAAGATGGGTAATATTATTGGCCTTGCATTAATGGCTGAAGCGCTCGGACGCGAGATTCCGCAAGTCGGTACAACCACATTCAGGCCACCCTACACACCAATCAGTCTGGGTGCATTAACCGGCCGAGGCAAAGGCACGCACTTCAAAGCCTTGCGCAGAACACCAATGCACGATTGGAATCTTGCCAACGGTGCAACCATGACAGAAGCTGGTCTCTGGCATCGACCCTGGTACTTTGCCCGTGAGGGTGAAGGCATTACAGAGGCCTACATTCGCGAAACCATCACCACCCGGGAAACTGTCGGTCTGGTCGATGTAACCTCGCTTGGTAAAATTGCTATCCAGGGGCCGGATTCAACAGACTTTATAAACCGTATTTACAGCAACGCATTTGCAAAGCTGCCTATAGGTAAAGCGCGCTATGGAATCATGTTGCGCGACGACGGTATTGTAATGGATGACGGCACCACCTGGCGCTTCTCTGAAACAGATTATTTTATGACCACCACAACGGCACACGCCGCCAAAGTGATGGTCTGGCTTGAGGAGTTACTACAAACCCGCTGGCCTGATCTGAAAGTGCATGTGACATCAGTCTCTGAGCATTGGGCAGGTTCTGCTGTCGCAGGCCCGAAGTCCAGAGATGTCCTGCAAGCCTGCGTGGAAGATGCCAGTACTGTTTCAAATGATGCGCTGCCTTTTATGGGGGTAATTGAAACGCGGCTTAAAAATGGAGTTCCCTGCAGGATTGCACGCATCAGTTTTTCCGGTGAGATGGCCTACGAGATGTATGTTGAATCCGACTACGCTGAAAGCATGATGGATCTGTTGTGGGAGTCAGCCAGGTCATACGATGGTTGTTTGTATGGAACAGAAACACTGGGTGCCTTGCGAATTGAAAAAGGCCATGTGACCGGTGTTGAACTTGATGGTCGGGTTACCATTGAAGATGCCGGACTCGGTGCAATGGCATCTGACAAAAAATCTTACATTGGCAGTGCATTACGCAAACGGCCTGATTTGACCAGAACAGATCGCCCGCAACTGGTTGGTATTATCCCGAAAGAACCGACGGAAACTTTCAAGGCAGGTTCACTACTGTGCGCTGAAGACAAGGTTGAGGGACACGGTGAAGGCTGGATCACAGCGGTCACTCATTCACCATCAATGGGTCACTGGATTGGTCTGGGGTATATTAAAGGTGGTTACAACGAATGGTCTGGTAAAACGGTGATAGCTGCAGATCCGGTGCGACGCGGTAATGTCACTGTTGAAATAATTTCACCACACATGGTGGATCCGAGCGGGGAGAGAATGCGTGGCTGATGCAACACCTTCAGTTGAGCGAGTGTCGGCATTGGCTGCACACTATAAACCGGCAGCAGTTGAATCACCGGGTGTCACGTTGTCAGAGATTCGCAACTTGGCACTGTGGCAACTGGCAGTGTGGCCAGACACCTTACAAAGCACGGCGGCAAAGGTGGCAATCACACTGGGCGTCGATACTGTACCGGGTTTTTGTGCAGCTGCGTCTGCAGGTAGTGTCTCTATGTTAAGAATAGAGCCCTGCAAGTTCTGGATATTCGGGTCTGATGTTGCCAGTCTTGATGCCAGTGAAGGTGCGGTGCTTGATCTTTCGCACTCACGAACTCACGTCAGAATCACTGGCGAAAAAGCGACCACAGTTTTAAACAGTTTTTTACCGCTTGATTTGCGCGAGCAATCTTTTGCCAAAGACGCGGTCGCATCAACAGCGTTTCATCACGTAGGAGTAACCCTGTGGCGCTCCGCACACGGGTATGAACTATTTATACCTCGTGGCTTTGCTGTTTCTTTGTGGGAGCTGTTGTGCGAAGCCTCGGAACAGTACGGTGTTGCGATTCTCGACGCATAATATTACTGGTGAATATTATTGTGTCGAGAGCACTGTTATTTGCTTTGCAGGGCTTCGTTAGTAAGACTGGCAATGTCTTCTTTCAGGTCAGATATCTTTCTCACCCACGGATCATAAGCACGGGCTTGAGCTGAAAAAGACTCGATCGCAGCTAACGCGGCATCTCCGGTTTTGTATACGCCTGTCGCAATACCATATACCGGCTTGCCCGAGCGATTTCGTTTAAACGGATAGACAGCAATCGGTTCACCCTGGTTAATTACCGGAATAAACTGGTCGAGAAGTGAGCGGTCAGGGGATGCACCAAACTGCATGATGTAATGAGCCGGATTTAATCCTTGCACCCACTTACTGCCGACAATTTCAGGTTTGACCTGGATGTTTGCTTGTTTGCCTGATTCAGCCGGTTTTTCTCGTGGGGCAACGCTTTTGGCTGCAGTATCATCCGTGCTGCCAGCTTTAGTAGCTGCGCCGTCATGGGTAATGGCTGTGTTGCCTGCCGGATTTTCACTGTCGGTTGGATTCGTTGAGACAAGCAAAGTAGCATCGGAGTTTTGACGATCAGATGAACCGACCACAGGATTGGCGTTCTGCACAGTTACAGAGGCGGTTTCAACACTGCTTGCCGGAGCACCAGAGGTTTCGGCAGCTATGTCGATAGAGTTGGATTCTGCCGATGTAGCTAACCTTTTTAGCACAACCCAACCGGATAACAAAAGTGAGGCAATCAGGAGGATTTTTAACAGCGTCAGGCAGGTGTCTAAACAGAAGATCAGCAGCGGTGAATCGTAGCGATTTTCATGACGATAGCGCCGGTAGCGTCTGCCAGGGCGTTTGATTAATTCCACTTCTTTTACGTCTCCGGTAAAACCACTTAACTATACTCTCTGTTCACCGGCACTGGCTGTGAACTTCGCAACAATATGGTTATGTTTCAGGTAGTACTCAAGCGTTAACCTGTCGTAGCCATGATCAAGGCTTGCGAGTTCGAATCGAGAGTGAGTGTACCGGCTGCGGCAACAGATCCCCTGTCATGCTCAATGTAGACTGAGGTAATCATAGTGGGCAATGTTCTCACTGGCCTGCGTTACCTTTCGTAACAAACTCCGTCCCAAGTCACGTAGTTTGAACGAGTCATCAAAGAGAATTGTCTCTAACATACTGTTATATATACTCTATTTCCGGCTTGGACGGAAAGTCCCGCGGCATTTACTATGTGGGGGTTCCTCAGGCTGGTTATATCCGGCCTGTGACGAATATTCGCAGCGACGCTGCAATCATAATTATTCAACGGGCCCGCTCCCGGAGGAGACAGACAATATGAGTTCAGATAAGACTCCACTAAACACTCCGTTATCCAGACGTTCTGTACTGAAAGCCAGTGCAGCGTCGGCTGCGGTTGTTTCAGCACCGATGATTATTCCTGGCCGTGCATATGGCTACGCCAATGAGCCAAAAGGTGATTCAGTCACTCTTGGTTTCAACGTTCCACAAAGTGGTGCGTACGCAGATGAGGGCGCCGACGAATTGCGAGCATACCAGCTTGCTGTTGAGCATCTGAATGGTGGTGGCGACGGCGGTATGATGGGAACATTTTCATCAAAAGAGCTTAAAGGTGACGGTATACTCGGACGTAAGGTCGAGTTCGTAACTGGTGACACCCAGACCAAGCCTGATGCTGCACGCGCATCTGCCAGATCAATGATTGAGAAAGACGGTGCGATCATGATCACTGGTGGTTCATCTTCAGGTGTTGCGGTTGCCGTTCAGGGCCTGTGTCAGGAAGCAGGTGTGATCTTCATGGCTGGTTTGACTCACTCAAATGACACAACCGGTAAAGATAAGAAGGCCAATGGTTTTCGACACTTCTTTAACTCGTACATGTCAGGTGCAGCATTGGCACCAATCCTGGGTGAAGCCTACGGTAAAGAGCGTAAAGCTTATCACCTGACAGCTGACTACAACTGGGGTTACACCACTGAAGAAGCAGTCCGAACTTCAACTGAAGCTATGGGTTGGGAAACAGTTGCTGCGGTTAAAACTCCATTATCGCAAACTGACTTCTCTTCTTACGTCGGTCAGGTTCAGGCTTCCGGTGCAGACGTGCTGGTTCTTAACCACTACGGCGCAAACATGGTGAACTCACTGACTTCAGCAGTACAGTTTGGTCTGCGTGATGCACAAGCCAATGGCAAGAACTTCGAAATTATCGTGCCTCTGTATTCTCGTCTGATGGCGAAGGGTGCTGGTGAAAACGTTAAAGGTATTTTCGGTTCAACTAACTGGCACTGGTCGCTACAGGACGAAGGTTCTAAAGCATTCGTTAAATCTTTTGGCGAAAAGTACGGCTTTCCTCCCAGTCAGGCAGCACACACTTGCTACGTACAAACTTTACTGTATGCAGATGCTTGTCAGCGTGCTGGTACGCATGATCCATGTGGTGTTGCAGCAGCGCTTGAAGGCTTTGAGTTTGACGGTCTCGGTAATGGTCCTACACTGTACCGTGCTGAAGATCATCAGTGCTTCAAGGACGTCCTTGTTGTGAAAGGTAAAGAGAACCCGTCTTCAGAGTTCGATTTACTTGAGATCGTTGAGGTAACTCCGGCAGCTCAGGTTTCTTATGACGCGTCGATCTTCGGTGGTGAACTGGGTACCTGCAACTCCGGTTAAACTGGTGTTTTAGATTTGCGTCGGCTCGGTTTCCGGGCCGGCGCATACTCAAATTCTATTTATTCTGAGGCCTTCGGGTCTCAGGATTCAAAACGCAAGAAATACCATGGAACTCTCTGCTTTTCTGCTTCAGGTCCTGAACGGGCTGGATAAAGGCAGCGCCTATGCATTGATTGCACTGGGGCTGACACTAATATTTGGCACACTGGGTGTGGTTAATTTCGCCCACGGGGCACTGTTTATGATCGGTGCGTTCTGTGCTGTGACTATGCAAAGGCTTTTGTCGCTTTCGACAATTACCCTCGATGAAACAAAGACCGACTTTCTGGGCAACCCGCAAAAGATCAAGACGCCCTATGTAGAGTCCTGGTTTGGAGAGAGCGTTGGCCAGGTAATGATAGACTGGTCTGTACCACTCGCCATTCTGATGGCCATACCAGTAATGATAATCATCGGTTTCGTTATGGAACGTGGCCTGATTAAGCACTTCTACAAGCGGCCACATTCCGATCAAATACTTGTGACCTTTGGTCTTGCGATTGTGTTGCAGGAGATCGTCAAAGCTTACTTTGGTGCAAACCAGATTCCTGCACCGGCGCCGTCTGCGTTTGTTGGTTCTTTTGATTTCGGGCTGTTACTCGGGTTTGATGCCGGCAAGCTCGTTTACCCGCACTGGCGAGTCGTCTACTTTTTGTTTTCCATGTTAGTGATCGCTGCTGTATTTGCTTTTCTGCAATTTACAACCTTCGGTATGGTTGTAAGGGCTGGTATGGCTGATCGGGAAACTGTTGGTTTGATGGGTATCAATATCGATAAGCGCTTTACCGTGATGTTTGGAATAGCAGCCGCGGTAGCTGGTCTGGCGGGTGTCATGTACACGCCCATTAACTCACCCAGTTATACGATGGGTATGGACTTTTTGGTGATTTCCTTCGTGGTAGTAGTTGTCGGTGGTATGGGCTCCCTTCCGGGTGCTGTACTAGCCGGCTTTGTGCTGGGCATTCTTGAAAGTTTTGCTTCCATGCGAGAGGTGATCGAAGTTATACCTGGAATTAATCAGGTGGTGATCTACCTCGCGGCAGTATTAATTCTACTTGCAAGACCGCGTGGGTTGCTTGGTCGCAAAGGCGTGATGGAGAGCTGATTACGTGTTAGGTCTAAACAGAAATGATTTTCTTATATTGCTACTGGTTCTTGTACTGGTCGCAATAGCGCCAATACTTTTGAATCCGTTTCCGGAGAGTTCAAGTTTAGCGCAATTCAATGCCGGTTACCCAGATCTGATGCAGCGCTTTCTTATCTTTGGAATTTTCGCAATTGGTTTTAATATACTGTTCGGTTTAACCGGATACCTGAGCTTTGGTCATGCGGCCTTTCTGGGTGCCGGATCATACGCCGGTGTCTGGATGTTGAAGCTACTCACTATCAATGTCATACCTGCAATTGTGGTTTCTACACTGGTTGCCGGAGTATTTTCCCTGTTGATTGGCTACGTTTCCCTGCGGCGTTCGGGTATTTATTTTTCCATTCTTACACTCGCATTTGCGCAAATGTCTTTTGCACTGGCGGCGTCTGTTCTGACTCCGATCACCGGCGGTGAGACCGGATTGCAAACCGGATTGAATGACCCACGCATACTTGATGGTGCAAGTTCCGGTGGCAATATACCGGCGCCGTCATTGTTTGGTCTTGAGATGGGGCACAGCTGGAAAGTTGGTGTTGGTGACTGGCTCTGGACATTTAATGTAGGTTACTACCTGTGTGCCTTTGTGCTTCTTATCGTGTTTTATATTTCTATCCGAATTTTCCGCTCACCATTCGGCATGATGCTTAAGGCAATCAAGTCCAACAATGAACGTCTGAGCTATACCGGTATTAGCCCGCGTCCGTATACTTTGGCTGCATTTGTAATTTCAGGCATGTACGCAGGTCTTGCCGGTGGCCTGATGGTTTCTATGGATCCGTTGGCCGGTGCAGAAAGAATGCAATGGACAGCCTCCGGTGAGGTTGTATTAATGACAATTCTGGGTGGCGTTGGTACGGTGATTGGACCGGTGGTCGGTGCCGGTATCATTAAATATTTCGAAAATATCTTTTCAAAAATCAACGACAGTTTGCTGCATCAGTGGTTCTCTTTTATGCCACAGGGAGTTGAAGATTTTGTCGTCGGAACCATTCATCCTTTTGTAGGTAAGGGGTGGCATCTATCGTTGGGCCTCATGTTTATGTTGGTGGTGATTTTCCTTCCGGGTGGATTGGTTGGTGGTATAACCGGCTTGTTTCGTCGTTTGTTTCACAGACGGTAAGGTAGGGGATAGCGATGACAGTTGCTCTGGAAGTAAAAGGTGTAAACAAGCGTTTTGGTGGCTTACAGGCTTTGAACGACGTCAATCTTGTCGTTGATGAAGGCCGTATTCATGCCATCATCGGCCCCAACGGTGCGGGTAAATCCACTTTATTGAACTGCTTTGTCGGAAGGCTTAAGCCTGATAGCGGCACGGTTATGTTTAACGGTAAAAATTTGATTGGTCGATTGCCTCATCAGATCAATCAGGCAGGTGTGTCACGAGTCTTTCAAACTCCCGAGATATTTTCTGATTTGACAGTGATCGAGAATGTCATGATACCGGCTCTGGCGCATCGGGATGGCATCTTTGAGCTGAATGCGCTCAAGTCATTGAAAAAAGAAACAGACATACATGATAAAGCTGTCGACGTACTTGAAGACCTCGGCATGCAGGATAATAACGATATGATAGCGGCATCTTTGTCTCGTGGAGATAAACGTCGACTCGAGATGGCGATGGGATTGGTGCAGGAACCAAAGCTTCTGCTGTTAGATGAGCCAACAGCCGGGATGAGTCGTGCCGATACCAATAATACTATTGATGTTTTAAAACACATTGGTGACAGCAGAGGTATCACCATGATTATTATCGAGCATGATATGCACGTAGTGTTTAGTCTTGCAGATAAAATCAGTGTCCTTGCGCAAGGTACGGTAATTGCTGAGGATGCGCCGGAAAACATCAAAGGCAATCCGAAAGTTCAGGAAGCCTATCTTGGAGGTGCGCATTGAGCGTTGCACATCAAAATGAGAACCCGTCGCAGGAATACTTTAGCTGCAAGGACATTCACTCATACTACGATGAAAGCTACATTGTACAAGGCATAAGCTTTACTATTAGAGAGGGTGAGATACTCGCTCTACTCGGGCGTAATGGTGCAGGCAAAACTTCGACGCTTCGTACCATAGCAAGGCTTGAAGAGCCTGAGTTACAGCAGGGTGAGATCTGGCTCGACGGAAAAGCACTGCACTCTATGAAAAGCCATGAGGCAGCGGTTGCAGGTGTCGGCATGGTGCCGGAAGACCGTAGAATTATTCCTGGCTTAACCGTTGAAGAGAACATCAAGCTGGCGCAGATTGTCGAGCCTGTCGGTTGGTCTATTGATCAGATTTACGAATTATTTCCACGTCTTGGAGAGCGAAGAAAACAGGAAGGTGTGACTTTATCCGGTGGTGAGCAGCAGATGCTCTCGATTGGTCGTGCGCTTTCCCGTGATATTAAATTGTTGTTGCTTGATGAACCTTATGAAGGTCTGGCACCTGTAATTGTGCAAGAGATTGAGAAGACCCTGCATTATATTCGTGAGCAAGGCATGACCACTATTATTGTTGAGCAGAACGCTGTTGCAGCACTTAAGCTTGCCGATCGTGCGGTGATCCTTGATACCGGTGAGTTGGTTTATGAGGGAGCAGCGCAGGAGGTACTTGAGAACGAACAGCTGCGCCATGAGTATCTTGCGATTTAACACTGACGTATAAGCAGAAGCGCATACTGGTACTATATTGGTGGATGCGCCTCTGGCTTATGCCACCCTACGTATACAGGCATCCAAAATCTCTATCGGATGCCACACTCTGGTGCCTGAAAAATCTGTTATCTGTTTTTGACAGCTGAAGCCGTTGCTGACGATTCTTGTGTCAGGATCAGAATCTGTTACCGCCTGCGCAAGATTTCTCAGATATAGTTTATCGCCTATATGGCTGGTTGATTGCTGTAATCCAAAAACACCAGCCATGCCACAGCAACTTGATTCCGGTTCCAGTAATTCCTCAAAGCACTGGTGCATAATGTCGCGCTCTGCAGATGAGGCGGATTTACTATGACAATGCAGGTGCATAACACCTCTGGCAAGTTTTTTATCCGGGAATATTTTTTGATCTGACAGAAACTCTGTCAGTGTTACTGTGCGCGATGCGAGATCTGCAGCATGGATATTCTCCGGAAACAATCGCTGAAGTTCATCTTTAAAGACAGATAAGCAGGAAGGCTCAAGTACTATTACTTTTGAGTCTGATGGTAGTGCGGTGTGAAAGGTGTCGAGAATTGATTTCAATTGTCGCTTTGCTTGTTGCAAGAATCCGTGCTCGTAGAGTGGTCTGCCGCAACAAAAATGCTGTCTGGAAAGATAAACCTGAAAACCACAGCGACCCAATAGAGATACCGCTGTTTTTAAAACACCTGGCCGATACGCGTTATTAACACTGTCAATCCAGAGTACAACGGGTGATCCGTCGTTATTACCCGTTTTAAAAAAAGCGCCTTCAGATGAATCAGTATTGTTTTTAAGCGAGGTTCTGAAAGGACTCTTGTCGAGTATTGGCAGTTGCTTGTCTTTTCGAACATCAAGGCTGGTTTTTATCAGCCGTCCCGGCACTCCGCGCTGTAGCACATTGAACAAGCCGGGTGCACGTGTCATCCAGGGTAACCATCGTCCGGCTTTGCCAAATGCATGGTGATGTAAGGGCCGATTTCTATTTTTATAATGCTGATACATAAACTCGGCTTTCAGAGCTGCTATGTCGACATGCGTCGGACATTCAGTTTTGCAGGCCTTACATGATAAACAGTGTTTAAATGAATCCGCTATGTTTATGTCGTTGAATCCTTCAGGGATAAGTTCACCTCTCAATAACTCATGTAACTGATGGGCTCTGCCGCGAGTAGAGAACCGCTCTTCGCCTGTTACCTGATAGCTGGGACACATCGCACCTGTTTGTGCCCTGCATTTACCCATGCCAATACAGCGCTCGGTGCTGCGGCCCATACCACCAATATGGCCACCAACAAGGCCGCCGGCGTCTTCTGTAAACTGCAAAACACTATCGAAAACAGGTGTTTTATAGTTCGGCCCGAAACGAAGATTTTCATCCATTCGATAAGCGTCTATGAGCTTACCCGGATTCATCATTCTTGTTGGATCCCATGCCTGTTTAAATCTTCGGAATGCCTGCATCATTTTATCGCCGAACATTATCGGCAGAAATTCAGCTTTAGCCTGACCATCCCCGTGCTCACCTGACAGAGAGCCGTTGTATTTGACCACCAGTTCAGCGATCTCGCGGCTAAAGCGCCGCCACTTTGCGACGCCATCATCGCTTCTGGTATCAAATGTCATTCTAGCGTGTATACAGCCGTCACCGAAATGTCCATACAGACTGGTTTTGTAACCGTAGCTATCGACCAAGGCGTATAACTCGCGCAGGTAGTCGCCCAGTTGTAAGGGATCGACTGCGGTATCTTCCCAGCCAACCACAGGATCTGTATCTCCGGGATTAAGCGCCAGTGCTGTGGCAGAGGCGCCTTGTTCTCTTATGCTCCATATGTCAGAGACTTCTCCGGAGTCGACCACCATTTTTAAATCGGTCACAGTGGGGGTTGCCTGCATTACAGTTATAAACGCTTCACAATGATCATTCAGTTCACTGTTGCTTTTGGCGGCGAGTTCAATCAATAACCAGGCACGTCCCTGTGGCAGTAAGCCGACCTCTCTTTGTTTGAGATTTCTGTCGTTCAGTCCGCTGATGATGTTCCAGTCCAGTCCCTCCATGGCTATCGGTGTAAAAGGCATCACATTCGGTACGATATCACCTGCATCAAAAATATCTTTAAATCCAAGGACAATAAGTCGCTTGAATTCGGGGTTTTCGATAAGCGCTACTTTTGCACTTAAGATACTGACACAGGTGCCTTCTGATCCGACCAGTGCACGTGCGACGTTGAATCCGTTCTCCGGCAGCAGTTGATCAAGGTTGTAGCCTGAGACTCTTCGCTTGATAGTCGGGTAGCGCAGTCGAATTTCATCTGCATACTCATCGCGTATCGACTTCAGCTCACGATAAATAGCCGCGCGTGAGTCGTTACCGGCAATGATCTCGTCGAGTTCTGCTTCGCTGGTGGGTCCGACTTTAAAGATATCGCCAGCTGTGGTCATCACGTCGAGTTCGAGAACGTTTTCAACTGTTTTTCCTGCAAGCATTGAGTGTGGCCCACAGGAGTTGTTACCAATCATGCCGCCGAGGGTGCATCGACTATGAGTTGCGGGGTCAGGGCCGAACGTCAGTCCGTGAGCCTCTGCGGTGGCTTTGAGTGTGTCGCAAACGATACCTGATTGTATGAGTGCGGTTCTGCCCTCAATATCTATCGACAGCACCTGATCCATAAAGCGTGAGTAATCAAGTATCACTGCTTCGTTTACGGTCTGGCCGTTCTGCGAAGTGCCGGCGCCTCGCATCAGTACAGGTACTTTGTGGGAACTACATAGATTGACTGCTGTTTTGACATCGTCTTTGCTGCGTGGAAAAACGATTCCAAGCGGTATCTGACGATAGTTGGAAGCATCACTTGTGTACAAAGCAATACCTGCTGATGAGAAATCTACCTCGCCATCGATATTCTGCAGCAGATCCTGATGCAGGCTTTGCAATTCCTGATGGTGTATATCTGCAGCGCTCATCGTTTATCTGGTCTCTCTGGCAGAGCTAATATCCGGCATGGTCATTATAGTCATAGGAAGGCTGCTGCCCGTTAAATAACATTGTGCTCACAATCACCTCAGTTTTGCTCGTCTACAGGATGGCGTAAAGGTAAGCGAACCTGATAGTGTTTGGGGTACTATCTAGCCTGCATTATTCACAAGGCGACCGACTAATTTTAGTTTCTGCCTATAAACATAGAGTTTGGTAGTCTTATGGCAGTGTTTTCTATATTACGTACT
>CAZKAQ010000090.1:0-15273 GCA_964550655.1 uncultured Granulosicoccaceae bacterium
GTGAATTTTCTTCTTGCGTCGAATACTTATTGATATTTGCAAAAGAAAAAATTTGTTCGGGGCGCGTAGCTGTGGAATCAAAGATCAAGCGAGATGCCGTCGATTTCGTGAATAGTTCGGGCTAGTGAAAAGCTACCGGCGATACAACAGATCGCACAGTGGTGAAGGTGCACCTGCCAGGGCGGATTCACCATTCCAATAAGCTGCTTTGTATCGGTAATGTCAGTCAATGTCGGAGATAGGTATCCTCGGCCGAGCCATTTAAAATACAAAAAATCATACTGACTCAATCAATTGCTTTATTTTGGGATATATTTCCCATATAATTAGCTAACGTAGTGACAGGTAATGCCGACAATTTCGTATATGGGACAACTATCCCAGACAAGTCCAGCAATCTCTGTATATTTGCCGGTATGAGCCAACCTTCAGCCATCACAGTAATGATGAAGCGTATCCTGCGGCCGCTTGTGCGGCTGCTGCTACGCAATGGCGTGGCGTTTGCGGACTTCAGTGCTGTCGCGAGGCGCATCTTCGTTGATGTTGCCAGCGAAGATTTCGGTTTGCCCGGACGAAAACAGTCGGTCTCCCGGATTTCTATCCTGACCGGAGTGAATCGCAAAGAAGTAAAAAGACTGCTTGAAGAATCTTCGACAGACGAGCCGGAGCCAAAAGAAAACAACCGCGCCGCCCGCGTCGTCAGCGGATGGATGCGGGATGACGATTTTCGACTCAAGAGCGGAAAAACAAAAACCCTTAGCTGGGGAGATCCTGAATCTGAAGGCAGCTTTGAGGAACTGGTCAAACGCTACAGCGGTGATATGACGGCAAGAGCAATTCTTGATGAGTTGCTGCGTGTAGGTGCGGTGGATTTCAACAAAGAAAAAACGACAGTTACACTCACCTCGAACGGCTACATACCCTCTGCAAGCAATGATGAGTTAATACGTCTCTCGGGCAACAGTCTTAACGATCTGCTTAACACCATTGACCATAACTTCACCACAGAAACAGAAGCTACGCGCTTACAACTTTCTGTAGCTTACGATGATGTACCCCGAAATGGCGTCGATCTGTTTCGCAACCTGAGTAATGAAAAATCTCTTGAGCTGCTGAACTACCTTGATGAGTTTCTCGCAACTCAGGATCGATCAGTTAATCCATCAGCCAAAGGCGAAGGGCGTTACCGTACCGGCCTTGGAATTTACTACTTTGAAGAACCTGTTAACACACAAAGTGAGCAATCTGGCAAAAAGAACAAGGCAGATAAAGATGCAGAGTAACAGTAAGATTCACACTTCAACATCACTCACATCGATAGTGTTCTACATTGTTGTCGGTTTGTTGTTAAACGCCTGCTCAGGTGGCATCTCCGGTACAGGTGATGGCGGACAGCCGGGTGACGTTATTAATGTTGATCAAAATGTAAGTGATGGTTCAGCTCCACAAACCGGCGGTGACGCTGGCAGTGGTGACAGCGACGATGACAGCATTCCTCAAACGCCGGACACTTCACGGATTATTCCGGCAGCACTTCAGCAGCTGAACATGCAAAACGACAGCGCTTCTGCCGCTCTGCCATTAATAGCGCAGCTAAGTTCACTGCAACAAGAAGTCAACACAGCACTCGAAATGACAGGCACTGCGGCTGGAACACTCACCACAAACGTCAGCGACGCATTCGATGCTACGTTCCGCTTTACGTTTAATAACACCGAAACGCTGATAGCACGCAGCAGTTTTTCAACTGTGAGCTATATATTCAGCACCAATAGCGAACGAACACTATATGTATTGCAGGAAGATAACAGGGTAACCGCGAGACATCTGGATCGAACCAGTAATTCACTATTGCAGGCCAGAATCATTTTAATGGCAGACGGTTCAACGATTATTGAAGCCGATCTCAACCAAAATGGTATCCAGAGTTATTTTCAAACCTACTCCGACGCTTCAACCACCGCAGTATTTTCAGAGCACCCGACTGATCCGACAATCGCACGACAACGGGAACTGATTGATACAAACGGAGCACTTACCATTTTACAAAATTGCACAGCGGCAACTCAGGACTGCGATCTTGACAGCAGCTGGTCAAACGAAAATGCCACAAGCAATGTACAATTTTCCAATGCACGTAATTCGATTGAAGCCGGTCTTGATACAGTAACATCACCGCCGATCACACTCCCTGACAGCGTTGACGAAGCCGTAGCTACTCAACAGACAAATAACGATCAACCGACAGAAGAACAGATTCAATGCGGTGTTCAACGCGTAACAGATACTGTGAGAGTATTCTGTTGGTTACCACAACCACTGGCACCAACCAGCCTTTTCAGTGAAACCCTGGCAGGTGATGAGATATTTTATCAGCCGCTTGAGTAAAGGTCTGACAGGTAATTAATTCCAAGGCTCATAAAAAAGTAAGGACGCATCCGCTAAAGTATCGCTTGGCAGATGCGCCCCTGTTATTTTGCCGTATCTTAAGATCAGTTTATATATAACTAACCCTGTGTTTACAAAACAAAGCAGTAACTAAATCGCTTCGCAGTATGTGGCACCACGGATCTGCCCGAGTGACTCATCCTGCAGGAAAACCGCACAGCTGCGATTACCGCTATTTATATCATCGGCAGTAGCACCAACAAACCCGGCTCTGTCTGGTAACTCGTAGGTATTACTGAGCTTGTCACCCTGCCATTCTCCAAGAGACACCAGTTCACGTACTACATGATGATTGATCATGGTCTTGCCGTGATTCTCGCCTCTTTCCACTTCTGTTACGTGCACACGGTCAAAAATGGCAAGCCATATCCCCGAGCCGTTTTTGTGCTCACCCTCGATGTTGACGGCCAGTAGATTGTCTTTAACTGAGGCAGCTATCTCTACATCGGGTAACCGCTTGTTGAGCGACTCCAATACCGGTCTTCTGCTTGAGCCCACTTGCGCAGTATTGCCGTTAATGACCATCTGTGGAGTATAAACGCCACGCTTGCCAGACAATCTGATCGCGTTATAACGTCGCTGTCTGGACGTGTAATGTGGGCTGGAAAACGGATCTTTCCAGACACCTGCAGAGCCGTAGCGAAGATCATCCCAATAATCGACGTGATACTCGAGCGCTACGATATCGGGTTGTTTCTCAAGCATATCAGCCAGAAACTCATCAGCAGGCGGACACGAGTAGCAACCCTGTGACGTAAAAAGCTCCACCATCGGACTCGTTTTCGCAACAAGCGGCGTTAGCAGCAACGCAAAAGAAAGTGACAAGCTCAATTTATTCATATAGCCTCCCGGGCTTACTACAGCGTAGACAAAAGACGGAGTTATTTTGGCCAAAGCGATCAGAGTACACACCACCGGTGGACCGGAATGCCTGGTTTATGAGTCCTTTGATCCTAGACAACCAGCCAGTGGAGAAGTTCGGATAATCCACGACGCCGTCGGCCTGAATTTCATTGATGTCTACCACCGCACAGGTCAGTACCCGATTGCCGACAGCCCTTTCATTCCCGGCCTCGAAGCGGCAGGAACTGTTGCCGAATTAGGTGAAGGCGTTAAGGATTTTGCGGTCGGCGACCGGGTTGCATACGCGGGAGTACCTATTGGCGCCTACTGCGATGAGCGCGTGATTCCCGCCCACCGGTTGATAAAAATCCCGCACGGAATCAGTTCTGAAACCGGTGCCGCCATGATGTTGCAAGGCATGACCGTGCAATATCTGATTCGCAGAACCTATCATGTAAAAGCCGGTGACACAGTCGTCTTCCATGCAGCCGCCGGAGGTGTTGGTCTGATAGCCTGTCAGTGGCTAAATCACCTTGGAGCAACTGTCATTGGTACGGTTGGCAGCGAAGAAAAAGCAGAACTCGCTAAACAACACGGCTGCCATCACACAGTACTGTATCGCGAAGAAAACCTGGTTGATAAGGTACGTGAAATAACTGACGGTAACATGGTACCCGTTGTTTATGACTCGGTCGGCAAGGATACCTACACTTCATCACTGGATTGTCTTGCACCTATGGGCATGTTGGTAAGTTTCGGTGCCGCATCAGGCCCTGTAGAGGCAGTCAGCCCGAAAGACCTTGCTGCCAAAGGCTCATTGTTCTTCACCCGCCCCTCACTCATGAACTACACCGCCAAACGGGAAGACTTAGTCGAGACAGCCACAGATTTAATTAAGCTGGTTGAGTCGGGCGTGATCAATATAAAGATAGATCAGCGCTATGAACTAAAAGATGCAGCGCAGGCTCATCGCGATCTCGAAGCGCGCAAAACTACAGGCTCAACAATTTTTACAGTATAGGTAGAGTTAACTTTAAACAGGTGTACTGCAATAGCAGGTAATACGTGCCCGACTAATATCGGAAGTGCCTTATCTGCTCACCTTTACTACCGATATCAGTCATAGCTTCGACACCCAGCTCAAGATGTATTGGCGCCCACTTATCTGTAGTTTTGCGATCCGCATCTTCCATTTTTACACCGTCAGGGGTGATCGGCACATCGGACACCAGCAACAAAGCGCCACGCGCTATTTGATTTGCATGACCAACTATAAAAAGGGTTGCAGTCTCCATGTCGATGCCGATACAAGTCATTTCATGTAACTTGGCGTGAAACGCTTTATCGTGTTCCCATACTCGTCGATTGCTGGTATAGATAACACCGGTTCGGTACTCAAGGTCACGTGAAGCTATTATATCTGATACGAATTTATGCAGCTTAAACGACGGTAGTGCAGGCACTTTAGGATGCAGATAGTCATCGCTCGTGCCCTCTCCTCTTATGGCTGCAATTGGTAAGATAAAATTACCGATTTCAGTAGATGTTTTCAGCCCGCCACACTTACCAAGAAACAAAACCGCCCTCGGACTAACCGCGGTTAATAAATCCATAATGGTTGCAGCATTCGCAGAGCCGATACCAAAATTTATAATCGTGATGCCGTTTTTGTTGGTAGCAGCCTGCATTGGTCTGCCTTCACCATAGATATCACAATCAAAACGCTGTGCAAATGTGGTGACGTAATCGGAGAAATTGGTCAGTAGTATATAGTCGCCAAAGTTCTCGAGTGGCATTCCGGTATAACGTGGCAACCAGTTTGCAGTTAGCTCGTCTTTGCTAAGCGTGTCGCTGCCCGAATCTTCGAAGCGACGTCCTTTCGGTGGAACTCTCATGGTTCAGATTCGTACCGCTGCTAACCTATTGCGTCATTTGCAGATAAACTTCAGCATAGTTAGCACCAATTTGTCGTAGTCCTTCTGCACTAAAGTGAACCGCTTCTTCATCCCAGGTAGGTAAGCCCTCACCGGGAACACAGGCGGTATAACTGTCGCTGTCTCTGTTTAACGCATTAAGACGTACATTTACCGGTGATCTTGCAGTCTCACCACAGATAAACGGCCGTTCCGCGTCATACCAGCTTTCTAATCTGAAGTTACTGATCAGAGCCCAAAGCCTGTTGCTGTAGTAGTCATTCGGTGGAAAGCCTTCGATATCAGGATCATTTGAACCATCACTGGCCCAGTCTGTTTCACCCTGATGCCAGAGAATGCCGTCAACCCCTGTCTTGTGTGGCAGTTCGTTCAGCGCAAGCAATGCCTTGTTACGTATCTTGCGGAAGAAAAAACTATCAGCATCCCAGTGACTGATGCCCTCACCCGGCGCCGTGACCAATATAATACCAACGACTCTATCGCTGCGTTGAGCGAGCAGTGTTTTACCAAAGTGGAAGCCGAAGTTGTTGTGTGGGTCATCACCGAGACCAAGCAACGGATGCGAACCGAGGTCCCAGACCTGGCGCAGCGTCGCGGGCCTCCAACCCTCATCCGTGTAGGCGAAAAACCGATCTACAGGTGCATCCAGCACCGGATCAAAAACAGTCTGGCTACCCAGTGCATTGGACTGTCCGGTAATCAGAACCACATCGGTAATGGCATCCACACCATCGGCAAATTCGAGTGGTGGGGTGATAGCAGGCTGCAACACTAACTGGTCATCTTCGCTCGTAACGGCAGACTCGGTTTGCTCATCACTGCCAGCAGTCGTTAGCCGATCTTCCGGACTGGCATCGGCTGCAGCCACATCAAATGTAGCAGTTGAACCACCGCAGGCCTGCAGCGCAAAAGCGAACATTAAAATTGATACAAATCTAAACGTCATGAACTCATTGACCACATCCGGTTGGTTTTATAATAGTAGAGCATTACCACAATGTGTCAAAAACTATACATTAATTCTTGACGTTCAAATCACATATCAGCATTACAGTTTCTCTGGAGTTATCAGTTTATAAGTAATTGATACTTTTAACTAAACCTGGCATTAAGGATACATTGAGAGAACATCAAATTGAACATCGTCTCTAATTGAATGAGGATTGTGCGCTTTTACACAACCAGTTGCATCATTTGCGAGACTATTCAGTGTGGCGAGTTTGCGCGTTGACCGGTGCATTGATGCAAGCAAAAACCGCATCGCCGACAGGCAAGCTTTGCGCGCGATAGTTGTTAACAACTAAAAGAAGGATCTGGCGTCAGACTGATGTGGTCAGGAGAAAGTCTGCTCAATACTCTTCAACGCTTTGTCACATAGCTCATCGATTTGCGTTTCAGTTATGATCAGTGGCGGACTTAAAATCATCGCATCATCCACCGCCCGCATAACAAGACCATTACTGATACAGTGTTCTCGACAACGGATACCTGTGACATCGGCCTTTTTGAAAAAATTGCCCTGACCTTCCACTTGCCCCGCAGATGCTGATTTTCCTGAACCGGGCACCAGTTGAATAGCACCAAGCATCCCGACACCACGCACTTGTCCGACATTTGGATGAGACGCAAATTCGGCCAGTCTCTTTTGCAAATAAGGCGCAGTAGTCGCGGCTACTGACTCTATAATTTTCTCTTTCTGCAGAATTTCTATATTGGCCAGAGCCGCAGCAGCACAGGCAGGGTGCCCGGAGTAGGTATAACCGTGGTTAAAGTCACCACCCGCATCGAGTCCTTCGCCTACTTTATCGCTGACAACTACACCACCAATTGGCAGATAGCCGGATGAAAGGCCTTTGGCTATCGCCATCAAATCTGGCTTGATATTAAATGTATTACAGCCGAACCAGTTACCGGTTCTGCCAAAACCACAGATCACTTCATCAGCGACCAGAAGTATGTTGTGCTTTGTACAAATGTCCTGCACCAGTGGCCAGTAATTGTCAGGTGGTACAATAACGCCACCGGCACCCTGCACCGGCTCAGCTATAAATGCCGCGACATTGTCTGCCCCGACCGCAAGTATTTTCTCTTCCAGCGCCTCAGCCGCTTTGACGCCGACCTCTGCCTCAGATAGTTCATCATTGTGTAAAAACCAGTGCGGTTGCATGATATGTTCAATGCCGGCTATCGGCAGACCACCTTGCCTGTGCATTGGCTTCATACCACCCAGACTGGCGCCCGCCATGGTGCTGCCGTGGTAGGCATTTTCACGACTGATGACAATATGTTTTGAAGGCATACCCACAGATGCCCAGTAGTGGCGCACCATTCTGAGCACAGTATCATTCGCTTCAGAGCCGGAACTGCAAAAGAACACCCGGTTCAAACCCTCGGGAGTGAGTTCTGCAACTTTGGCACTGAGCTCTACTACCGGCGGATGGGTGGTTTGAAAAAACGTATTGTAGTAAGGCAGTTGCTGCATCTGTGCAGCAACTGCATCGAGTATTTCTTTTCTACCGTAACCCACATTGACACACCACAGCCCGGCCATACCATCGAGAAATTTATTACCTTCTGCATCCCACAGATAGACACCATCTGCTTTGGTGATAACACGCGCACCACGTTTTTCCAACGCTATTGAATCGGTAAAAGGATGCAGATGATGACGTGCATCAAGCTCTTGCAGATGCGCATTTACATTATGCAGATTTTCCATAGCGGGCTCACCGATTGCGTAAACAAAGAAACGGCAACCCTGAAAACAACAACCAAAGAAGCCAACAACACTATTCTAGCTCTTAAGTTTATGGCCGACTACTAATATCGTCGTTGAGCAGCCCTTAAAAGTGCTTTTTATTTAACTACTTCCGACATCATTCAGCTCAACGATAGCGCGAGCAATGTCATCCGACAACGATGCATAGGCCTCACTATAAGCTGCGACCAAAGCCGAGTAGCCAACACCTTCAACCGGCTTACGGTATTCCGAGATACGGGTTTCCAGCAGCTGTAAGGGTTTTTCACCGGTAAGTATCTGCCAGCGAACCTGCAGATAGACTTCTTCCTGCAGGCGCCCCGTCATTTGCAGGATATCTATTCGGGCAATGTGATCAATCTCTGTGCGCAGCCACGGAAAAGCATAAAGCTTACTAACACCCATACGAGCTGCCAGATTGGTTATAACAACTCTTGAAATGTTTTCTCTTAGCGGTTCGCTCCAGCGATGAAACTCGGCAACCTCCAGCTGGTTGGTATTTTTCGGGGTAACAATATTCTGCCGGTTAACCGTTTCAGGAATGGTAATTGGCCCGACACCAATCGCGAGATTCAGAATTTTGTCATTACCATCGAACTGTGTAGCTGACAGCGTACCCGGTTCCGCTGTCAGCACATAGTAGTCCGGCAAGGGTGTATTGATACACGCACTTAAGCCGGCGACAAGTGCCACCAGCAGGCCTCTTACCCACAGGCTACTTATTTGTGAGCTTGCGGGGGATCTGCTTTTATTTACCAAAAAGAAATTCCTCCGGTTTTTTCTCAACCGATTCAGACACAGCCAGCACCGCACGCGCCGCCTGCTGCAGGTCTTTTAAAGTATTTAATAAGTTGTAGTAAAGCGGTGAGTCAGGTGCAATACCCTCGAAAGACTCATCTGCTGTGTCGACCAGTGTTTGCATTTGCCCGGTCAGACTTGTCAGGTCTTTACGCATTCCTGACGCCAGTTTTGCAAAATCCTGCATTGCATCATCCGCGGTACCCATGGTGTTATCAATTTTTCCGGCAAATCCTAAAGCATTAAAATCAGCCAACATCTGTTGAGCCTGTGAGATCGTATCAGAAGCGGCAACAATCAATTCTTCAAGTGGCAACTCGTTGATCTTGCTCAATGCTAACTGCGCACCCTCGGTTACCTGATCAAGATCGGATTTAATGCTCGGCAGTACAGTAATACCTTCAGGATTTGTACCCAGTGGTTCCGGAGTGCCGTCGATTGTCTCGAGCGAAACATACAACTGCCCGGTCAACAGATTTCCTATCTGCAGCTTTGCCTGCAGATCACGGGCAATAATGTTATTCATACTGTCGGAATCTTCGCTATGCAATCCGAACAGTCTCTCCGGCTGAAGTTCAATATAGACAGGCACCTGCACCGAACGACGATTTTTTTCGTACATGAGTTTTACGTCAGTGACCCTGCCAATCTGAACACCTTTAAATTCAACCGGTGCACCACGCGACAAGCCACGAACGGAACTATCAAAGTAGGTGACATACTGATACTTTGATGAACTGGTGAGTTCCAGCGTGTCATCGGTTGCTGCCTCTAAAGATTCGTGCAAAGTAAAGACATGACCATCTTCAACCACATAGGGAAACTCGTACTCTTCAATGATATCGAACGAGACACCGCCCTGCGCCAATCCTTCCAGTGACGGAGTACGTAAACTCAAACCATTGGCATCTACATTCAGAGCAACACCACTAACATTCCAGAACTTGGTGATATTACGAATTATCTTATGATGCGGTGCTTCAACAAAGATGGTGAACTCAACCATTTTGTAGTTGGGCAGAAAACGCTGTGCTTCAATCTGGCCCACTTTAACCTGTCGATAAAAAACCGGTGAACCAACCCCGACGTAGCCGGCTTGCTCCGCCTGCAGGTTGAGCCGCAGACCAGGCGCACCCTCCTCTGTCAATGGTGGTTTCTCAAGGCCTTCAAACTCTGTTTGATAAGCGCTGCCAACCAGAGAATTCACCTGGATATAGGATCCGGAAAGCAAGGTATTCAAACCCGAAACCCCACTGGTGCCTACTCTTGGTCGCACCACCCAGAATCTTGCGTGGTTATTTAAATATCTGCGTGAGTCTACCGTCATACGCGCTTCGACGATGACTGTTTCAAGATCTCCACTGAGTGAGACCTTATCAACCACACCGATGTTAACATCGCGATAACGTATTGGCGTCTTACCGGCTACCAGACCTTCGGCGCTGTTGAATTCAATAGTGATCAACGGGCCCTGGTCTTTATAAAACTGGTAGGCGAAGTACGCACCAAGTAACAAGGCAAATAAAGGCACCAGCCAATAAGCGGAAATTTTCTGCCGCTTGCGTTGACGCTCTACAACAGGTGTTGCGGCTTCAAGATCATAGCTGCGTCGAGTGTTGCCACCTGTTTTGTGTCTCGGACGTCGAAAGCGACTACTCATAACGTCGCCCCACTGCAGTCACTACCGGAAGAAACGTCGAGCCCGCAGGCGATTCTTCATCCCACAACAACCGTGAGTCAAGCGCCAGCGCCGACATCATGGTAAACATCACTGTCGCGCCAAACGCAGTCGCACCGATACCCGGCGCTATATTCGCGACAGAGCCTATTTGCACCAGAGCAGCGAGTATGGCAACAACGAAAACATCAATCATTGACCATCGACCGATAAACTCAGTCAGCCGGAACAGTCGCGCTCTATCGTATCGACTGTGTCGATAACGCCGCTGGATAGAGATCAACAGGTAGCTGACTGCAAGAAATTTTAGAATTGGTACCACAACACTCGCCAGAAACACCACTACTGCGACTAAATAAGATTTCAATTCCCAGAGCACAAAAAAACCACCAATAATTGTATTTGGTTCAGAATCACCGAACACGGTTGTCACCATAATCGGATAAAAATTTGCCGGCAAATATGCCATGACACCTGCCGTTAGCCAGGCCCAGGAGCGTTGCAGGCTCATTGGCTTACGTGAGTGTAGTCGGGCAAAACACAATTGGCACTTTGGCGGATCCCTGAACTGTTCAACTGACAAACGCGTAATAGTGCCGCAAGCCGGACAGGCCACCAGGCCACACTGTGCTGCTGTCATCATCAGACAGCCATCCCGTCTTGCGTCGACTCTTCAGACTGTTCGCGAGACTCGCTGATGAGTTCCCAGAGACTATGATTGTCTATTAACTGAAGTGACGCGGCGGTCAAAACATTTAACAGCGCAAACGCCCAGAAGGAATAACCAAGTTCGATGTTCGCCATCGATGCAAGCTTCACCAGTGCCACAATTGCACCGAAGAGATAGATCTCCATCATGCTCCAGGGTGAGAGATACACAATGGATCGATACACCAACTCAATGCCCGGCAGCCGCTTATTAAAACGAAGTGGTATCAGAATGTAGAGAAGTCCAGCCATTCGTGCGAAGGGAAACAATAGAATAAAGCCAAAGCTAACCAGTGCCAGTGTCCACAAGCCTTCACTCGACAAGGCAAACACGGCAGACACAATAGACATGCTCTGTGTGATACCCGATACGCTGATCTGCAAAAAAGGAAAACAGTTTGCAATCACAAACATGATAAGTGCCGCAACACCAACCGCCAGAGATTGATCGATACTGTTGTTCTTTTTGACATAAAGTGTCGCGTTACAACGCACACACCGGGCAACAGCACCGACTTCAAGTACGACTTTCTCGTGCAGCAAATCGCACTCGTGGCAAGCTACCAGCGAAGACAGAATTGACTCGGTAACCGGTCTGCGTTGCGGTAAGCCGCCCTCCACATCCTGCTCCGAAGATCTGCGCCCGGATGAATGCTGATCCATCTATCCTGTCTCCGGGATCAATGTTCCGATTGATGCAAAACGCATAATTGTGGCAGAGGCTCGTTTACACATGGAAAGTGGCAAGTACGACACTACAAAGCACAAACACCTGAGTGTGCTGTTTTTCTGACTATGAGTTTAGTACGGCAGAGCGAAAACACCGTAAAAGAACGTCAGGGTGATTTTTTCCTGATGACAAGGTCAGTGACTTTGTGCCCCAACCTCAGGCCACGGCGTTCGAAATGAGTCTCCGGGCGCAAACGGATGATCGCTGCCGACTCTTCGCTATCGGGCATGATTTCATATTGAGGATGCTGTGCGACTGCCGATTGCACCTGTTGCGCATAGGGCACCCAGTCACTGGCAAAATGGATCAGCCCACTGGGGCGCAATAGCTTCGCCAGCATACTCAGGAACTTTTCATTCACAAGCCGGCGTTTATGATGCCGGGATTTATGCCACGGATCAGGAAAATAAATCAGCACCCGATCAACACTGGCCGGCAGCATGAAATGTTCAATCAGATCCATCGCATCGTAGCGGATCAGTCGCACATTACCGAGTCCGGCGTTGGCGATCTCGCCGAGCGCATGTCCAACGCCGGGCAGATGCACCTCAACACCGAGAAAATTAATCGACGGATTTCGTTCAGCCATGTAAACCAGCGCCGCACCATTGCCGATACCTATCTCCATCCATACATCCGCCCCGGTCTCAAAATGCTGATCCAGATCAATTCGATCAGCTGCAAAGGACTCATCGCGGATCACCGCGCCTGAATCAGCGGGTTCTGTATCATCAGGTTCTGAATCAGTGCTGGCCAGCGTGGCGTTCTTAGCGACAACAGGCTTTGTGCAAATCCCATCATCCGGATTTACGTCAATTCCATAATCGCTCCAATACAGGTCGAGACTGCGTTGCTGACCATCAGTCAACCGCCCTTGCCGCAGCACAAACGTGCGTATAGATCTGCCGCTTAACTGGCCCATAGGTTTAGGATACTTGGTCTTATCACTGAAAGTCGTCTAATAACTTATACGATTACTTGCCAGACGTTCATGAAAAACATAAATGTCAGGACATAATTTTTCGAACTGCAACATTCCTGGTGTAGTCAACTATTCGGAACAACGATATAATTCCAAGCTTCGATTCACCGATGACGCCGTTTACATCCGGTGCCTGACAGATCTTACAATCTTGTCGCGCCCATACATACAACACTCGTCAAAGTGAATCGATATTTGCAAGCTAAACCGGTTACAAGACAAACTAAAAGCTCCGCCAAAGCATCCGCATCAGGGTAAATATCTTCCCTCAAAAGATATAAGCCCGGCAGTCACGGCCAGCGCATCAACTTTGTCATGTACTGTCGGTTAACTGTTATACCTGATTATTCACCCGACAGATAATCCCTGCAGGTGCACAACAAACAGACAAGCGTGTGCTTCAGCAATTGAACTGCACAAACTTTCACTGGCAACAAACTAAAAAAAGAGGTCTCTCCGCCAGAGCACGATGAACGAAGCCAGCACACTCACTCCTGAAATTATCCTCGTGCTTGGCCTGCTTTTTCTGACAGTGTACCTGTTTGTCAGCGAAATCGTCCGGATAGACGTAGCGGCGGTTTCCATCATGGTAGCGCTCGGACTGACAACGATGCTGCCGGGTCTGACACCGATCATCGACTCAACCGAACTGTTCGAAGGATTCTCAAGTAACGCGGTGATGTCGATCATTGCGGTGATGATTATCGGTGCCGGCCTCGACAAGACAGGAATAATGAGCCGGGTGGCCAACTGGATACTGAAAAAAGGCGGTAGCACCGAGTCCAGAATCACGCCGCTGATCTCAGGCACAGTCGGGTTAATCTCGAGTTTTATGCAAAACGTAGGAGCAGCGGCGCTGTTTCTGCCAGTCGTCAGCAGAATCAGCCGCCGCACCAGCATACCGATGTCACGCCTGCTGATGCCAATGGGGTTCTGCGCCATCCTTGGTGGCACAGTAACAATGGTCGGTTCAAGCCCGTTGATTCTTCTAAATGATCTGATGCTGTCATCCAACAAAGCGCTGCCGGCAGAACACCAGATGCGAACATTCGGGTTGTTTGATGTCACGCCCATCGGCCTCGCGCTGATCGCAACCGGCATCCTCTTCTTTACAGCATTCGGTCGCTTTGTATTGCCAAACGTCAAATCTGAAAAGAAACGCGAAAGCACCACCAGAACCGCAGAGTACTTCCAACGCGTCTACGGCATCACCGGTGAGTTGTTCGAACTGCAGGCAACTCTCGACAGCCCGCTCGTCGGCATGACCATCATGCAGATAGAACGCACTCTGGAAAACGTACCGTTTGTTTTAGCCGTCAGAAACGGCGACGAAATCGCCGTTGTACCAGACGGCAAAGACGTCATCTGGGTCAACAGCTACATCGGTGTACTGAGCAACAAACGTCAGCTGGTTAAATTCGCACGCCAGTACAAACTTCGGATCGTAAAAGGAGAAAACCACTTTTCAAATGTGATGAACGCACAGGAAACCGGTATCGCCGAAATCGTGGTACCGCCCGGTTCGTCACTGGTCGGACAGACGCTCAACGACTTGCAACTGCGCCGCAACGACGGCTTGCACATATTAAGAATCTACCGTGCCGGCTACACAGTAGATGAGAAAGTTCGTGACACCCCGCTACAAGGCGGCGACACGCTGGTCGCGCATACCTCATGGCGCAACCTGAAACTGCTGCGCGACAACAAAGACTACGCCATCGTGACGGATCACGTCGATGAAGAACTCAGGCCGAATAAAATCCGCCATGCTCTGTTCTTTTTTATTCTTGCGGTCTCATTAGTACTGTTCTCCGAACTACGCCTTTCTGTGTCTTTACTCGTTGGCGCAGTCGGTATGGTGCTGGCAGGTGTGCTGACCATGGACGAGGCCTATCATGCAGTCAGCTGGAAGACGGTATTTCTACTCGCAAGCCTAATCCCGCTGGGACTCGCAGTTGAAAAATCAGGCGCTGCCGCATGGATTGCGATGCACACATTGCAGATACTGGGCGATGTCCCAATCTGGCTGCTGCAAGCGGTTATCGCAATACTCTCAACTATCTTCACACTGGTGATGTCGAACATTGGTGCCACGGTACTGCTTGTGCCGCTGGCAATTAATATTGCCGTCGGTGCCGGTGCCGACCCGGCTGTTTTTGCACTGACGGTCGCTATCGCTACTTCCAACTCGTTTATCATCCCGACACATCAGGTCAACGCATTGATTATGGGACCGGCAGGCTACCGGGTTATTGACTTCATGCGCGCAGGTACAATAATGAGTGTGCTGTTCCTTATTGTCAGTCTGACCATGCTGAACCTTATCTTCTAACTCTTAATTTAGCCTGCATTATTCATGAGGATTCGGCGTCCAGAGTCATTATCGCTAAACAG
>CAZKAQ010000091.1:0-15183 GCA_964550655.1 uncultured Granulosicoccaceae bacterium
CTAGTGGCCTGCCTTAATAAAAGTATCGTTCTTAAGGTCACTGATTGCCTGTAATATCTCTTCCTGAGTATTCATCACAATAGGACCGTGCCAGGCAACCGGCTCCTGAATCGGCGCACCCGAGATCAATAAAAAACGCACTCCGCTAGCACCCGCCTGCACTGTAATTTCAGATCCGCTGCCAAACTGCACCAGGGTACGGTTACCACTTTGATCACGAATAGTAACTTCTTCGCCTACAAGTTCTTTTTCAACTAACACACCCGCAGGCGATGATGCATCTCTGAATTGCGCCGAGCCATCAAACACATACGCAAACGCCTGACGGTAGGTATCAACCGGCAAGGTTTTGCGAACACCTGCGGGAATAGTGATATCAAGATACTGCGGATCTGCTGCAATACCATCAACCGGCCCCTGCTTTCCCCAGAAACTGCCGATAATAACTTTTACCTGCGTGCCATCATCATCGGTAACTACCGGAATATCACTACCCTGAATATCCTGATAACGAGGTGCTGTCATTTTTAAAGAAGCGGGCAGATTGGCCCACAACTGAAAGCCATGCATCTGGCCTTGAGCGTTACCTTTGGGCATTTCCTGATGCAGGATACCAGAGCCTGCCGTCATCCACTGCACTGAACCTGCGCCAAGCGTGCCCTGATTACCCAGACTGTCACCGTGCTCCACCGTACCATCAAGCACATAGGTGATGGTCTCGATACCGCGATGCGGATGCCACGGGAATCCGGCTTGAAAATCTTCCGGCCGGTCGTTTCGAAAATCATCAAACAACAGGAACGGATCAAACTGTTCCGGGTTGTGAAAACCGAACGCGCGGTGCAGCTTAACACCCGCGCCTTCCATAGTCGGCGTTGCTGCTTGTGTTGAAGTAACTGGTCTTAATGACATTAGAAACTACTCCGGTAAGTACCGGCGATAAATTTTTCGCCAGTATCAAACAATATTGAGACGCGACCGGTTATATCAACAGATATAGAATCAGTTGAACGCTTTCTGTGTGCCCTGCCGATACTTGTTCTGCGGTACAAAGCCGGTTTGCACAGGCTCACGCGGCTCAGGCACCCACAATTCCCGATCAGGGTGCATACCTGCGCCAAAGACTGCAGAAACAGCAGAACGCCGCATGCGGTTTAACAAACGGGTATCAACATCGCCGCACAACGGATGAATACCATCGTTATCTGCAACTGCTTTATCCCATGCAGCTTTACGCGTTTTATGTATTGCCGCATCCTGCAGCTGGGTACAGTTCAGTTCATTGGCATCAAGATCGGCAATAATTTCATCACCGTCTTCCACCAGCGCTATCGGACCGCCAAGCGCTGCTTCGGGTCCAACATGACCAATCACCAGACCAACTGAACCGCCGGAAAACCTCGCATCAGTCATCATACCGACAACGATATTGCGTTCACGACACAGCGTGGTGATTCTGGAGGTAGAGTCAAGCATCTCAGGCATACCCGGTGCACCACTTGGTCCTTCATAGCGAACAATAACCATATCGTTGTTGGCAAAACCATCCGGATCAGACTCCAGTGCATCAAGTAAAGACTGCTCGCCGTTAAAAATTCGTGCACGCCCTGCAAAGCGATTGTTTTCAAGACCACCTTCAACACCGGCAAGTTTTAATACTGCACTGAATTCGGGTGAAAGATTACCACCCAGAACACGCAAGCCACCGGTGTCTTTATAAGGTTTCTCAACCGAATAAATCACTGTGCCGTCAACATCTGCTGTGTTGAGTCTGTCTACCTGCTCTGCAAGGGTTTCGCCGGTACAGGTTAAGGTATCGCCATTCAGTAAACCGGCATTCATCAGCTCTTTTACAATGACCTGCACGCCGCCTTTTTCATCGATATCAACCATGGAGTACACGCCGTATGGACGGGCATCGGTCAGTACCGGTACAACGTGCTGAGACAAATGATTAAACTCATCCGGTGACATAATATCGGTGGCAAAACTTTTAAAGCCTGAAGCACGTGCAATCTCCGGTGCGTGCAGCAATACATTGGTAGAACCCCCAACCGCCATAGAAACTATAACCGCGTTACGAATCGCATCACGCGAGACGATATCCCGTGGTGTATGACCGCGTTCAATCAAACCTCTGAGGTAAGTCACCAGCTGCTCGGGAAATTCATTCAAACGGCGCGCATCATCAGACGGTGGTGAAACCATATGCAAAGGCTGCATTCCCACCACACCGATAAACGTCTGCATCGTGTTATAGGTAAACATGCCACCGCAACTGCCGTAACCCGGACAAGCCTCACGCGCTATACGTTTTTTAAAATCTTCATCGCTGTGACCGGCTGCCTGAAAACCGGTGATGATATCAATCGGTTGCTCGGTTTTAGAATCCCGACCCGGACGAATAGGGCCGTCAGACATGATAATCGCCGGACGATTATGCTCAAGCAAACCGGCAAGCGTACCTACCGGTGGTTTATCGCAGGCAACAACCGCAATAGTGCCTTCAAGGCCACTGGCACTGAGATGCTCACAGATAGTGTCATGTGTAACCTCACGACCAATCAGTGAATAACGCATTTCACGCGTACCGTTACGCATACCGTCTGAAGTTGCTACCGTGTATTCCGGCTGTACCAGACGCAATCGCATCTGATCAGGTGCTGAGCCGAGGTTTTGTCTTAAGTGCTCGTGAATTGCCTCAACCTTGCGCTGTACACCCAGATAGCACTGGCTGTCACCCTTGGTGCCAACCACACCAACCGAAGGTTCATGGATCAGATCTTCATCTGTGTTCAGTTGTCGGGCTATTCCATAGGTTTGCGCATTGCGACCGGGGTTCTTGTCGAACACCACAGCTTTGGACTTTTTGGCCATCAGTGATCCTGATAATTGGTTCTTTAGTTGAGTGTACAGGTAGCTGATCTGCCGCCACAGTTCTGGCTCACACGCACCTGAAAACAGATGGCGCAGGAAACATTAACCGAGGCAACAACAGGCAAAAGCCGTCGTCAAAACGACTATCAGGCTACCGCATACCATGGACTGGAATTATACCTTTGCAAAACGTGCACGTCCTCATCTGCACGACGCAATCGATTGGCAACAGAATTCAGTGCCGTATCGGGTGTATTGTTGTTTTCACTCAAATGCCCAAGACACAGGCACTGCAGGCCCGAATGCTCAAGCGCTGCGGCAAGAACAGCCGACTGATCATTACTCAGATGACCATAGTTGCCGTCGATTCTTTTGCGTAACGCCCACGGGTAGCTGCCATTACTCAGCATCTGACCGTCGTAGTTGGCCTCCAGCAACAAGGCATCAACACCGGTTAATTGCTCATAGACGTACTCGGTAACAAAACCCATATCGGTGGCAATTGCCAGGCGACGGTTGCCATCACCGATAATGTACTGGCAAGGTTCTGCAGCATCGTGTGGTACCGGAAACGGTGTAATTTTAGTGTCACCGATACAGAACGATCCGTGCGGATGTAAAAACTCAACGCGAGGCAGATTTTTATCTTTAAGTTTTCTATAAGTGCCACGCGTCAGCCAGACCGGAATATCATACTTGCGCGCCAGCACTGACAGGCCCTTTACATGATCAGAGTGCTCATGTGATATGAGTATGCCGTGCAGGTCGGATGGACTGACATCAAGCGTTGCCATTCGCTCTGTAATGGCTTTGGCAGAAAAACCCACATCAACCAACAACAGAGTATCGCCAACACGTACCAGTGTTGAATTACCGCTGCTGCCACTGCCTAAACTGGCAAATTGCACACTCATACAGGTGGCATCACCTTTAATGGATTCATCAAGAGTTTTCCGGAGCGTATCCGAGACTCGTTATCTTCCACTATTCACTTGGGAATAATAAGTGACAAGGCGATAACTCAGGACAACACACCGGCTTTTACCAGGGCAGCTGTTACTAACGCATGGCAGTCATCAGCCAGCGGCGTCAGAGGCAGGCGGATTCCGGGCTTGATAAGACCCATCTGAGCAAGACTCCACTTCACGGGAATAGGACTCGACTCTATAAAGAGGTCTCTGTGCAGATCAGCAACTTTTGCGTCCAGCTCACGGGCCTTTGCTTCATCTTTGGCCAGTGCTGCGGCACACATTTGCGCCATAATCGCAGGCGCTACATTGGCAGTCACCGAGATGTTGCCTCTTGCACCTGCAAGCATGCTCTCCATGGCAGTGCCGTCATCACCGGTAAAAACCAGAAAATCATCAGGGCACAAAGACACCACTTCTTTGATACGCTCAACCGTTCCACGCGACTCTTTAGTACCGATAATATTTTTTATTTCAGCCAGCCGTGCGGTGGTTGCCGCAGTCATATCAACTGCGGTGCGCCCGGGTACGTTGTAGACAATAATCGGCACATCAACTGATTCGGCTATTTTTTTGAAGTGCTGATACAAGCCCTCCTGGGTTGGCTTGTTGTAGTAGGGCGTAACCAGCAGACAGGCATCCGCACCGGCTGCTTTGGCGTTGCTGGTGAGTTCAAGTGCTTCAGTGGTTGAATTGGCACCGGTTCCTGCAATGACCGGTATGGCACCGTCAGCGAACTCGATTGTTCTGCTGATCACCTCGGAGTGCTCAGTCATACTCAGAGTGGCAGACTCACCGGTAGTACCAACAGACACAATCGCATTGGTTCCGGCATCGCGATGATGTTTGACCAGTTTTTTCAGCGCATCGAAGTCTACCGTACCGTCAACCAGCATAGGGGTCACAATCGCTACGATACTGCCCTGGAACATTGTATGGCCTCTCAAAAGTGGGAGTTGGTAAAGAAGCCACAGCTTACTGTTCAGGTCCGGGTGTTACAAGCAATCTATCCGTCTGGGTTCTCATCCAGATAACAAACGTCGCTGGATTGCGTAAATACACCGGAGGCAGGTTTGCAACAGACCGGAGCCGTGCAGATTCCCGTCGCGGCTACGCTTTACAAGGCTCGGCGAGCTGCCGTCGTTCTTCGCTCCACCGGATCTGTATCGTCACTTATGGTGTATCGGTGTCTTGGCCACGCTTCAAGGACGGCCTGAACCAGTGCTGCCAGCGGAATCGCAAAGAACACCCCGAGTATCCCCCACAGGCCACCAAAGAAGAGCACCGATATAATAATTGCCAGTGGATGCAGATCAACTACCTCAGAGAAAAGCAGTGGCACAAGAACATTACCGTCGAGCACCTGGATAACCTGATAAGCCACCAGCAGATAGCCGAGCTTTGCACTTAGACCCCATTGAAAATAGGCGATAATCGCAATCGGCAGCGTTACAACCACAGCACCGACATAGGGAATGATCACCGACACGCCAACCAGAAAACTAAGCAGCACGGCATAGTTCAAACCCATCAGCGCAAAGGTCACATAGCTGACCAGCCAGACAATCATAATTTCAATAAACTTGCCGCGAATATAGTTAGCGATTTTGGCATCCGCTTCACTCCAGACCTTTTCAGCAAGCTGACTCCGGTTGGGCATGAACCCGCGAGCCCAGTCAAGCAGCAGCGGTTTATCTTTCAGTGCAAAGAAAACAATCAGCGGCACAAGCACCAGATAAACGGCAATAACAAAAAGATTCAAAGCACTAGCAATGGAAAACGAAAGAAAGTTCTGTCCCCAGCGCCCTACCTGACTGCGAACATTGCCAATAAGATCTGAAATCTGCTCTTCGGTAAAAATAGCCGGATAAAGCTCGGGCAGACGTTGCAACTGCTCCTGACCTTTGGCAATCATGTTCGGCAGCTCTCTTATTAGTGAAGTCACCTGCTGAGACAGCAGAGGCAACACACCGAATAAAAGCAGCAGACAGAAAAACACAAACACCAGCATCACCGTCGTCGCCGCAAGCGGCCTCGGAATATGATAGCGCTGCATTGCCGTCACCACTCCATCCAGCAGATACGCAAAAACCATCGCCACCAGCACAGGCGCAAGCACGCCACCCAGAAGCCAGATAATCAGGAACGCGAATATGAGAATGAGAGCGAGAATGACTGCCTGCGGATCAGAGAAATTCCGCTGGTACCACTCTCTTATAGGATCTAGCATATTATTAAAATATAACCAATTTCAGCCAACTTGCATGGGGTAAACAGAATCTGCCGGCTCCGCCGGAAATGGCAGTGTCACTGTGATTCCGATTTGTGTTACCTGTTTTTGTTTTATATTAGGATAGTTCAGATGCCCGTCGGCGCTTGCCGCGTCAGCAAAATGTCAGAGTTGTCATGCTTGAGTGTTCAACCAGCACGCTTCCCGTCGACGATCCCTGTGCCACACTTTAAATCCTCCACATGAATTCTCGCCGGTTGCGCGCTATCCTACCTCAAGCCCCGACCATCCGACATTAACAACCAAGAACTCTATGCGCACCAGCAATTTACAAATCGCGACCACCAAAGAATCACCCGCCGACGCCGAGGTAATCAGCCACCAGCTGATGCTTCGAGCCGGCATGATTCGCCGACTGGCGGCCGGCCTCTATACCTGGATGCCGCTCGGTCTGCGAGTTTTGCGCAAAATTGAAAATATCGTCCGTGAAGAAATGAACAACACCGGCGCCGCAGAACTGCTGATGCCAGCCGTGCAACCGAGCGAACTCTGGGAGGAATCCGGGCGCTGGGGACAATTCGGACCGGAACTACTCAGATTCAAAGATCGCCACCAGCGCGACTTCTGCATGGGCCCGACCCACGAAGAAGTCATTACCGATATTGCCCGCCGCGATCTGCGCAGCTACAAACAACTGCCGGTTAACTACTACCAGATTCAAACCAAATTCCGTGATGAGGTCCGGCCCCGCTTCGGCGTCATGCGCAGCCGTGAATTCATCATGAAAGACGCCTACTCATTTCATAGTTCACCGGAATCACTGCAACAGACTTTTGATGCAATGCATCAGGCCTACAGCAATATATTCTCACGCATGCATTTGAAGTTTCGCTCTGTTGAAGCAGACAGCGGTGCCATCGGCGGATCAGGGTCAAAGGAGTTTCACGTACTTGCAGACAGCGGCGAAGATGCAATCGCCTACTCAACCAAAAGCGACTACGCAGCCAACCTCGAAAAAGCCGAGGCCGTCTGCAATGATCAACGCGCAGCACCATCACAAGAGATGACACTGGTCGACACACCAGACACCAAAACCATTCAGGCACTGATCGATAACTTTGATCTGCCAATTGAAAAGACCATCAAAACACTGATATGCCATGCCTCAGAAGAGAGCGACTCTGATTTAATTGCCTTACTGGTCAGAGGTGATCATCAACTTAACGAAATTAAAGCCAACAACCACGCACTGGTTAAGACACCATTGGAATTCGCCAGCGAAGAAGAAATACGCAAAGCCGTCGGTGCCGGCCCGGGATCACTCGGCCCGGTAAAACTGCCCATGCCGGTGATTGCAGATCACACCGTGGCCGCCATGTCAGACTTCGGTGCCGGTGCAAATATCGAAGACAAACACTACTTCGGCATCAACTGGGAACGCGACGCAGAAAATCCAGTCACCGCAGATCTGCGCAACATCGAACCCGGTGATCCATCACCCGATGGCAAAGGCGAACTGCAGATCATGCGTGGCATAGAGGTAGGCCACATCTTCCAGCTCGGAGATAAATACAGCCAGGCGATGAAGGCAAGCGTACTCGATGAAAACGGCAAAGCCTGCGTCATGTCCATGGGTTGCTATGGCATCGGTATCACCCGGGTCGCCGCCGCCGCAATTGAACAAAACCACGACGACAACGGCATCATCTGGCCATTACCTGTTGCGCCATTCGAGGTTGCGATTTTGCCAATTAACATGAAACGCTCCGAGAAATTAAAATCCGCAGCAGAGCAACTCTACAACGATCTTAAGCAAGCTGGTATAGACGTACTGCTGGATGATCGGGACAATCGCCCCGGCGTCATGTTCAGCGAGATGGAACTGATCGGCATCCCGATGCGGGTAGTAATAAGTGATAAAGGACTTGAGAAAGGCGTTGTAGAATTTAAAGGCCGGACTGACGATAATAGCGCTGATGTATCAGTAGATAACATAAAACAGTTTTTACTCGACAAAATCGCCAGCCTGCATTATTCATGAGGATTCGGCGTCCAGAGTCATTATCGCTAAACAGGTCGTCCGATCGCCCGAGAAGCGTGGTATGCCACGCGACGAGGGGGATCGGGCGAGATGTGACGCGATAATGGCTTCTGGTGCCGAATAGACAGTGTGTATAATTAAATCCATTGGCAAAAGACTACCAAACTCTATGTTTAAAGGCAGAAACTATAATTAGTCGGTCGACTTATGACTAATGCAGGCTCGCTAACGGATCCCGGAGGGCAGTTTTATCGCACACCAGATTACAGCCAGTTTCAACCAGCGTACTAACATCTCAATAATTTCAGGCACTCTTGATGAGCTCTAATTCCCAACTTTCTCACTCCCTCGTGAGAGTTGAAAAAATATCCCTGCGCGGACCGGGTGTGGTAATTCTGACCGGGCCCTCAAGCTGCGGTAAAGGTGAGGTCGCACAAGCACTCTGCGAAATGCTTTCAATAGATCCGCAGCGGCATTTATCAATGGGTGGCATACTCAGAAATACCGTTGAGCGCTCAAAACAAGATTCAAACTACGCAAAGCTGCTTGCTGAAAAATACTCACTCTCAAATACTGTCAGTATGTTCGACAGCATCGACACCACCGACGAACTAAGCGAAAAAGTCAGGCGCTACCTGCCTGAGCTACAAAAAATATTCGACCGCAACTCCTCTGCTGAAGACGTCAGTCAGCTTGAGTGGCTGGAGTTTTGTACCATACGCGGATTACTAATACCGAATCGCTGGACACAGGATCTTATCTCTGCAGAGATCGACACCATCCTGCAAACCAAAAACAGCGACAACACCGACGGCTACCACCTGCCTTTTATTCTCGACGGCTACCCGAGAACCGTCGCCGCCGCAGAACACCTGTTGGGTTACCTTAGCAGCGTTAATGTACCCGTTTTAAAGGTACTGCACCTGTCAATCAGTAAAGCTGAAATGCGCACAAGAGCCGGCAAGCGCGGCCGCGCAGACGATCACGAAGAAGCGCTACGCAGCCGATTTGAATTTTATGTAGAAAATGTCCAACCCTCTGTTGACTACATAAAAACAGAGCTTGGAGGCTCGGCAATTTCGCTAATAGATGCACATCAGCCGGAATTTTTTGTAGAAGATGGCAAACGTAAATTTCATCTCCTCGACTCTATAGACAATGTCGTTTCAACATCATTGCGTGCACTGGGTGTACCGAGAGTTATCGTGCGAGATTTACTGGAAGCCAGACGCGAACTCAGATCATAATGTTGTATCAGTGATACTTCATCATACACCGATTACTGTTTTACCGGCGATCTTCTTATCGATGCCTTATTGTTTCCTTCGCTATCCAAACCAGCACCGCAATCAACCAGAGCTGCTGTGATAGTTCAGGTCAACCTGCCATTACTAACCGGTCCTCTACTTAGCTGACGCAAGTATGGCGTTGAAAGTTGCACTTGGTCGCATTACCGCCTCTGTAAGCTCCGGGTCTGCGTAGTAGTAGCCACCAATATCAACTGCTTTACCCTGTACTTCATTCAACTCTTTAACGATTACCTCTTCCTGTTCACTTAGCTGCGTGTACAAAGGTTTAAAATGTGCGGCTAAATCTGCATCGTCGGTTTGATTGGCAAGTTCTTCCGCCCAGTACATACATAAGTAAAAGTGACTGCCGCGATTATCCAGCTGACCGACCTTACGGGAAGGTGATTTGTTGTTGTCCAGTAAACGGCCTGTGGCAGTATCGAGGGTGTCGGCGAGTATTTTGGCTTTTTCATTGTTGTATTTTTTACCCGCATCTTCGATAGATACTGCCAGCGCCAGGAATTCACCCAGAGAATCCCACCGCAGGTGATTCTCTTCGACCAGCTGCTGCACATGCTTGGGCGCTGAACCTCCGGCCCCTGTCTCGTAGAGTCCACCACCTTTCATTAAAGGAACTACCGAAAGCATTTTAGCGCTTGTACCAAGCTCAAGAATAGGGAACAAGTCGGTGAGGTAGTCACGCAATATATTGCCGGTTGCAGAAATAGTATCGAGGCCACGTGCGACACGCTCGAGCGTATAACGCATAGCACGTACCTGTGACATGATCTGTATATCCAAACCTTCGGTATCATGATCTTTTAAGTACACTTCGATCTTCTTAATCAGTTCATTCTCGTGAGGACGGTACGGATCAAGCCAGAAAACCACCGGTGTGTCTGAATCGCGGGAACGTGTTACCGCCAGCTTCACCCAGTCACGGATAGGCAGGTCTTTGGTTTGGCACATACGAAAAATATCACCTTCTTCTACTTTTTGTTCAAGCAGTACTTCACCCGTGCTTACATCAGTGATGCGTGCAATGCCGGATTCTGATGCTTCAAAGGTTTTATCGTGTGATCCGTATTCTTCTGCCTTTTGAGCCATAAGACCAACATTGGGAACAGTACCCATGGTGGTCGGATCAAAATTTCCGTGCCATTTGCAAAAATTGATGATCTCCTGGTAGATGCGTGCAAACGTAGACTCCGGCATTACTGCTTTACATTCATACTCATTACCGTCTTCACCCCACATGAGTCCACCGGAGCGAATCATTGCAGGCATGGACGCATCAACGATTACGTCACTCGGTGAATGAAAGTTAGTGATGCCCTTTACAGAATCGACCATTGCCAATCGCGGACGGCGAACTCTGCAAGCCTGCAGGTCACGTTCAATCTCATCACGTTGTGATGCAGGTAACGTGGAGATCGTTTCATAAAGCGTTGCCATGCCATTGTTTACGTTGATGCCCAGTTCATCAAAAAATCTGCCGTGCTTGTCAAAGGCTTCTTTGTAGTAAATTTTAATCGCATGACCAAATACAATCGGATGTGAAACTTTCATCATGGTGGCTTTCACATGCAACGAGAACAATATTCCCGACTCACGACAATCTTCCATTTCCTGTTCATAAAAATCGCATAGCGCGTTTTTACTCATGAACATCAGATCAATTATTTCACCATCTAACAAGGGAATTTCTTCTCTGAGTGTGTGCGTTTTGCCAGTGTCGCCAACTAATTCCATTTTTACTGTTCGTGCTTTTTCAATCGTTTTCGATTGTTCGCCGTGATAAAAATCACCGCCATGCATATGTGATACGTGCGTGCGCGACCATTGCTTCCATTCACCCATGCTGTGCGGGTTCTTTCTGGCAAAATTCTTAACTGCCTTGGGAGCACGACGATCAGAGTTTCCTTCTCTGAGTACCGGGTTAACCGCACTGCCAAGCAACTTGCTGTAGCGCTCCTGCAGCGAGATCTCGCTATCATCCTGTGGATCATCAGGATAATCAGGGATTGCAAATCCCTTTGACTGCAGCTCACTTATGCAGGCCTTTAACTGCTGCATGGAGGCACTGATGTTAGGCAACTTGACAATGTTAGTGTTGGGATCCTGGGTCATCCGACCCAGCTCAGCCAGATTATCAGGCACCTGTTGTTTTTCGTTCAGGTAATCGGGGAATGCCGCCAACACTCGCGCTGCCAAAGAGATATCTCTAACTTCCGTCTCAATACCTGCTGCATTAACGAAGGTTTGTACGATAGGCAGTAGTGAGGCTGTGGCCAACTGAGGCGCCTCATCTGTCTTTGTGTATACAATTTTCTGTTTGCTGTCTGCCATAGGATCCTCGCTGCCTGGCCTCAATTTTTGTGAAAATGAGTGCGTACAATCATAGCAAAAGTTACGCAACAACTGGTCAGTTATTGCTAACTAATAATCGCGAAGAAGCCCGGCGAGGCCAGGAATCAAAGTCCGGGAATTTCGATCAGGAGATGTATAAGGTATCTGCCGAACTGGACTTCGTGACCTTGACAGGTGTTCCGGAACTCAGAGCACATTAATGGCAGATCGGGTATGCGACGCAAACTTCTATCCTGTCGGCGGTATGGTGCCCTGATTTAGCAATCTGAGGTGGTACTGCGGTGTTTAGATTTTTTTATAGATAGGCATAAACCCGGGAGGGTTCATTTTACATGCTGTGCACGCACGGTAGCTTAAGCTGAGAAGCACAGTATCTCTGTACTATGCTTCCTGACGCTGGAATTTACTCTACTGAATCATCCGCCGATGGCGTCGATCCATTTGTATTATTGTCGCCAGGCTGATCACGGGGTTTTTTGCGCCGATCGAATTTTCCGGTCCATTGCGAACCATCTGTTTTACCCGGAGCTAACTTTTCTTCATTTTCAAAGCTCTTCCACAAATCGTCTGATTTGCTATTGCCAGAATCTGCCATGAACTTCTCCTCTCTTTTTCTTTCACTCGCGCGTGATAACGGCACAAACAAAAAACACCTAAATGAGCATTTCAATTGATCGACTAAAAATTAGACGGACTACCCAAAATTGTCGCAATCAACGGCACTGACTCTGAGAATCACCACGAGAAGCAGCGCGGTCCGGGCAGACACGGAGAACACTAGCCTGCATTATTCACAAGGCGACCGAATAATTTTAGTTTCTGCCTGTAAACGGAGGTTGGTAGTGTTGTGACAGTGTTTTCTATCTTACACACTGTCTATTCGACACCAGAAGCCATTATCGCGTCACATCTCACCCGATCCCCCTCGGCGCGTGGCAGGCCACGCTTCTCAGACGATCGGGCGACCTGTTTAGCGATAATGACTCTGGGCGCCGAATCCTCATGAATAATGCAGGCTAGTACCTTGCCGGGGTAGTTTATAAACTACAAAGTCAGATCGGTAATAAACCCGACTAACTGTCGCGCTACCTCATCACCACATTCAAGCAATAATGAATGCTTGTATTCAGGCAACACAACCAGGCAGGAATCTGGCAGAGCGTCAGCAATCAACCGGTTGAGTCGAGGGCTACATCCACCATCATTTTCTCCGGTTAGCACAAGGGATGGCGCACTTACCTCATGCAGCCACGGCGACATCTCAGTGGTGGCGTATATTTTAAATACATTTAAAAACACTTTTTCATCGGTACTGATCACTTGTTGCATTCGACGTTCAACGATGTCCGGATGTTGTTTTATAAAGTCGTCGGTATACCAACGGCCAATCAATGTTTCAAGGACTCTGGCGACGCCTTTTTTTTCCATTGCACTTACTACGGCAAGGACCTTTTGGCTATCTTCAGTGTTACGAAATGCGACTGTAGACAAGAGACCGAGCGACAACACATGTTGCGGATACATTCTTGCGTAGGCGGGGGCAATCATACCCCCCAGTGAGTGTCCGGCAAAGTGTGCTTTTTTAAAACCGGTACGTTTTCGTACCTGTTCGAGATCGGCGATCAGTTCAGTTAAAGCAAATTCTTTTCCGGGCATTGGCGATTCACCATGACCGCGGAGGTCGTAACTTATAACGGTAAAGTGTTTAACAAGTTCCGGAAGTGCGAAGCGCCATGTGTCTCTGGCAGCGCCAATACCATGTATTAAAAAAAGCGCAGGTCCACTGCCTTCAACGCTGTAAGCACAGTCAACTGCCTGCATTGTTTGCTCCCGAGGTGAAAACCAAACTCATGCAGCGTTATCCGACGCGCTGTCAATGAATGGTGCTACTTCTTCGGCGAACATTTCAATGCCCTCCAGCACTTCTGAATTATCTATACCAAAATTGCAGCTTAGTATAAATCTGTCGATACCAAGTTCGGCGTACACAGAGAGTTTATCAATCATTTCAGCGGGCGTTCCAATCAACAAGCTATCAGCAAGTTCGGCACGAGTTTGCTGGCGCGGTAAAGGTTCAATCATGCCATTACTCACCCGACCGGGGCCGGTAAAGACATTGTCAAATCGTGCGTAGTAGTTTTCAGCACTGCGCAGGCGAGACTTGATTTGCGAGTCCGACTCGCAGGGTAGTCCGACTCGTGACAGTGACAATGTCAGGCTGCTTCCTGTCGCTCCCATTTCGGCCTTAGCTCTGCCAAAGCTTTCTACCTGATCGAGCAATAATTGATGATTACCTGCCAAAGGCGTCGTTTGAATATGGAACCCTCTTTTGGTGCAGTGATATACACCCTCGGGATTAAGCACTGCCATCATCATTTGCGGACCACCGGGTGTGAGCGGGCGCGGCATGATTGTGAGAGAGTCAAACTGGTAGTGTTCACCACGCCACGATACTTCTTCTTTACTTAAGAGTGCCTGTAATACATCGAGCGATTCATTAAAGCGTGATTGGGTTTCTTCCATTGGCACGCCCATCCGATGCATTTCATAAGCGAAAGCACCGCGCCCGACACCGAGCATTAATCTGCCACCGGTGAAAATATCCGCACAAACTACTTCACCAGCGTAGACACGCATATCGTGCAATGGCAATACTGCCACAGAAGTGAGAATATTCACCCGTTTAGTGTGTGCTGCAATCTGTGTGGCAAATTGCAATGGCGCTGGCATCATCAGTATGTTAATCAGATGATGTTCGGTAATCGAAACAGACTCAAAACCCGCCCGATCTGCGGTGATTGCCTGTTGCAGCACTTCAGCAAAGACGCGTGGCCCGCCATCGATAGCATCTGGCATATAGGGCGCTAGTTGAAGGCAGAATTTCACAGTATCTCCTGTTATCACTCACCGACTGTACGCTAAAACCTGTGCCTGATTCTCAGTTGCATTTTGCCAATTGCGACCATGAGATGACAAAGCATTTATCACCTCGGCACTGTGTCAAACAATACGACGTACGGTCATAGTCTGATAATCACCAGTGAATGAGCGATACGATCAGAGTTATCGATAGGTACCATCCCAGTTAACACCATCTGAGCCCTGAAACCGCACGATATTTCCACCAGCATTGAGATAGACATCATAACAAGCCCACGTGGAAGACGGCGGCCATTGCGAGCAATATTGATCGTTATCAACTCGCCAGTAACCAAGACTCGGCCTTCCTTCAACAAACGTGGTTTCACCATTTTTATGGAATGTTTGAGAAGAGTTTCCCTGATTCGTGTAGACCACTTGCCGGTCTGACAATGCAGTTATGATTTGATCATCGGTAAGCTTATTCCACTCATCGGCAGATGCCGACCCTGTGAAAGCAATAACACTTAAGAAAAGAGTGGTTGTAAA
>CAZKAQ010000092.1:0-14891 GCA_964550655.1 uncultured Granulosicoccaceae bacterium
CTAGGCACTGTGAAAACAAATCTCCGCGCGATATGCTCGCCATTTCATGAATAGTCCGGGCTAAGACAACGTATTGTTTTGCCACGGATATGGACTGACGCTGCCTTCTATCTTTTGCAGATAGTGATTGAGTTCTTCCTTATCACCCAGTAATTGCAGCATATAGGCTATAACGTTATCCGCTATACCTTTCTGCCAGCCACCCAGTGTGTTGTGTACTTCCTGATAACAACGCAATTGCCGGTACATATCAGCAACCAATTGAGAACGATTTGCACTGATCCCGGAGTCGGCATCAATGTAGGCCATGCATTCGATATGGGTGATAATTCTGGCGATAACCAGTGTGGCTTCGCATCTTCCATCGACGGCAGCTTCTACCGCAGAGACAAACGCATTCCCCTGAGATGGCGATGTCACCAGAAATCTGGCTGCCGCAATCACCCCATGCAAATGCCGCGGGTCGTGTTGTAACAGAAGCGTCAGACTGGCATACAGATGTGTTGAACCAAGACCGACGAATCCCTTGGCCATTACAAGGCCACATAACGCTTCCGGGTCTTCAGGTTTTAATCTGAGTGCGGTATTAAAATGTTTAAATGCCTGTGACATGGCGAGTGCTACCGGCTCGTCAAGTGTTGCTCCGATCTGTAGCCCGAGGCGCTTGGCAAGACACAATTTGGCATGTCCCATCAAAATGTGGCTGTCTGCGTTTTCCGGATCTGCGTTGATAATGTCCTGCAGCGCTCGCTCACTGACAGAGCTGTAGTTAAGATTGGCAAAAAATCCCTGCCGCTCTGCCTGCGTCATTGCATCGAGCTTTGCACCGAGCTCGGTCCACTCACCGCTTTCGATCAGAGCAATTGCAAAGGATGAATCACGGGGCGACACAGCGAAATCGTGTGTCAGTCGGCTACAAAAACGTCTGACCTTACCTGACGCAGCAGCACTGGTATTCTGTTCGTCATCATCTTTAGTGGCATAGGTTTCAATGAACCAGGCAAAGAAATTTGCCAAAGCCATTGAAAGACAAGACGCAATGATGACGTCAACGCCAGGCTCAAACCACTGCCACGCACCGAATATAACGGTTAACAACAGGGTAAAAAGTACAAAAGGCAAGCTACGTAAATCAAGCCTGTCAACCATAAAGCAGACAACAGCAATGCATGGAATAGCGACCACGTAAGACAAAAAACGCTCCGAAACTGTGTTGTACACAGCGTATCAGCAAGGACGCAATTCTATCGCATGCAGAGTTTTTTCGCTGTGACAGGCCTGTGATTTAAACCGTACAGTGGATGATGAATGACTAAATCCGGTTAATTCTTTCCAACACACTGGCTGGATGAGCGACACAGTTCACATATTTTACGCTCAGGCAGTTCCGGCACGGCTGGTTGTCGGCACCGGCACTGCAGATTTTCTGTGCAGTTGATCCCGGCCATTGAATCCACCATCTGCATGATGTTCGGCACCGTATCTTAGACACAAAAATACGGTGATCTGTACGCCGAATATCAATGAAGCAAGCCACAAGTGCAGCGGTTGCACAAACGCAGGTATATTCATATGGTTCATGATCACACCGATTAGTACGGTAGATAAAATTAACCCTCCCTGCGCTAAGCCGAAAAATCTCATCGGGTTGCTACGTGGGATAGCTTTCCAGATCTGATAGACAAGCCAGACATTAGTTGCGAGTATCAACCATGAAAAAGTACGGTGCACAACGAATATCAATGGCAGTTGTTCAATCCATACGCTTCTAGTATCTTCACTGCGGGCGATTATATCTATCGCTTCCCTGACCTGCGTACCCATAATCATCTGTAACAGCGTCATGCCCATCGCTATGATCATCACTTTTCTGAACGCCGGTGGCAGTTCACTTAGCCCCTGACTGGTAATCACATCGCGTTGTGATCTCATGACAGCACAGATAAGAGCCGCCACTATGGCCTGCGCTAACAACATGTGCAAAGTGATCATACCCGGGTGAAGATTACTTGCGACCACACGTGAGCCAAGCCAGCCCTGAAATACAACGGCGAAAAACGCCGCAACGGAAAGTCTGGTGACCAGATTATTATCTTTTCTGAAGTGACGTGACGCGAGCATTGTCAGAAAGATCAATATGCCGATTAAAACGCCAACCAAACGGTTGGTGTATTCGATCCAGGTTTTTGTGGCATTGAATTCTGTGTCTGAGTAGCCCCGATCTGCATAAATTTGCTGGTAGTCAGCCGGCAGCTGACTGACATTAACAGGAGGGATCCACTGTCCGAAGCATGTTGGCCAATCAGGACAACCCATTCCGGAACCCGTCGCACGAACTGCCCCGGCGATCAGAATCAGGCAATACACTGCCACGACAGTGAGTATTCCAAGGCGGCGAAACCGGCGTATTTTTGTATCAGTCATACTTGTGTTCATATAGCGCAAATTCCGATTTTAATCAGCGACTGCGCTGAATTGGGATGCACTGACCGGCGCTTGCCGACTTCAGGCACCTTTTGACTATGCAACCCGGGCGAATAAACAACCCGGGGCAGCCGCACATGGTTGGTAAACTTTGAAGCATATCACTTCATTTTCGATCCGGAAAACAAGGAAAATGCTCTATAATTGCACTTCTGGCGTCGACAGGATGTATCGCTGAGCAAACCACAATTATAAACCTGAAGTGATAAGCTGGCAGCCGAAGTTGCCATTGATTTTCGCCTATATTTCCCAACAGCAAGCAGCTGAGCGACCCACCGAGCTACTCAAGACAGTAATGCGACAAAAAAATACTCAGACCGATCAACCGGATCCTCAGCAGCTGCTTGAACTCAGATATGCTGAGGCGCAATTTACACTGCTGCAACCGTCAACCGAACCGGCGAATCTGACTCAGGTCATGCAGACGTATTGCAATGAACTGACAGAGCTCGGGTTCAGCTACTCGCATGAAATTCAGATCGATCACTGCATCGGTAAGTTACTGAATAAACCGGCACGTATGCTGGTGTTTCTCAATACCTCCCTGAGCGCCTATGCACTGCTCACTGATCTGTACCATGTGCAGAGCTGGGTTTACTTTACCCATTATTTTGCCCTCGACCACAGAGTCATCACCACTTGTCAGCCAGGTGCACTGCAACTGGAAGCCACAAAGGCGTTGGCTGCCAATGACAACCTGGAACTACAAAACACAAGCTCAGGCAATCTGCAGGCGCTTAGATCACAGAGCTTGCGATCACAGTGGAAAAAACATCTGAACCTGATCTCTAACACGCACTCAACAGACAAATCACTACTGATGGATGAGTATGAGCAGCTACACGTCGAGAGTGAAGCATACCGACGGTACACTGACATGCTTCTCAATTGCGTGGTGCTCAGGCAATCCGATACACAGCTTTTCGGTTTTACACACAGTGGTGGGCGTAGCTACCACGACGCAGTTAACTCAAAATCAGCCAAAAGACCGAAGCCGAACCTTAAGCCAAAATCGAAGCTGAAACCAAAGCCGATAATTGATATGCCTGCGGTCAGCCAGAAAAAATTCCTGAATTTTGAAAAACTGAATTATCGCAATACTGCTCTGGCTGCAAGTGCTGCTGTGTTTGGCTTAATCATCTACAACGTCGCAACGTACACGGATAAAAGCACTTCAGAAGATATACCATCTTCAGCTGCGGCTTTACCAGATGAAAAACCAATCACAGATCAGGCATCCGTCACAGCGTCTAATGCAAACAACCAAAGTTCCGATAGCAGCTTGTCGGACCTGTCAACCGAAAACAAGCTTTCTATTGAGCCAGACGACCAGACAAATACAGCGCCAGAGCAGTTTGTTATTGCGTCGGACGAGGACGAACTGTGGCGCATAGCAGTAGAAAACGCAGAGTTCTATCTTATGTCTAATGACGGCGACCCTGCACCCTGGATTCGCACAGCGCGTAAAATGGCTGCCGGATTTGACTCTAATGACCCTCGCCTTGCGCGCACCTACTTCCTTGCAGCATTGCTGGAGCCCGATACAAAAGTTGCAGAGCAGCGCTATAACAGAGCTTTAAGCATTCAAACAAAAACGCTCGGTTTGTACCACACCGAGACCGCTCAAACGCTTGAAGCACTGGCGTGGATAGCAGAAAGCGCACGCGATGACCTCGAAGAGGCAATCACTCACCAACGACTGGCATTAAATGTTTACCGCAGTATTTTCGGTGAGGAAGCAGAAGACACGCGTGCTGCACGTTGGAAACTGCAGTACTTTGAAGATCGGCTCGAAGGACTTCGGCCTAAATCGGAAGACAATCGGCGCTTGTTACCAGCGTTGGCTCGATTTGCCCACTAGTGGGCTTAGTTCCCGTCACTGTAAAAAACGCACACATCCAGCCTGGATAGTGACTACGAATTTTTTTCGATAAAACTCTCGAGTGCCTCAACACTCAGCATCCCGGGGTTGTTGGCCATCAATTCACCTTCGGGGTTGTACAAGAGATACGTTGGAGTGCCGCGCAGAGATTCTTCTGTCACAGAGTAGTAGTAAGAGGCGATCACTATGCCATCGGCAACGTAGCTCGGAAAGCTTGGCTTGGTCTCTTCTATATACCGATTTACCGCATCTAACCCTTGAGCACCGTCCAGCGCAAGACCAATGATCTTTGCCTTGCTGTCTTTATGTTTGTCATGAAAGGCAGACATCTCAGGTTTCTGCAGCCGGCAGATGTGACAGGTGCTGGCCCAGATCATGACGAGGGTCCATTTTCCATCACCGGTAATATCTTCCAGCTGTACCTGTTTGCCGGTTTCAACCGACTGCATTTCCAATGCACTGGCAACCCCGGTGGTGGCCCCGCCGATAACCGATATCCACACAGCCAGCAATAAGCGAGGGAAGCATTTCCTGGCAGTGTTGAAAAAAGGGCTAATTTTCATAATCGGTTTCCGACGGGGTTATAGCGTTAGTACGAACGAACTTGCTTAAAGTTTCCATATAATCGTGACAAAACAAAAATATCGCGCCCGCAGTCAAGGAAAGACCTGTATTCGATCACAATTTACGCGCCATTGAGGATCCGCAAGGCGAGAACAGACTGAGCGGACAATAAAAACAAGGTTACAAACAAGCTGTCAGATAATATCTTCGGATCGCAAAGTTGATAGCTCATCTTCTTCCATGCCGAGATAGCTGGCCAGCACTTCATCAGTGTGTTCACCCAGATCCGGCCCGCCGCAATCTGTTCTTCCCGGAGTACTACAAAGACGCGGATGAATGGCTGCCACTTCCAGTTTGCCGCCGGAATAATCCACCGATTCAAATAATCCCCGCGCACGGTAATGCGGATCATTGAACATGTCTTCCACGTTGTATATTGGCCCCGCTGGTACTGCTGAATCAGCAAGCAAGCGGAGCACTTCAGCCGAGGGATGAAGCGCCACCCAGTCGTTAATTGCCCGATCAATTTCTGCTTCGTGTTTTACGCGTCCGGCATTATCAGCCAGACGCGCATCATGGGCGAGATCTTCGCGCCCTGCACAGATCATCAAACGCTGAAAAATTGAATCACCGTTACCTCCGATGACGACGTATTTACCATCAGCACACAAATAAGTGTTGGTCGGCACGATGCCTGTCAGCGTTGAACCCGATGGCTCACGGATTACCTGTTCAGCCGAATATTCCGGCACCACTGATTCCATCATGTTGTAGACGGACTCGAATATAGAGACATCAACTATCTGACCACAGCCAGACGTAGTACGTCGGAACAAAGCCAGTAACACACCGATGACAGCATGCATCGATGCCAGTGTATCGCCGATACTCAGGTTTGGTCTTACCGGAGGGCGATCGGCATATCCATTGACGTAACGAAAACCTCCATAAGCTTCACAAGACGATGCATACCCTGCCTGCGATGCCCGCGGGCCAGTCTGCCCGTAGCCACTGATACGGGCAAAAATCAACTCCGGGTGAGACTGCTTCATGACCTCTGGATCCATACCCCACTTTTCAAGCGTACCCGGTCGGAAGTTCTCGACTACCACATCAACTTCACCCATCAGGCGTTTTACCAAAGCCCGGCCTTCGTCAGTGCGAAGATTCACCGTGACCGATTTTTTATTACGCGAAATACTTTGCCACCAGTAGGAGGTACCTGATGCATCAAGCTTGCGCCATCTGCGTATCGCATCACCGTTGCCGGGTGGTTCTATCTTGATCACCTCTGCACCAAAATAGCCCAGCACACAGGCTGCCTGCGGCCCGGCTATCAGCTGGCCAAGTTCCAGCACTTTGATATTCGCCAATGGACGTTGATCATCTTGCACAATGAAATCTCCTGTAAAAACCTGGTTTGCGTCGATTACTTACACAACAAAGCCCGGACGTTGGACAACTATACAGATCGCAATGCAAACTAGGAGCATTGGCAGCAGCAGAGCCTTCTGCCGCGCAGAGTCCTGACAGTGAAAAACCTCCCTTGCGGAGCAACACATTAAACCAGTGCATGGAACCCACCCATGGATCAAACAAAAGCCACTAATCCGTACCAACAGGGCCTCAACAAGAACAGCGCAAACTATGCGACGCTTTCGCCGCTGAGTTTCCTGGCGCGGGTCGCGGATATCTACCCTGAATATCCGTCTGTAATCTACGGTACAACCCGTTTCCAGTGGCTACAAACAAAGCAACGCTGTACAAGGCTTGCGTCTGCACTGAGTAAGATCGGTGTCAGTAAAGATCAAACCGTTGCGATCATGGCACCAAACATTCCAGCCATGTATGAAGCACATTTTGGAATACCCGCAAGTGGTGCGGTATTAAACTCAATCAACACAAGGCTCGATGCTGCAACTATTGCCTACATTCTAAAACACTCCGAAGCGCGCGTACTAATAGCGGACACGGAGTACTCTGAAACAGTTGCCAAAGCACTTGCTACCCTCGACAACCCTCCGATTGTTATCGATATTGAAGACGAGTCAGTAACCACAGGAAACAGACTGGGTACTATCGAATACGAAGACTTTTTAAACACCGGCGATACAGATTTTCAATGGATCACGCCGGAAGATGAATGGGACGCTATCAGCCTGAACTATACCTCTGGCACAACAGGCAAGCCTAAAGGTGTTGTCTATCACCATCGTGGTGCCTATATGAATGCGCTGAGCAATATAACCGGCTGGGAGATGTCAGAGCATCCGCGCTATCTCTGGACACTGCCCATGTTCCATTGCAACGGCTGGTGTTTTCCGTGGTCGCTGGCGGCTATAGCCGGTGTCAGTATTTGCAGCAGAAGTGTCAGTGGCAGCGGCATCTACGCAGCTATCAAAGATCACCGTGTCACACATTTATGCGGAGCACCGATAGTGCTGAATTTAATTATCAATACCGAAGCATCAGAACAATTCAAACCCGACTATACGGTACGGGTAATGACTGCTGCCGCACCACCACCCGCGTCCATACTTCAGGCAATGGAAGATCGGGGTTTTCACATGACTCATGTTTACGGGCTGACAGAAACATACGGACCTGCCGTCATGTGCGCATGGAAGAGTGAATGGGACTCGCTCACCGCCGATAAGCGCGCAGAATTGAAATCACGGCAGGGAGTAAGATACCAGGTACTGGAAAATCTTGACGTACTCGACCCGGAGACCATGCGACCGGTGCCGAGAGACGGCTCGACGGTGGGCGAAATAATGTTCGGTGGCAACATCGTGATGAAGGGCTACTTCAAAAACCCTGAAGAGACACAGCGCGCTTTCGCAGGCGGCTGGTTTCACTCAGGCGACCTGGCCATCGTCGACGAAGACGGTTATCTTCGCATCACCGACCGATCAAAAGATGTCATCATCTCGGGTGGAGAAAATATCTCTTCCATCGAGATTGAAAACACACTCTATGCACATCCTGCAGTGCTTGAAGCCGCAGTGGTTGCTATGCCGGACGAAAAATGGGGTGAGACGCCTTGTGCGTTTGTGGTTCTTAAGACCGGCGAAGTAGTGAGTGAAGCGGATTTGATTGCCTGGTGCCGGGATCGACTGGCGCATTTCAAGTGCCCGAGCCGTGTGGTGTTCACAGAATTGCCCAAGACTTCAACCGGCAAGATACAAAAGTTCCAACTGCGCGAACAACTACCCGTGCCACAATAACCCACCTGTTATTCCGTCAAGCTATTGTATTTATTACTTATCACGTCCTGCCAGCACAAAATAAGCAAACTCACTGGCGTCGTCAGAGGTAAAAAAATGGGGCCTTTCAAGACAGAATTGGTTCATTTCAAGGGATGAATCTCATTGAATAACACCTGAAAACTGTTACTATTTCGCCATCAGAGTGACTAAACGGATACATTCTGAAACGACTTGTCAATTTTATGACGTCTTGCGGAGAAATCGCAGGCGTTGTTGGTTAACCTTGACTCTTCCGGTTCGTCCTTCACGCGGACGAGATCGGACAGGCTTAATCTAAAACGCAATCATCGACAAAGGAAATCGATGTGCGACGTAATGGGAATTACCGCTGCATGAACTCAAATCAGAATAACGGCAACAAACGCGAGCCTTCACGCCGCGCCGCTGTTAAACGCTCGTCTTTAGAACGCAGTGTTTTAGTGTGCGACTTAAGTGATGCCTATCTGGATCTTACTCAGACCATCGAAACTGCTGGCTGGAAGATTGACAGGGCTACTAGCACCGACGCTGCTGAAAAACATCTCTACAACAATGAGTTTCATGTTGGCGTGGTATTTATTACCGCCACCGAACAGATTGCTCAACTGGATGACCTGTTAAGCAAACATCACCTACACTGGGTTGCTGTGGTTACAGCAGAGCTAATCGGTGAGGAATCTATTGCGGCCCTGATATCAGATCACTGTTACGACTACCATACTCTGCCGTGTGATGAGACTAAACTCACCACCACACTTGGCCATGCCTATGGCATGTCAGTGCTGCGGCCAAAGCCCGCCATGCAGGACATCATGGCAGACGAAGACACCAGAATGGTTGGCAAGAGTGATTCGATGTTACAGCTCTTCGCTACAATCAAAAAATCATCAAAAGTTGATGCTCCGGTCATGATCACTGGCGAGACCGGTACAGGAAAAGAACTTGTTGGACGTGCAGTACACAATCAGTCACCCAGAGCTGATGGTCCTTTTGTAGCAGCCAGTTGTGCCACAATTCCCGAAAATCAAATTGGCAATGTACTGTTTGGCACAGAGTCTCAATCCGGGAAACTCGAAGACGCCAACGGTGGTTCGCTGTTCCTTGACTCCATTACCGACTTACCTGCAACACAGCAAATGTTACTGTTGCGATTTATGCAGTCCGGCCAGATAGAAGATCATAGAGGTGGTCAGCGCAGTATCGACGTACGGATCATAACGGCAAGTCCTAACAGCATTGATGACGCCGTCAAGAACGGAACCTTCCGTGAAGACCTCTACTACCGTCTCAATATTCTCCACATTGAGATGCCGCCATTGCGAGATCGCATCGGTGACGTCGACAGCCTGGCACAGTTCTTTTTCGATAAATTCTCATCTGAGACTCCAGGTCGTATAAAAGGTTTTTCTCAACAGGCTAAAATTGCGATGCATCAGCATCACTGGCCTGGCAATGTACGTGAACTTTTAAATCGAGTGCGTCAGTCAATGGTGATGTGCGAGAGCAGCCTTATTCAAGCCATGGATCTCGGTCTGGGTTCTCAGGGCGGCGGAGATGGTGAGAACGATGCTCCAACCAATCTTGATGAGGTGCGAGCCAAAGCTGAGGGTGACTTCATCCGCAAAGCACTGGAACGCAACTACAACAACGTTACCGAGACCGCAGGTCAACTGGGTGTGTCACGTGTCACGCTGTATCGACTGATGAAAAAGTATGGCGTAAACATCGCCGGAAGCGGTCGTCGTAACGCGGCAACCAGCAAGTAGGCAATCTCTGCGGTTTTTTTTATAACGCAGGTCTCAAGCCTGTAACGCTACAATGAAAGCCGGAGCATCAGCTCCGGTTTTTTTTAAGTCTAATAACCGGGCTGCACTAATCGAGATACCGTCCTGCATTTGCCCGTTGTAACCATCGATCAACAAACCGCTCAAGACTGGCTTCTGCCGCAAAACCAAATTTTTCCGGCAGTGACTTCTTACTCTCAAACTTTACCCGATAAACATCAGTTGTCTCGCAACTGTTAACGATGTACTCGTCACTGGTCATTATTTCATCTACCAGGTGCATTTTAATCGCTGAATGGCCGCTCCAGGTTTCACCAGTTGCCACTGATTCGATATCGGTTTGCGGACGGAACCGTGCAATGAAGTTTTTAAACTGATCGTGGATAATCTGAATATCGGCAAGAAATTTCTCACGCCCTTTATCAGTGTTTTCACCCATCACTGTTAAGGTTCTTTTATATTCACCGGCAGTTAACAGCTCAATGTCAACATCATGTTTTTTCAACAATCGATGGACATTCGGAATTTGTGCCATCACACCAATTGATCCGATAATTGCAAATGGCGCTGCAATAATTTTATTCGCCACACAGGCCATTAAGTAACCACCACTTGCAGCAACCTTGTCAACACAGACAGTCAGAGCAATATTTTTGTTTCTCACGCGTTCCAGCTGTGCTGCTGCCAATCCGTAGCCATGTACTGTGCCGCCACCACTTTCTATATTGACTAACACTTCATCAAACACATCAGCAATTGACAGCACTGTGGTTAATTCGCGTCGCAGGCTGCTAACCTGACTGGCCTTGATGTCACCTTTAAAATCCAGCACAAACATTCGCCTGCGCTTTTTTTCATCGACGATGGTCTCACCATCGCCACGACTTTTAGCGGCAATTTTCGATGCCTTCTTTTTTTCTTTGGACTCAATCTTTTTTTGTTTTTTCTTATTTTTAAAAGAATTTTTCAGATCATCAGCATCAAGTACAACGGCGTACATGGCCTCTTTATTGTTATCCAGCAACTCATTGATATGGGTCACTGTGATAGCACCTTTTTCGCGCCGACCCTTGCCTGCAATCATCGACAGAATAAATATCACAAGCAAAAACAAAATAAAGAATGTCAGTAGCTTGGCCAGAAAAAGACCGTAACCTGTAAAAAACTCGCCCAATTTATTATCCCGTTATTTGTTCCACACCCGGACTGAACAACAGCGTCATTCCCGGGAGGTTTTTTTGATAAACCAACACTGATGAATTCTGGGGTTTCTGGCGAAATCCCGTTGGATGCTCCATTTAGAGCGATCCTCTACCTGATACTTTTCCGACACCGCTGACGCCAGTCGAAAGCGACGGTAATTGTTGGAAAAGATTAATGTACCTGTTTCACTGAGTATAGTCATACAATCATCAATCATCGACTCATGGTTTTTTTGTACATCCCAATCCTGCTGCATTGACGTAGAGTTGGAAAAGGTTGGCGGATCAAGAAAAATCAGGTCGAATTTATCGCTCTCGGGAATCTGCCCTTTGGTGTGCCCCAATGCCTGTAATTTGACCCATTCACTGCAGTCAGCCCTGAGCAGCTGGTGCCGGTCCGGATCAAGCCCGTTAAGCTCTGAATTTTTACGTGCCCATTCAATATAGCCGGGTGACAAATCTACACTGACACTGGCCGATGCACCACCTCTTGCAGCATGCACAGTCGCCGTCGCAGTATAACAATACAGATTTAGAAATCGCTTGCCTTGTGATTGAGTTGAAATCCATTGTCTTACCTTGCGATGATCCAAAAAAAGACCAGTATCAAGATAGTCGTTCAGATTAACCAGAAAACGACACTCACCCTCAGACACTTCGTGATAACGATTGGTCTTCTCCACGCGCTGATACTGCGACTCACCCTTTTGTTTCTGACGACGTTTAATCGCAAGGTTGGCAGACTCACAGGCCAATAACTCACAGACAACCGGTGCTGCCGCATCAATTCTGCGTTGCGCCAGTACCGGATCAATATGCGATGGTGCTCGATATTCCTGCAAGCTCACCATGCTGCCGTCAATCGTCTTATAGACATCCAAAGCAAAGGCGAAGTCCGGCAGATCGGCATCATAGATACGATAGTTGCTCACTGAAGCTGATTTCAGCCACCCACCGAGAGAGCGGATATTTTTTTTCAGCCTGCCGCGAAAAGGCTCTACATCAACACCGTTGCCTGCTCTACCGGATTCACGCCAGACATCGGTTTCTTTGTTCTCATCAGGTTTTTTAGCAGTTTTCTCAGCTATTCGGGAAAGCGGTGGCACGGCTGATTTAAACAACTTACATTCAATGTCTCCATTACGGCACTCCAGAATGACCTGTCTGGAAAAACCTGTGCGATGGAACAACGACGGATTACCGGTGAACAATGCCAAATCCCAGTCGGGCACCCTGGATCGCAATGACCTGCCAAGCTTGCTGTAGAAGACACCAATGGTACTTTCATCTTCAAGTCGCTCTCCATAGGGAGGATTGACCACAACCAGACCGGGTCCATTATCAAGAGGATTATTTACTGTAAAAAAATCTGTCTGCGTGACAGTGATGCACTCCTCAAGCCCTGCAGCCATGATATTTGTTGTAGCGGCCTGAACTGCCTTTGCATCGATATCAGAGCCCGTGATCTCGGGCATGTTTTTTAGCCCGATGCACTTTTTTTGTTCTGCCTGCTGACGTACATCCTGCCATAGTTGCTCATCGTGGTGACGCCAGCTGAGAAAACCAAAATAGTCCCGCTGCAAACCCGGTGCATAGTTCGCGGCCATCATTGCAGCTTCAATCAGCAAGGTGCCGGACCCGCACATTGGATCAAACAAAGGTGCAGAGCGTTCAGCCATTGAAGGCCACCCTGCTTTAAGCAGAATGGAGGCCGCAAGGTTTTCTTTTAATGGTGCCTCTGTGCCCAATTTACGGTAGTTACGCCGGTGCAGGCTGCTACCTGCCATATCCAGACTGATGCGTGCTCTGTTTTTAAACAGATAGACATTAATACGAATATCGGGAGCCAAACGATCAACGCCCGGACGCAGACCTGCATCTTCTCTGAACTGATCAACGACCGCGTCTTTGGTTAGCTGTGCACCATACTGACTGTGAGTTATGCAAGAGCTCTGACAGAAAAAATCGACTGCAAGCGTACCGTCTACAGACAAATGCTCATCCCACCTGACTTGCTTTATTGCTTCGTAGTAACTCTTTTCATCCTGAACCTTTATCGTCGCAAGCGGATACAGCACTCGATTAGCTACTCTCGACCAAAGACATACCTGATAGATATCGGCAAGTGATAAAGCGCAATCAACCCCGGCACGCCTTGCCTTTAATGATGCCGGACTCGAGAGCGACATACCGTTGAGCTCTTGCAATAGCAATTGCTCCATGCCTGCAGGACAGGCAATAAAACACTTTGTAGATGCAGAAGAAACCAAAGGCGTAAGTGTTGATTAGGAAGTGGCGACACACTACCGCGCAGCGCCTGCAAGGTAAAGCACAATGATAAATCTACCAGTAAGACACTTTGCAGTGGACCATTGAAACTATTGTAGATTCGCGACGCTGTTTCAGTTTCCCGGGTTCCGGGGATCAGCGGCTAAGGTATTTAATTTTTGCGACGATCAACATCGGGCCAGACATTACCAGGCTCTTCGATCGGACCACCGGATCCAAGCCGACTATATCTGTTGGTTATTTCCCGCAACCGATCAGTCAGACCAGGATCAACCTGCGACCAGTCAAAGCGCCACTGCCAGTTGTCCTCAATGGTGCCAGGTAAATTCATTCGATTTCCTTCACCTAAAGCTAATATATCCTGCATTGGGAAGATTGCAGTTTTTGCTGCAGACATCATCGCACTTCTGATAAGCGGCCATGGCATATCATGATCGCCGCACTCAAGGTAGCCGCGCACCTGTTGCTTTGTGCTTTCATGCTCCGAGTGATACCAGGACGCGGTGGTGTCGTTATCATGGGTGCCTGTATAAACCACCATGTCCTGAGCGTGATTATGCGGCAGATGATGATTATGGATATCTCCATCGAAAGCGAACTGCAATACTTTCATACCCGGCAGCGAGAACTGCATCCTGAGTTGATCAACCTCTTCAGTGATAATACCCAGATCCTCAGCGACCAGCGGCATATCGGAGAATTCTTGTTGTATCTTTGAAAGTAACCCGGCTCCAGGGGACTTAACCCACTTACCAGCCTTTGCGGTAGTCGCAGTTGCAGGCACTTGCCAACAGGATTCAAGGCCCCGAAAATGATCAATGCGCACTATATCCAATAGACTAAAGTGCGTTCGCAGCCGGTCGATCCACCAGCTGAAGTCTGTGCGAGCCAGTGCTTCCCAGTCATAGAGCGGATTACCCCACAGCTGCCCCTCATCAGTGAACGCGTCAGGAGGGACACCGGCGACCACACTGCTGACTCCATCTTCATCTATGGTAAAAACATTTCTGTGCGCCCAGACATCTGCACTGTCCTGAGCTAAAAAAATAGGTAAATCACCAAAAATATAAACCCCGTGGCCGTGTGCGAAACGTCGCAGTTCACGCCATTGCCGGAAGAACACATACTGCTCAAAGCGTCGCAACTGTAGTTGATCTTCACAACCTTTGAGCGCCGCTTGCACCGCTGAGCGATGACAACGCCGCAACTGTTCAGGCCAGTGTACCCAGGCTGCACCGTTTTCGAGTTTTTTTAATACGATAAAATTTACATAGTCTTCGAGCCAGTAACTCTGCCCACGCACAAATCGATCAAAGTCATTTCGGGTAGCGTCATCTATATTTGCAAGCGCATTACGACATGCTTTTTCAAGCGTTTCTGCTCGCCATTGTTTTGTCTGTTCGACCGTCTGCCAAACATCAGCTTTAAGCCAGCCGCG
>CAZKAQ010000093.1:0-14845 GCA_964550655.1 uncultured Granulosicoccaceae bacterium
GGAAGGTTAAAAAAACACATAAAATTATCCTGAAAAATTAAGGGTAAGTTTCTAACCCGGACTATTCATGAAATGGCGAGCATATCGCGCAGAGATTTGTTTTCACAGTGAATTTTCTTCTTGCGTTGAATACTTACTGATATTTACAAAAGAAAAAATTTGCTGTGGAATCAAAGATCAAGTGAGATGCCGTCAATTTCGTGAATAGTCCGGGCTAAAGCAGTTTTATCCAGTCATCGGTTTGGTGAGTTTCAGGCTGGCGCAGGTGTGTTGAACGGTGACAGTCTACTATGCCGTCTTTCGTGTATCCATACATCCTGCATTTTTAAAATATCGCTGGCCCTGACTGGCTTCAGGGTGGAATAACCAAAGAAATACTGTGCAATTGGTAAATAGAAAAAATTGCCGCCGAGAGCTGGTACACCAGTGATGAGAACTGCAACTAAAGCGGTAGCGCGGCGGAAATTGATAAGCCAATGTGCAAAAAGCGCAGTAGCCTGGTTTTGTCCTGACAGAATCTAATGCCGGATTGGTACCGGGCATCGCAGTTGCGGTGGGTGTGATTGCAAAATTAGGAGTCGCTGCGGCTTTTATTCTGAATCATTGTGATCAGCCGGGGAGAGTAGCCGATACAAAACCATATAAAACAGTAAAACAGTACCTGTGTTGCTCGCTGGGAGCAGGGTTGTATCGCCACGGCGATTCAGTTCGTCGCGCAGGCAAGCCTGATCAGGCAGCTTTTTTCTGTTCGGTTTCCCGCGTCTGCACCCATTCAGCAAACTCTTCACCCGGCATTGGTTTGCTGATCAGGTAGCCCTGAGCTTCATCACACGCCTCAGCGCGCAGAAACCCGAGTTGCTCTTCAGTTTCGACACCTTCGGCAACAACGGTAAGGTCAAGGTTGTGAGCCAGTGTAATCATTGATATGACAATCGCAGCATCGCCCGGGTCCGTGGTTAGATCTTTGACGAAAGACTGGTCAATTTTGAGTTTATCAACCGGTAGTCGTTTTAAATAGCTGAGTGAAGAAAAACCGGTACCGAAATCATCAATCGATACATGCAATCCGAGATCTTTCAGTGCCTGAAGTATCTTGATGCCGCCCTCGACATCCTGCATCAGCAGGCTTTCCGTAAGCTCTATTTCCAAATAGGCAGGGTTTAATCCTGTGCTCTGAAGAGTTTCTTTGATGACCGCAGCCATATCGGTTCTGACCAGTTGAATGGCAGAACAATTTACCGCCATTATGAATGGTTCAATGCCGGCGTCAATCCATTTGACCATCTGTTTGCAAGCAGTGTTTAATACCCACTCTCCAAGTGGAACGATGAGTCCGGTTTCTTCCGCTAATGGAATAAAGTCTACCGGGCTAACTCTGCCACGTTCAGGATGTTGCCAGCGAACCAGCGCCTCGAGGCCGGCAACCTCTCCGGAGCTGATATTCAGTTTTGGTTGATATTCGAGATGAAAACCGTCGGTTTCCAGAGATTTTCTCAGATCACGCTCCATTGCGAATCTTTCGAGTGCACGCTGATGGATGCTTTGTGAATAAAACTGATAGCCGTTTCGACCATTTTCTTTGGCGTGGTACATTGCGACATCAGCATGCTTGAGTAGTTTCTCTGCTGAAGTGCCGTCATCCGGGAACAGACTTATGCCGATGGTGGTTGTAATTCTGACTTCATTGCCGTCGAGGTTAAAAGTTTCTGACAGCGTCTGACAGATGCGCCGTGCTACAAATGCAGCATCTTCAACCAGGTCGACGGAGTCCACCAGTACCACAAATTCATCGCCACCTAATCTGGCAATAGCCTCGGTGTTTTTGTTAACCGGCGGTTTCTCCAAAACATTTTTCAATGATGGTCTTTGCCTTATAGCTTGTTGGAGCCGCGCAGATACCTGTCTTAGTAGTAAATCACCTGCGTTGTGCCCGAGTGTATCGTTTACCTGTTTAAAGTGATCCAGGTCGAGAAATAAAAGTGCGAATTTTGAGGATTGCTTTTCGCAGCGTTTTTGTGCGAGAGCGATCATGTCATATAAGTGTGCTCGATTAGGTAAGCCAGTCACGAGATCATAATAGGCGAGATTATGTATTTGTTCTTCGGCATTGGTTCTTTCGGTAATGTCCTGAATCATGCCTACCATATGGCTGCTTGATTCGGGTTCCGCTTCAACGTGTATGATCCGTGCGTCTTCCTCATCACTTTTTGCAAGGCGGAATTCGAAACTGAAGCGCTCTACGTCTGATCTTGCGTGCTCTAATATGCTTGCTACATGTGCTCTGTCTTCTACATGCACTGCTTGCAGAAAACTGCTGATCTGATCTCCAAGTGATTCAGACCGTAGTATATTGCTGCACTCACTTGACCACTCCAGGCGATCTTCTTCAAGCGCCCATTCCCAGTGACCGAGTTTTGCAATTCGTTGTGCTTTTCCCAGTTTGATCTGACTTGCTCTGAGATCATCGGCTGTTCTTGCCGAGCGCATCATGTAGCGTACTCGATAAGGTAGCAGAAAAAAATTAATGGGTTTGGTGACGAAGTCAGTTGCACCGGCCTCATAAGCTTTTTGGATCGACTCCACGTCGTCGAGCCCGGTGACCATCAGGATTGGTACGTGTTCACCGCCTTCACATTTTCTGATTGCAGCACAGCTGTCGAAACCGTTCATCCTTGGCATGACAACATCCATGACGACTACGTCGGGCTTATGTAGCTCGAACTGTTCAATAGCGATCTGGCCGTCTTCAGCTTCTATAACATCAAAGCCAGCTGCATCTAAAGCTTCCGCGGCCATCAACAGACCTGCCATGTCGTCATCGACGACAAGCACTTTAGGCAATTGATCGCTTGAATTGTGCGGTGACATATTGGTTTACTCGATAAATCGTTATGAGTATTGCTTGATCTGGCTGACGACCGAATTGAAACCATGCGATATTTTTTGTATATCCTCTGCTGCTTCGCCGAGATTATCGTTTGCAGCGCTTGATTCTACGCGACTGCATACTTCGGCAAGGGTGGATGCCCCTACGTAGGCGCTACTGGATTTCAATGTGTGAGCAGCCATTTTTACTTTATCGCAATCATTGGCAGCAACACCTTCTTCGATTGCCGAGATCAATTCCGGAGACTTCTCAATGTACATGTTGACGATGCGTGCAAGAATGTCAGGTTTACCGGGTCTTTGCAGTGATCTAATTGCGTTTAGTGCTGACTCATCTATTTGGATTTCCATCTTATACTCCGCGGGTGTGTTCCGTAATTCGTTGTTGATTGGAATGCTATTATTTGATTCGCTTGTACTGGATTCATTGGATGAACCGCTTTCCTTGTCGAGCTCATTTGACGTTTTGCATACCCACCGCTCTATTACACGTGACAGATCGGTTTGATAAATCGGTTTGCTCAGGTAGTCATCCATACCGGCATCAATGCAGAGATCTTTATCGCCTTTAGAAACATTGGCCGTGAGTGCCACTATGGGTGTTTGAACGTTGTTGTCACGTATCGCTCTGGTAGCGGTGAATCCATCCATTACGGGCATCTGACAGTCCATTAAAACAAGATCAATATCTTTGTTCTGTAGAATTGCGTCGACCGCATCGGCACCATTGTCCGCTACTATAACTTCGTAGCCCATAGACTCGAGCATGATGGTCGCGACTTCCTGGTTTATTGGATCATCTTCGGTGAGCAGGATACGTGTTGATTTGTCGGGTGCAGGTATTCGGGCCGGTTTATCGTTGCCAATGATATCCCTTATACAATCAAACAGCAGTGCCTGACGCGCCGGCTTCATCATTGATTTAGCGATGCCATGTTTTTTCAGATCTGACTGAGTCAGATTTACCACTGAAGATGTCAGCATCATCACACGCATGTGCTTTGAAAAGTCTGAATTCTGGATATGCTGTGCCAGTTCGAGTCCATCCATGTTGGGCATGTTCAGATCCAGTATGGCAAGTTTAAATGGTTTGTTGTCGGTGGCAGCTGAAGCGAGCATTTCCAGTGCGGCTGCACCTGAACCGGCACACTGCACGTCAATTTCCCATTGTTGAAGTTGGAGTGACAGAATTTCCAGATTGGTTTCGGTGTCATCCACTATTAACACCCGTGTGCCTTTCAGAAGCTTTGTGCCAACCTCGTTGATCGCTTCAGTATCACCTTCTTTGAGCTTACATCGGAAAGTAAAAGTAGAACCTTTGCCAGGCTCGCTCTGCAGGGTGATTTCACCGTCCATCAATTGTGCCAGGTCATTTGCAATAGACAGCCCGAGCCCGTTGCCTCCGTGCTTTCTTGTGCTGGAACCATCCGCCTGCGCAAATGACTTGAAGATGGTTGCTTTGACGTCACGCTCTATACCCGACCCGGTGTCTGTAATGGTTACGGTATGAACTCCATCTTCCGAGATGGCAAGTTCGTTTACAGTAATGCTGCCTGCTTCAGTAAATTTTACAGCGTTGTCAACGAGGTTCGCAATTATTTGACGAATTCGAAATTCGTCTCCGATAACCGGAATATGCACAGTGTTTTCAGCTGAACTGGTAAGAGTGATACCTTTAGCTGCAGCCTTCTCTTCATACTGACTGCAAACGTCCTGAACCACTTTGCTGAAGAAAAAGACATTCTCTTCGAGTTCCAGTTTGCACTGATGAAGGGTCGAGAAATCGAGCATATCGTTCACGATATACAAAAGTGATTCTGTCGAACGCGAGATAGAATTGGCAAATTTCAGCTGGTTTTCATCCAGATTAGTATCGAGAAGCAGCTCTGTCATACCGAGAATACCGTTCATCGGTGTTCGGACTTCGTGGCTGACATTAGCGAGAAATTGACTTTTTAAAGATTCCGCAGCATCTGCCTGGCTGCGTGCCTGCAAGAGTTCTGATTCAAGCTCGCGGTTTTGTTTTGCCAATCGCTCGGCCAGGCGTTCGGCGTCAGCAGCACGCTGCTCCTGTTGCAGGCAGTTATTGTTGTTTGAATCGTCGCTCATTATTTTTTCTGTTGTGCGCTCAACGTGATAGATGCACGGGTACCGGGAGTACATCTCTACGGAGGTGATCGACAGTGCGGTGCAATAACTTGATCATGAGGCATGAATTGGTGACGCGCTGCAGGCATTGCAGTGTGAGAAGTGGTTCGTCTAAAGAATTGCTCAATACTTTTTTTACCTTGCCGACACAGTAGGGGCGAAAGAAATATGGAAAATTTCACTCCTGTTCGCCAGGAAGTTGAGCCGTAATATAATGAAAAAACCGATATCCAAAATATTCACAGCAATTGTTGCTACTGTTTTGATAGTTGCTGGCAGCGCTTATGCGCAGAGCAGAAACAACGACCAGATCACAATAAATATCGGCTTGTACAATTCCTCCAAGCCATCATCAATGGTTCGCAAGTTCAGACCACTTATTACGTTATTAGAGAAAAAAGTCTCTCAGCGTTTGGGTAGTTCTGTTCGTATTCGTATGCAGATCGCCAAAAATTACGATAGAGGTATTGAGTATCTGGCAGAGGGAAAAGTAGATTTTGCTCGTTTTGGTCCCGCAAGTTACGTAGAGGCTAAAACAGAGAACCCGGGAATTCAGATACTTGCCATTGAGAGTAAAAATCGCACTAAAGTGGTGAACGGGATAATTGCCACCGGTTTGCATAGTTCAATACGGAAAATGTCAGATTTAAAAGGTGAGTCATTTGCATTCGGCGATAAGCAGTCTGCCAGTGGACGATTCGTAGCTCAACAATTTCTGCTGCGAAACGGTATTACAGCAAAAGATCTGAGTCGTTATGAGTATCTTGGACGTCACGATATCGTTGGAGTGAAAGTCGGCGTCGGCGACTTTGCCGCAGGTGCTATGTCTGAAGCGACTTTTCGTCGACTACTTTTAGATGGTGAAAAGATTCGTGAGTTGGCGAGATTCCCGCTAGTGGCAAATCCCTGGGTGGCTCGCGATGGAATAGACCCGGCGATATACAGCGCGCTTAAGGCGAGTTTGCTTGAGATATCGAGCGCCGAGGACGCTGATGAGTTGTTGTTGCTTGACTTCAATGGATTTGTAGAGGGAGCAAATAACGACTACCGATCTGTTGCTGAATCTATGAGTCAGAATCATATTTTCTTCAATGATGAAAACAAAAAATCTATTGAGTGGGTTCTTGCGACCAGTAAAAGTAAAAACAGCAGCGCCAAGGGAAATAATCTTCCCGCTGCAGCCCAATAGTCAGGTTTAGTTAGTAGACGTCTGCTGAAATATAAAATAATAACAGTACAGTCGTTACACGGAGCGGAAAATGCCAGTTCAGTTTATAAAAAATTATAAGTTACAGAGTCTACTGCTGATCAGTCTTACTCTGACATTTGCAAGTGTGGCGTACATCACTGGCGAGTACATGCGTACTGTGCAAACCCGTACTTTGGAAGACAGCTTTCAAGTAAACAGTCAAAAGACATTCAGTATGTTGTTCGCAACATCACTTGATGCGGTACTTAGTGAAGACACACCGGTACTGGAAACCATTGTCGCGCGTTCTATTGAGCTGGATCCCGAGATTCACACGCTCTCGATTGTTAATGAATACAATCAAAATCTGGCCAATTGGACGAGTAATCACGATATTCCGGACTCTTTGAAAACCTCTTTTGAACAGGATGTGATCTTCGAAGGAGAGTCTTTCGGGACAATCTCTATTGTTTGGGACGCAAGCGTCCAACGACAGACAGTACGTGATCACGTACAGAAAATATGGCTTTACACAATTGCGGCTTTTACACTTATTGCGATTATCGTGATGCTGGTAGTGATGCGTCTGGTGATTGCTCCGATTCGGGCAATTCATAACAAGTTGGTTGAAATCCAGACAGATCAACATGGTGAGCCAATCAAAGTACAGGCAGCAAGAGAGCTGGATGAGCTTGCAGATACGGTTAATGAACTAGGCAGTCTTATTGAACTCAAGCATGCCCGCGAAAAAGAACTGGAAGAGACTTCAAGATCTAAGTCGGAGTTTCTGGCAAATATGAGTCATGAACTTAGAACACCCATGAATGGTGTGCTGGGTATGCTGAATTTGCTGAGTAAAACAGTACTCGATACCAGTCAGTCGGATTGCGTAGACACGGCAGTATCGTCCGGGAAAAATCTACTCAACCTTATCAACGATATACTTGATTTTTCTAAAATGGAGGCTGGTCGTCTCGAATTTGAATCAATCGATTTTAACTTGCTGGCTTTGGTTGAAGATACCTGTAGCGCACTGGCGACTCAGGCACATACGAAAAATCTCGAGCTGGTAACGGATCTCGATTTTACGATACCGGTGATGGTCAATGGTGATCCAACGCGCTTGCGTCAGATACTGACGAACCTTATGGGGAACGCTATCAAGTTCACCACGGAAGGGCAAATTATCATGCGTACGAAGTACATTGATCCTGAGGCTGGAGTGGTTTCCTTCGAATTGCAGGATAGCGGTGTCGGAATTGAAGAGAGTGCAATAGACGCGATCTTTGAGTCTTTTGCGCAGGCAGACGGATCCACCACGCGAAAGTTTGGAGGTACCGGGCTTGGTTTGTCTATCTCAAGGCAACTTGTTGAAGGGCTGGGTGGTGAGATTGTAGTGACGTCTGAACCCGGTAAGGGCAGTACCTTCAGTTTCAGTATACCGTTTCGTGGTTGCGACAAGGCAGCTGAGCCTAAAGTGTATAATCGTCTGGTTGGTGCGAACGTTATATTATTGGAAGGCAATACAGTTGCACGTGAGAAGCTGGCAGAGTATCTGGTTGCGTTAGGAGCTACTGTTGATTCGTTTGAATCTGCTGTTAAAGGACTCGGATTTCTCAGCAAAAGACCTATTAATAACATTGATGCGATTCTTGTATCTTCGAACCTCACTGATATGAGTGGTGCCCAGTTTGTTGAAGTTTTGGGAAAGAACAAGAATCTGGATAGCCTGAAAGTTATATCTCTGGTTTACATGAGCAGCCAGTCTCAGGAACTGCTGGCAAATCACAATATGCGCGTGAGTGCACATCTGACCAAGCCTGTTCGACTTGATTCTCTTCACACCATTGTGGGTGATTTGATACATGGTCAGGATCCAAGTGCAAAAGTGAGTGAGGAGGCGCTGGTATCAAAGTCCCAGGTACAAGCGGGCGGAAGAGTCCTGGTTGTGGAAGACAATGAGATTAACCAGATGGTCGCACTTGGTATGCTTGAGAGCCTTGGTTATGATGTAGAGACAGCGGATAATGGTGTCCATGCGCTTGAGGCGCTTGAGCATAATATCTATGACGTTATCCTGATGGATTGTCAGATGCCTGAGATGGACGGCTATGAAGCGACAAAAAGAATTCGCAAGCACGTTAATCCCAATGTTGTTTCCACTCCGGTAATTGCGCTTACGGCAAATGCAATGGCCGGTGATTCAGATAAATGTATAGCAGCAGGCATGGACGATTACCTGTCAAAACCTTTTGAACCGGATCTTTTTGAAGAGAAGATGCTTTATTGGTCATCGAATGGCCGAGCTCAAGGTGTTCAGAGAATGAAAGCGGCCTGATCGAATCGCAGATTGGTAAAATCGAAGCGTTCAACCTTACTTAATGATTGCGAGAGAATAATGAATATAAATATAGACTCTGGTCGCGTAGAACGGCTCTCTGGTATGCGTACAGGTGGAGTGTTCCTGGTAAGTGGCACTGTACATATGATTCGTAATGAGGCTGAACTACCCTATGTCCGGGAAGGTGAGATAGTTGTCGCTGTTAGGATCAGTGCAGAATGGCGTGATCAGCTGCTGCTTGCAAAAGCCATTATCGAAGACGCGAGTGCGACTGATTCGGTGGCTGAGCAACTGGCCCGACAGTATGATATTCCGTCGGTGATGGGCGTAACAGATGCGATGCAGTTGCGTACCGGCGATGTAGTCACAATAGATGGTGATGGCAATATTGAGCGTGTTTTTGAAAAACGTGCACCCGACTCGCCTATGCGAGTATCGGTACCCACTGCTGTCGAAGCTCGCAGTAGTCATGGAATTATTACCGCTGAGAACGTTGTGCCGTTTCGTGCTGTCGAAGCTTCGCAGGATGACGATAGCGAAGAAAATTCTCCGGATGACCGACAACCTGCCAGTGGTGAGTAAAGTCCCGGACTAGTTGTCGGATTGCTCTGGTAACCGGTTTGCCGGCGCTGGCTGGATAGTCAGGTAGTCAGCCGGGCTAAGATCTTCAATCCCGTGTTTCCTGCCGGGAAAATAATACCAGTTTGATTATCGAATCTGCTTGTGATGTAAGTGGTGTTCCCTGTGAGTTTGTGCCCCGGGAATAATAAAATTATAAAAATATCTAAAAACTAAAAAACGTTTCTTGAAAATGCGTCTACTAAGAATCTGGCCAGTTGTACTCAATCTGTTTATATTAGGTTGTTCATTACAGCAGCAAGCTGATAGAGCTGAACGGGTGTGGCTTAATGCCAGCCTGCTTGATGCTGCGTTGCATGAAGTGAAACTGGATAAGAGCGGTGCTTTGCCTAATGAGGTGGACCTGGAACAGGAAAACTCAAAATGGTTTCTGACAGCTACCGGTGCAAGTACTCATTTGCTCGGTAAACTTCAGTCATCTGAGCTGAGAGAGTTAAGTGGTCTGGCACCTGTGCTGGGCGAACGAAACAAGTACTGGGCGATCAACGACAGTGGTAACAAGCCTGAACTCTTCGCGATTAACCGTAGCGGAACGCATCTGGCATCAATTGATCTGTCTGTGCGAAACCGGGACTGGGAAGATTTATCGTCATATTCTTATAACGGTGAAAATTTTATAGCGCTGGCTGAAACCGGCGATAACCTGAAAATACATTCTGTTAGCTCCATCTATATTTTCAGGCAGCCTGACTTTAATAACTTACCGTCGCAGCTTAAGCCGGTTCGACGGATTGATTTTTCCTACGAGGACGGATCGAAAAATGTTGAGTCGATGGCGGTATCCGTGGCTGAAGGCAGGATATACCTGATAGCCAAAGACAGGTCAGAACCAGGTGTATATGCTCTGCCGCTCGCCGTGGTTCATGATGAAAATCGTGACCCTAAAGGTAAACTGACCGCAGCGAAAGTAGGGCAGTTAGCCGAGCTGCATGCGCATCAGGATGATGTCTGGTGGGAGCGCCGACTTGCCGGCAGGATTCTATATGAAGCAACTGCCGCCGATATAAGCGCTGATGATCGAACGGCAGTGGTTGCAAATTACCGACACGTATATCTTTTTAAACGCCATGGTGAAGAAAGCTGGGCCAGCGCATTGGCACGTAAGCCGCAGATTCTCAGCAGTCACCGGATGCAACAGAGCGAGGCGGTTGCGTTTTCTGCAAATTCAGACGAAGTGATTGTCAGTAGCGAGGGCGTCAACGCGCCGCTATTGGCAGTCAAGCCATCTTTTAACTCTGCAACTGCGAGCGTATTGCAATAGCCGTTGTATCTATGCCTGACAAGTTTCAAAGTTAATCGAAATAATACCTGAATGATACACATTTGTGTCTGGCTGGCTTATCATTCAAAGCAAAATACTTGTGAGAGAAAACAGCATGCCGAAAGTTACATTTATTGATGCCGATGGTACCCGACATGAGGTGGAAGGCAAAAATGGTCTCAGCCTGATGGAAATAGCCATATCTAATAATATTGATGGCATAGAGGCTGAGTGCGGTGGTTCATGTATGTGTTCGACTTGTCATTGTTTTATCGAAGATGAGTTCAAAGCCGGTGTGCCGGCCATACAAAGTGACGAAGACGAAATGCTTGGTTTCACAGCCGTAGAAAGACAACCTACCAGCCGGCTCAGCTGTCAGATTAAAATGACTGATGAGCTTGACGGTATAGAAGTAAATCTTCCCACTGAGCAGAATTAGCTTGTGTCTGAGTCAGCCGCTGATCCGATAATAATCATAGGTGGCGGCCAGGCCGCAGTGCAGGTGTGTCTGGCACTACGCAAAGAGAAAGTCTCGACGCCGATACTCATGTTAAGTGAAGAGGCGGAGTATCCGTATCACCGACCACCGCTGTCAAAGTCTTTTTTATCTGGTGAAACTGACGACGAAAAGCTCTCCATGCGACCGGTGAGCTTTTATGAGTCTAAAGATATTCAGGTTCATTTAAATTGCACAGTAACCGGGATCGACCTGGCGACACGAACTGTTACCAGCCAGTGCGAAAACTTTACCTATCAGACTCTGGTCATCGCGACCGGTGCCAGACCCAGGGCGTTGCCGATACCCGGAGCAGAACTGGATGGTGTACATCTGCTTCGCGATGTGGAGCATTCACGCCGCATCAAAAAAGAGCTTGCAGTTGCGCAGAATATTGTCGTCATCGGTGCCGGATTTATCGGCCTTGAATTCGCAGCAGTAGCCAATTCATCAGGCAAACACGTGACCGTTTTTGATACTGCAGATCGCGTGATGGCAAGAGCGGTATCTCCTGATGTATCTGCGTGGTTTGAACAGACGCACCGGACGAACGGCATTGCGATTCGACTGAACGACTCTGTCAGTGAACTCAAAGGCGACACCAAAGTATCCATGGTAGTCAGTGCGCAAGGGGATGAGCTTAACTGCGATCTGCTTGTGGCTGGCATCGGTGTTTTACCGAATCATGAGCTTGCTGTTGCAGCAGATATTAAATGTGACAACGGTATTGTGGTCAATGAGTTTTGTGAAACCTCTGCTACAGGCGTCTATGCAATAGGAGATTGTGCTTTTCATCCGAACCCGTTTTACAGTAACAAGATGATCAGGCTTGAGTCGGTACAGAATGCAACGGATCAGGCGCGTGTGGTAGCGGCTGCTATTGCAGGTAATAAAAAATCGTATCAATCGGTTCCCTGGTTCTGGTCTGATCAGGGCGAGCACAGCCTACAGATGGCGGGGCTGTCTGATAAGCCCGATCAGTTTGTAATGCGTCGCGGCGAATCACCACAAAATTTTTCCATTTTTCACTTTGCAGGTTCTGCCCTGCAGAGTGTTGATTCAGTCAATAGTCCGCGTGATCACATGTTAGCGCGCAAACTCCTGGCAGAAAATATCAGCCCGACTGCTGAGCAGGCTGCTGACACGGATTTCGAACTTAAATCACTCATCTCCTGATTCCGGCTTGCGGTATAGTGCTGCATTAAAGGAGATGAATTGCCCGTTCTGCGACAGATACCTTGTTAAAAGATGAGTCTGTGCACCAATTATTGCAGTTCATTTATTGTTAAATTTTCTCTCCGGCGCAATGGGCTTGTACAATTTACCATTTGATGCCCTAATTGAGAGGTCGTTAAATGAGGTGTCGTCTATGTTGAAATCACAGCAAAGAACCGGGTCCCGGCTTTTGGCTGTGCTATTGGTAACGTCTATGACGTTGACTCCAATCTCGCCGGCACTTGCACAAGCAGCCGGACAAGTCGATGAGCCGGGCACGCGGCTGTTAACTGATACCGAGGCGCCGGTGCTTATCCATCGCCAGCTGGAGGCGGGTATTGCTGGCGAGTTGCAGACTTTTCTGGCTCGGGTTTCTGATGATATCGGCATTGATCAGGTTATTTTGTACTATCGACAGAGTGACTCCGGACAATTTCAGGCGCTGAACATGCGTCCATTACTTGACTCGATTGGTGAGTATATGATCGCTGTCGAAACATCAGAGAGTGCCTACCCCGGATTTCAATACTACATTGAAGCAATTGACATAGAAGGTAATAAAACCAATCGTGGTTTTGATTACGCGCCAATTGTATTACCGCTCACAGCGCCGGTCGTTGTAGAACCTGTTGATACGCCTGCTGTTGTGGCGTCAGAGCCGATAGAACCTGAACCTGCGCCACAAAGTGAAGGATTCAGTGTTAGTCCGGTAGCAATAATACTGGGTGTTGGTGCTTTGATTGCACTGGGTGCTCTGGCTGGTGGAGGTTCAGATGACGAATCGCCGCCTTCTGTACCACCCGGTACCACCACCCCGGACACGGTTACGCTCACGGTCATCAGCGATCAGCCGAGCGCTGAGTAAGGGGCAGAACCGCAACAGCGGCTGGGGTACCTCGATTACGAGACTTACCCATGGTTGCAAAAAACCGGCACATTAATCAAGCGATAGTTTTGCTCGCGCTTCTTATCCTGATCGCCTGCGATTCGCAGCGAGCGCCCGTAACAGATCAGCTTGTGCTTGACGGCTCCAATGTCAGCGTGCCACTGCCTCAACGTCTGCGTACTGCAAGCAAAATCGATCCTGAAGCGCTGCGCGGGACAGTCACTATTAATGGTGTTGAAACTGAATTGCAGATTGACGCTACTGGTCAGTTCACCGGCCAGATAGAGGTTCCGGCGCAATCTGAAATTGCCGTACAAATTGAGTTTACAGAACTCTTTTCGGGACAGCTGCTGACACTGGGTAGAGCTGAAAAGTCACTCATTACAAGCACCGATAATACTGTACTTACACTACTACCCGAAGACTATGATTTTGATTCTTTCGATTTTGATGGTGACAGTGCCAGTAATCTGCTTGAGCGTCAGTTCAACACCAACCCGCTGAATTCATCACAGCTTCCGGATCTGGTTGAGATAGAAGTCATTGCTGAATTGCCGGTCACGTTCATTGCGGCTGGTTTCGATAACTATCAAATTGTTGCCGAACTCGGTAATAACACCCGCGTTGTTGATGCAAGCGTTGGCCAGTTCCGGGAATCGTTCAGGGTTGTGCGACAAGAAGATTTAACTGTCAGTCTCCGTTTGGTTGAAGGTGTTACCGGCCAGGAGCTCACCGTTGGTGAACTAAGCAGACAAGTTGATCAGGACAATGGTCTGGTGATTATCGAAGGTGCTACCTGGAACCTTGAATTTGATCAGGATGCTGATGGTCTGAGTGATTCTGATGAGTTAATCGCAGGCACAGATCCACTAAACAACCCGTTATCTGTTCCTTTTAGCATTACCTTCGATGTACCGGTAGAGATAACAAATATTGAAAGTGCCTTTGCATTGTTGGAAGTAGACGGACAGGCGATCGAATTGTCTCGTCTGGAAGATACTTATACTGCATCAGTTACGGCTCAATCGGGCGCAACGGTGGCCATTGAAGCCGAGATCAGAGGCAGCCATCAGGACACTTCTGTGTTGCTTGCGAATTTCAGTGGAGAGACTGTTGTGGAAGAAAACGCTACCGTTGAGCTGGAAGATTTTTCTACGGACCATGATACAGATAATGACGGTATTTCGAATATCACTGAATTGGAGCAGGGCACAGACCCGTTCGATGCTGAGCTACAGTGCACAGTGGTGACAGAAACAATTTTCGCTACCCTGACCGAAGATGCATTTGTTCAAAACTCGCAAATTTTCAATGATGCACGTCTGCTGGTTGACGCTGATCGAAGTGTATCGTTAATTCGTTTTCAGTACGATCAGGATGCAGGTCAGGTGACAGATGCCAGTCTGAACCTGACCGTTGGAGCCGATCCGGGTACCGGACTGATAACAGTCTTCGCTGTGTCGGACTTCCAATGGAGTGATGAGAGTCAGAGTTTGGTTGTACCGTCAGGTCAGCCGGCCGGCAACGCCGAAAATTTGTGGGCCCTCGGATTGGATTTTAGCTTTACCCTGAACCCTGTATTGATTACTGATGATGTGACGCTGGTTCTGCGGCAGAGCAGTGGTAACGATGTAGCGTTTCAGTCAAGTGCGACAACACGGCCGCCGACGCTTGAACTTACTGTGGAGCGCTGTGAGTAAACATGGCCTTCGGGTCTCAAATGATCAATTTAACCCGGACTATTCATGAAATCGACGGCATCTCACTTGATCTTTGATTCCACC